>JAZOUO010000044.1:0-3509 GCA_045658225.1 Eubacteriales bacterium
GAAACGCCTGCCTTTTCAAAATGACCTTTCTCAGCCTTTGTTGTGTGCTTTTCCTTCTTTTCGGAGAAGCCGAGCTGAAGGGCGTCATAACCGTCCTTTTCAACTGTCTTTTTCTGCACTACTGCGCAGGGACCAACTTCGATTACTGTTACAGGGATTACATTACCCTTTTCATCGAAGATCTGAGTCATACCGATTTTTCTACCGATAATACCCTTGTTCATTTGTTTTTCCTCCTGTAAATTATTGGTTGGCACGGCTCTTGTCCGCCCAACATGACTTACAAAGTTACCGACATAGCTTTTGTGCTACCGGCTGTTGTCTTTGTTTTGCAAACCTTGCACTCGAGTTGCTTGATAAAAGCTTCAATTGTTATATTAGAGCTTAACCTCGATCTCAACGCCTGCGGGAAGCTCAACGTTCATAAGAGCGTCAATCGTCTTCTGATTGGGCTTTACGATATCGATGAGTCTCTTGTGTGTACGCATTTCGAACTGCTCACGGCTATCCTTGTACTTGTGTACCGCACGGAGAATAGTGACTATCTCTCTCTCGGTAGGAAGCGGAATAGGACCGGAAACTTCGGAACCGTTTGCCTTCGCTACTGCAACGATCTTCTCTGCTGCTGTATCGATAAGTGTGTGGTCGTAGCTCTTAAGACGTACTCTGATCTTCTCTTTAACTGCCATTTTTTGTTGCCTCCTTTTTAGATTTCGCTCAAGCCATGGCTGACTTGAGGATTTTGGGGGCGTCTTCTTTCGTACACCGCCCCGTGCGTTCCTTTTTCTCTCCATTAAAAACGAAATTTGTTTTCTTCAGCATATTCAAACAAATTCCGAGAATATAAGGGGTTTTGGGGAACACTCGGCTTCAATGCCGCATGTTGCATTGTGCTGTGACGAAAGTGTTGTCGCCCGTTTGCCGAGCATCAAAAACACGAGGTTTTCTTTGCTCTACGGACATACTCCACGAAAATTCCCTTTCGTTTTAACGAAAGCAACCTCTCGCTTCATCGCACATCAAGCTTCCATATTATACACTATATTGACTCAAATGTCAATAGAATCGTGGTGTCTCGGATGTAGAACTTTACAGAAATTTTAAGGAGTTTTTTGTGAAATATATACAAATTATAGCCATTTTAGGTATAAAAACACTCCTCAAAGACGCCTTTTGCCGTATTTTTTTTAAAAAACCTGCACAAATTTTCAAAAAATCATAAAAAATTTGTATTTTTTGTGTTTTGTATAACAAATGTTAACATTTTCGCGATATAATAGTACTGTAAATCAACGCAAATTTTGGAGTATAGCCATAATGAACAAAAACACCCACGATGGCACGGGAGCTACTCCCACATGCCCTATATATAATAAGGAAGGAATTTTCAAAATCTGTCTTGGGACAATTTCCGTAATTCTTGCTGTTTTTACGTGTATTTTCTTCGGCAAGGGCTTTGACATAGAGTCTATGTATTTCAAGAAAGCCTCGTCGTCATATATCCTTGGTGGAGTTGTGGCACTGGCAATGGCGGCAGCAATAGCTTTTTCAATCATATCAAAAGCGCAGTTATCACCCACAAAGCGCAAGGGCGCTACCCTTATGCAATATCTTAGTGCGCTCACTCTGTTTTTGTTTTTTCTGCAGTCCATAATTGATAAGAACGTCTGGCTCATTATCCTTTCACTTATTGCGGTAGCATATTTTATTGGACTGTTTAACAAGCGCATAGTCGCAAACACCATATTAGGCATAAGCACAGTTTTGTTCTACGGCGCGACTATCGCGCAGACCTACTTTGATTACAGTATCGCAGTCAACTCTCCCTACAAAATATTGTGCCAATTTGGAATGGCTATCTCCATGCTACTCATAGTGGGCGAACTTAAATTCGACCTTGGTAGTGGGAATTTCGGTGCATACAAGCTTATCTCCACTTCAACTTTTATTTTGAATGTTTCGGCATCAGCGGCAAGCATCGCGCTTGTTATATCGGGCGCTCGGAATATAAATTATTGCTTTATCCCCTGCGTTGCTATGGCTATATACTCAGCAAAGATATTCTTTGCACATCCCAGCACTCCAACAGAGACAAATGACACCGATACACCCCCAGACGAGAAAGGAACAGACTCAGATGAAAACGTCAATTAACGCCTCTTCTATCGTAAGAATACAGTGGCTTCACAAAAAAATAGCAAATATGTATTATCCCAACGCCATGCGACTTGCCGAAAAGTTTGGAATTTCACACAGACAAGCGCAGAGAGACGTTGACTATCTCAAGCGTCAGCTCGGCGCACCGCTTGAATATAGCATGGAGCACAAGGGATATTACTACACTGAGCAGTACTCCCTCCCCCTCGTTTTAGCAACAGATAACGACGATCCTCTTTCCGAGGTGGTAGATAATATCACAGGCGCAGAGACCTATGCAGATAACACGGTAATTCAGATGCAGGTTCCTTATACTGCTCTCATAGAAATCCCCAACAAGCTCTCAGCACTCTCCCTTAAAAGCTACATTATATCAAAAGAGTCCAGAAGCCGCTATCTTTGCGAGTTTAATAACGTCGATCAGTTCCTCAGCGTTCTTATGACCCTCCAGACAGATTTTAAAATCGTAGAACCCTTCTGGATGCGTGAAAGACTTGTAAAGCTTGCTGAAAACATAATAAAGAACAATAAATAAAATCTTCGTAAGTTTTTGCAAAGTTTTTTAAAAAAGTTTCAAAAAACCTATTGACAAATAAAAATCTTTGTAGTATAATATCGCAGTGAGGGAAAATAGTTCCCTTTATCCAAAGACAGCAGGTTCCCGTAAAAGCGTATGCCACCCTGCCGAGGAAGTTATAAAATGATATTGCTATGCCCTTTTGGGTTTATCAGAATCTTTCTTCCTTGAACGTGTGTATGCGTCGGGAAGAAAGATTTTTTTATTACTAAATTACTACGGGAGGTAAAAACAAAATGCCCAGCAATGCAATACTTGAACAGAAGAAGCAAGTTGTCGCTGATCTTGCAGAGCAGATCAAGACAAGCGCTTCAGGCGTAGTTGTTAACTATCAGGGTATTACTGTTGAGAACGACACAAAGCTCCGTAAGGCTCTTCGTGAAGCAGGCGTTAAGTACGTTGTTATGAAGAACACTCTTACAGGCAGAGCTTGCGATATGTGTGGCTACGGCGACATAAAGCAGTATCTCAACGGCATGACTGCTATTGCAATCAGCCAGAACGATCCGGTTGCTCCTGCAAAGATCCTTAAGGAATATGCAGACAAGATCGAGTCCTTCAACATTTTGGCAGGTTACGTAGACGGCGGAGTAATTGATGCAGCAGGTGTAAACGAGCTCGCAAGCATTCCCTCCAAGGAAGTGCTCATCGCAAAGTTCCTCGGCTCCATCAAGTCCCCTCTTTACAACTTCGCATATGCTCTCCAGGCAGTTATCGACAAGGGCGAGGAGGCAGCTCCTGCAGCAGCAGAAGAAGCACCCGCAACCGAGGAAGC
>JAZOUO010000045.1:0-1111 GCA_045658225.1 Eubacteriales bacterium
GTGGGATAAGGAAAGGATGTTTTTATGAGTATAAATCAGACTTATGCAGTATTCGGTCTCGGAAGATACGGCTTGGCTGTAGCTAAAGAGCTTGTAGATAGCGGCGCAGAGGTGCTTGCAATAGATATTGACGAGAGTATCGTAAATTACGCGGCGGCATTTATTCCTGTTTGCAGATGCGCAGACGTCACCGACCCCGAGGTGCTTTCCCGTCTCGGCGTTGGAAATATAGACACCGTCATTATCGCTATGGCGGAAAATCTTGAGGCGAGCGTGCTTGCGACTATGCTTTGCAAGGAAGCGGGAGTTAAGACAGTAATTGCCAAGAGTGCGAATGAAACTCACCAAAAAATACTCAGCCGCGTGGGCGCGGATAAGGTAGTCTTCCCCGAGAACGAATCGGGAACAAGACTTGCAAAAAACCTGCTTTCGTCGGGCTTTGTGGATATGATAGAGCTTGCGAAAAACGTCTCAATGATAGAGCTTGACGTAAAGGACGAATGGGTAGGCAAAAATCTGCTTGAGCTTAACCTCAGAAAGAAATATTCCATAAACATCGTGGCCATCCGCTCGCGTGATAGCGTCAGAATCGAGATAAATCCCGAAACTCCTCTTGAGGCTGACGAGAAGCTTATCGTTATTGCGAATACGTCAAAGCTCGGCAAGTTAAAATAAAGAAAAAGGCATTTGCGTTTGCAAATGCCTTTTTTATTATATTTCACAAAGCTTCACTATGGCGTCAAGGCAGGTCTCGCCTGCGGAATTGGTGGTTCTAAACTCAAAAAATCCGTCCTCACGCAGACCTCTGTTGACTGTTAAGGTCGCGCCGAGCGGAGCTTCCTTGAGGTACGACAAAGACATTTCCGATGCAAACTTTCCCTGCATATCAGGCAAAAAATCGCAAAGCATATCGGGGTAATTGGTATTATTCATGTGAATATTATAGTCAATGTCCGAGTAGAAAATAGTCCTCTCGCCAACTTGCTCAAGTCCCTCGCCCTTGCCTATTCTTGCTCTTGGCGGCAATAGCGCGACATCTATGGGCTCATCGTACGGAAAATTATTGCTCTCAAGTCTGTCAGCGCGGACAAGAGTCTTGCTGTTTATATCC
>JAZOUO010000046.1:0-2371 GCA_045658225.1 Eubacteriales bacterium
GTTCTCTCGGTAGGACCCGAAAGAAAGCTGTCGTCACCAACGTATTCCTTGTAGTTGTGCTGAATAAAATCACGAACGTTTATCTCGTTCTGCCAAGCTCCTCCTACAAAGCCATTCCAATTCTTGTGTTCCATACGCTACCTCCTAAAAGATGATTTGCGAACTGTCCGAAAAAACAAAAAGGACAATTCAACTTCGAAAAAAGGTGAATCGCCCAGACGGTCGGCATATATTTATCGCACTCCCCCGCGGTACGCCGCGAAATCCGTCAGTCATACGATAACATAATCATTATATATGAAAAATTTGACTTTGTCAAGATATTTGAAATTAAATTTATGCAGAGAGATTTTTTGCTTGCAAAATCTTTCAGATACGCTATTAAATCTTGACTTTTGGACAGAAAAAGTATATAATTGAAGTTGAAGTATAAATAGGATAACGTCTTTGTTATAATAGGTCACAAATTATTATGGAACAAAAAAGATTTTCAAAAAACGATAACGGGTTTATATGCGCTCATTGCGGACGTGAGGTTCAACCGCTCGGCTACACCTCGCGCAACCACTGCCCTTTTTGTCTTTGGTCACTTCACCTTGATATAAATCCAGGTGACAGAGCCTGCGAGTGTCAGGGTCAGATGGAGCCTGTAAAGGTTGAGGTGGACGCGAAAAAGGGATATATAATCCTGCACAAGTGCAAAAAATGCGGCGAGATACACCGCAATCGCGCGGCTCACGAGGCAAAGATTCAACCCGACAGCTTAAAGCTTTTAATTGAGCTTACGACAAGAGAGCTGTAATGAGAGTACTCAAAATTTGCGGCGCGCTTGCGCTTGTTTTAATACTTGTGTCCTGCTCGCAAAGAAACGTGAGCTTGCACACGCACTCCTATTCCTCGTGGGAGGTGCTTGTTCAACCCACCTGCACAGAGGACGGAGTTCTTCAAAGGGTGTGCGAATGCGGTCACACAGAAGAAACCTCGGTATCCGCGCTTGACCACGCATACGACGAGGGCGAGATAATACGCGAGCCTAGTTGCACCGAGCGAGGACAGATAAATTACATCTGCAAGCTCTGCGGAGACGTAAAAATGGCCATAGCTGACAAGGCTTCACATGCGAAATCTAACTATTACATAATTGAAACAAATTATCACGCAAAGGAATGCACCGTGTGTCTCAAGGAACTCGACAAAGAAGACCACTATTATTATGATGACGTATGCATTATATGCGGAAAAACTCACAAGTCTGATGAGACCGAGGGTTAAAGCAAGTAAACAAAAAGGAAATTGATATGCAAAGAATAAAAAACACTACGGGGAAAATTCTCGGAATTGACTTTGGCGATAAACGCACGGGGCTTGCCGTGTGCGACAACACGAGATTTCTCGCATCAGGAATAGGCTATATCAGCGTCGGCGGAATGCAAAAGACTGCCGAGAAGATATGCGAGATTATCAAGGAACAGAATATCCGCGGCGGAATAGTCGTAGGACTCCCCGTCAATATGAACGGAAGCGAAGGTCCCCGCGCCGAGCACGCGCGAAAGTTCGCCTCAATTCTCTGCGAGCAGATGAAGCGCGCCGATATCCCCGATATGCCCATAGTTATGCTTGACGAGAGAATGACCACTATGGCGGCGGCAAGATACCTTAATGAAACCGACACCAAGGGCGCAAAGCGCAAGGGCGTTATCGACACGCTCTCCGCGCAGATAATCCTCCAGAATGCGCTTGACAGACTTAAATATATGTCGTAAAGGATAAGAAAAATGGTAAGAAAAAAATTTAGTTTTCACATAATCTCATTTATATTCAAAAGCTTGTGCGCTTTGGTCATAATGGCGGTGCTTGGCATACTCGCCTGGAGATTTATCGTATCGGCAAATCCCGACTCCATGAAAAGAGTAATTCCAAACAAGGCACTTTGTCAGGCGTATGTTGAAAATGAGAAGATAAATATTTTTTCGCAAAAGCAAGACTCCATAACCCGAGGAGATAAGAGCTACGGATATTTTTCAGTGACAGAGGCAAAGTTTTACGAGGAAGCAGAGCAGGTGCAGATAATTTTCAGATACAACGACTCTACTCTGCGTCATCTTTGCGAGGATTACGGACTTGATGAAATTCCTGCAAAGGAGTCAGAGGTCTACGATGTCACCTTGACCGTGGCATACGATTTAACTCCCGACGACACCACAGACAACGCGGGAAACAATCCCGAGAGCGTGAGATTTGAGAGAATACACGCTACCCGCTCGGTATCCGACTCAAAGTCCATATATAATTTCAGAAGATTTGTGTTTGACGGCGTAAAGATTGACGAGGGCGTGCTTGCCGTGTACGTTGACGTGTACTACAATCAGGA
>JAZOUO010000047.1:0-4979 GCA_045658225.1 Eubacteriales bacterium
GTTTACGTAAACGGCGCAAAGGTCGGCACACACAAGGGCGGCTACACGTCGTTTGATTTTGACATAACCGACTACCTTTGCGACAGCGGAAACTATATTACCGTCCACGCGCTCGATGACATTCATTCGGGTCGTCAGGTAGCGGGCAAACAGTCTCACGAGCAGGACTCATTCGGTTGCTTCTACACGAGAACTACGGGTATATGGCAGACGGTCTGGCTTGAGGCAGTCGAGCAGGCTCACGTTGTGTCCTACAAGACATTCCCCAACATCTCCGCTCCATCCGTCGCGCTTGACGTCAAGACTCAAAATGCTCTCGGCGCAAGCCTTTCTGTAAAGGCATATTATGAGGGCAGACTCGTAGGTCAGATGCAGGCAGAGGTCAACTCCGCGTCAACCACGCTGAACATTTCTCTCTCTGAAAAGCACTTGTGGGAGTGCGGCTGCGGCAGACTATACGACCTTGAATTTACGCTTGAGAGCAACGGAAAAACCGACAAAATGAATGGCTATTTCGGTCTGCGCGAGGTATCGCTTTCCAAGGAAAAGGGTATGCAGATTAACGGAAAGACAGTCTTTGGAAGATTTATTCTCGACCAGGGATTTTATCCCGACGGCGTCTGCACCGCACCCTCCGACGAGGCGCTGATATTTGACATTGAAGCGTCAATGGCTTGCGGCTTTAACGGCGCAAGACTGCACCAGAAGGTGTTTGAGCCGAGATTTTTGTACCACGCCGACAGACTCGGCTATATGGTCTGGGCAGAGACGGGCAACTGGCATCTCGACCACACCTATCTTGAGGCAATATATTGGTTCTTGCCCGAGTGGCTTGAGGAGATGGAGAGAGATTTCTCGCATCCGTCGGTCATCGGCTGGTGTCCCTTTAACGAGACCTGGGAAATGAACGGCAGACCTCAGTGCAACGAGTTCCTTGACTATATATACGACATCACAAAGGCGCTTGACCCAACGCGTCCCGTCATCACGTCAAGCGGCTCCTTCCCGACCGAGAGAAGCGACGTCCACGACGTCCACGACTACGAGCAGGACCCCGAAAAATTCAAGGAATATTATTCCGAAATAGATAAGGGCATCGTCCGCGACCAGATATACAGAATGTTCCCAAATAAACAGAGGTATAACCCCGCGCTCCCCGTGTTCGTCAGCGAATACGGAGGAATAAAGTGGGCAATAGACACCGAGGACGCAGGCTGGGGCTACGGCAACACGGTAAGCTCCGAGGAGGAATATTTCTCAAGACTCAAGGGTCTTACCGACGTACTGCTTGACAACGGCAATATTTTTGCCTTCTGTCTTACACAGCTCACCGACGTCGAGCAGGAGATAAACGGTCTGCTTACTTACGACCGCCGCTTAAAATTTTCGCCCGAAAGATTTAAGGAAATTTTCGGCAGAAAATCTGTTATTGAGGACTGATTTTACGTAAAATAAAACCATTCGCTTGCGCGGCATATATTTGCACCAAGCGACAAAAAATAATATAAAAAGAAACGAAAGCGAGGAAAATATTATGCCAGGACCAGGTGGAGGCGGCTTCGGTGGAGGCGGCTCAAGAGGAGGTGGCTTCGGCGGAGGCAGTCGCGGAGGCGGAGGCTTTGGCGGAGGTTATCACGGACATCATCACCATCATTATCATAGACCCTTCTTCTACGGAGGCTGGGGCTGGGGACCGAGATATTACGGAGGCGGTTGCCTTGGTGGTCTTTTGGGTATGATGTTTTTGCCCGTTATCCTCATATTTTTGATGGTCGGCGTGCTTATCATGAACCTGACAACAACCTTAAGCGTTGTGGCAAACGGCGGTCTTGTAAACTACAATTACGACAGACTCGAGGAATACGCGCTTGAGGAGTATGCGGCAGAGTTTGGAAGCACGTCTGCATACGAGGACAACATTCTCATAGTTGTCGTCACGGCTGAAAATAATTACGACTTTGACTGGTACGGCTGCGTCGGCTGGCATGTCGACGGTGAAATATCCAATATGTTTGGCGGCAATCAGACGACGCTTGGCGGAGCTATGCTTTCAAACGTAAATCAGCAGTCTTATAAAAATTCGCTGACAAGAGATTTGTCAAATGTGATGATCACAATGAAAAATGCGGTCGCAAATAAGCGTCTTGAATCCTCGTTCACCTGTGACGAGATCCGCTCGGAATATGACTCGCATATCACAAACAAGACAGACCTCCATATAGACGCGAGTGTTGTTGACGCCGCACTCCAAAGCTTTACCGAGGAGACAGATATTCCTATTGTAATTGTAGTCGAAGAAGCAGAGGACATATTTGGAAAGTATATGCCTGCGCAGACTATAATCACCATTGTAATTATCGTTATTTTGATCGCACTTGCAATATTCCTTATAATCCGAGGAAGACGCAATAAGAAAAACAACCAGAACAACCAAAACGGTCAGGACAATTACAACAACGGAAACAACAATTACAATAACGGAAATTATAATAGCGGAAACTATAATACAAATTATAACAATTACAACAGGTACTAAATCTTACCGACGGCCGCACTGTGCAGCCGTCGGGTTTTTATTTGTAAGAATATTTAGACGTATATTCCAAAATCCGTCGGAGCTTGACGTTTTTTACTATTTTTCAAGAAATTTTTTATGGAAATTATGAAAAATTTGGCAATATACAATGTGTTTTTTGAAAAATCCCTTTACAATTACGCCTTTTTGTGATATGATATATTATGTATGATTATGCTGGGACAGAATGGTCTAGAGTATAATCTGCAATAGTAGAAAAAAATATTTTTTATAAATTTTTAGGAGGACAAAATCAATGGCTATCCAAAGAAAAAAGCTTTCTATGGACGGTAACCAGGCTGCCGCGCATGCGAGCTATGCTTTTACCGAAGTAGCAGGCATTTATCCGATCACTCCCTCCAGCCCTATGGCTGACTTCACCGACCAGTGGGCAGCAGCAGGACAGAAGAACGTGTTCGGAACAACCGTAAACGTGATCGAGATGGAATCCGAGGCAGGTGCCGCAGGTACCGTTCACGGCTCTCTTGCGTCCGGCGCTCTCACAACCACCTACACAGCGTCTCAGGGACTTCTTCTCATGATCCCCAACATGTACAAGATCGCAGGTGAGCTTCTCCCCGGCGTGTTCCATGTTTCGGCTCGTTGCGTCGCTTCCCACGCGCTTAACATTTTCGGAGACCACTCCGATATTTACGCTTGCCGTCAGACAGGCTTTGCTATGCTCGCAGAAACTAACCCTCAGGAAGTTATGGACCTTGCGGCAGTAGCTCACCTTTCCGCTATTAAGGGCCGTGTTCCCTTCCTTAACTTCTTCGACGGCTTCCGTACATCCCACGAGATCCAGAAGATAGAGGTCTGGGACTATGCTGACCTTGAGGAAATGCTTGACAAGGATGCAGTTGCTGCATTCCGCGCTCACGCCCTCAACCCCAACAAGCCCGCTCTCCGCGGAACAGCGCAGAACGGCGATATATTCTTCCAGAACAGAGAGGCTTGCAACAAGTTCTACGATGCTCTTCCCGCTGTTGTTGAGGAGTATATGAACAAGGTAAATGAGAAGATTGGTACAAACTACCAGCTCTTCAACTACTACGGTGCTCCCGACGCAGAGAGAGTTATCATCGCTATGGGCTCTGTTTGCGACGTTATCGAGGAAGTTATCGACTATATGAACGCAGCAGGCGAAAAGGTTGGTCTTGTTAAGGTTCGTCTTTACAGACCCTTCTGCGCAGACAAGCTCGCAGCAGCTATTCCCGCAACCTGCAAGAAGATCGCAGTTCTTGACAGAACCAAGGAGCCCGGCTCTCTTGGTGAGCCTCTCTATCTTGACGTTGTTGCAGCTCTCTCCAGAGAGAACAGATCTGACATCAAGGTGGTTGGCGGCCGCTACGGTCTCGGCTCCAAGGACACTCCTCCCTCCTCCGTCTTCGCAATTTACGACAACCTCGCAAAGGACGCTCCCAAGGCTAACTTTACAGTTGGTATCGTAGATGACGTCACAGGTCTTTCCCTTGAGGAAAAGCCCGCACCCGACACAGCTCCCGCAGGCACGATCGCTTGTAAGTTCTGGGGCCTCGGCGGCGACGGTACTGTTGGCGCAAACAAGAACTCCATCAAGATCATCGGTGACCACACCGACAAGTATATTCAGGCTTACTTCCAGTACGACTCCAAGAAGACCGGCGGTATCACAATTTCTCACCTCCGCTTCGGTGATCAGCCCATCAAGTCTCCTTACTATATCAACAAGGCAGACTTCGTAGCTTGTCACAACCAGGCGTACCTCAAGAAGTACGACATGGTTTCCGACGTTAAGCCCGGCGGCACATTCCTTCTCGACTGCCAGTGGACATCCCTCGAGGAGCTCGACAAGAACCTCCCCGCAGCAGTTAAGAAGTACCTTGCTGAAAACAACGTAAACTTCTACACCATCGACGCTACCAGCCTTGCTATCAAGCAGATCGGCAACGCAAAGGTTAAGAACACAATTCTTCAGTCCGCATTCTTTGCGCTCGCAAAGATTCTTCCCGCAGAGGAAGCTATCGAGTACATGAAGAAGATGGCATACAAGTCCTACATCAAGAAGGGACAGGCTATGGTTGACCTCAACTATGCCGCAATCGACGCAGGTGCAGACGCATTTGTTAAGGTTGAAGTTCCCGCTGAGTGGGCAAACTGCCAGCCTGACGCTGAAAAGCCTCTCGCAACAGGCAACCGCGAGGACCTCGTTGACTTCGTAAACGGCGTGGTTAATCCCACAAACGCTATGAAGGGTGACAGTCTCCCCGTTTCCGCATTTGAAAAGTACGTTGACGGTCAGTTCCCCCAGGGCTCCGCAGCTTACGAGAAGCGCGGCGTTGCAGTTATGGTTCCCGAGTGGATCCCCGAAAACTGTATCCAGTGTAATAGCTGTTCCTTCGTATGTCCTCACGCAACTATCCGT
>JAZOUO010000048.1:0-28864 GCA_045658225.1 Eubacteriales bacterium
ATTTAGTTATAAAAAACAAAAGCCCTCGTCAGAGGGCTTTTGTTTGTAAACGATTATATAAATCAGAATTATTCCTCAACAACTGCTACGTCGTCGTCCTCAATTATGCAACCGAGAGTTTCGCCGCAAGCGGGGCACATAAGCTCCTCAGCGTTTACGGAATCGTCAAAGCAAACTGTCTCGCCGCAGGAGGGGCAAACTATCTCGTAGTATTCCTCATCCTCGTAGAGCTCGCAGTCGTCGCAATCCTCGCACTCGTCGCAAAGGTCGCAGCACTCGCAATCGCCGTCGCACTCGTCCCAATCGTCATCCTCGTCATCGAGGTCGAGAAGAACCTCCTCAACATCGCCGAGATCCTCGTCAAGCTCCTCGCAGTAGTCTGCAAGCTCAGCGATATCGTACTCAACGTCGTCGATCTCCTCTGCCATTTCTGTGCAAAGCTCGATTAAAGCCTTGATGAGTTTTGCTTCTGCGGTGTCCTTCTTATCAAGGTCAAGACCCTCTGCAAGACCCTTTATATAAGCGCATCTTTCTGTAAGTGTCATTTTTTATACCTTCCTTTTTTTATTTTGAAAACGGGAAATCCACATATAATATGGATTTCCCGAGTTTTTCAGCTTTTATTTGCCTAAAATTAAGCTCTGGAGAGATACTGACCGTCGCGAGTATCAATCTTGAGAACGTCACCAACGTTGATGAAGAGCGGAACCTTGATTACCGCGCCTGTCTCAAGAGTTGCGGGCTTGAGTGTGTTTGTAGCTGTGTTGCCTGCAAAACCGGGGTCTGTCTCTGTGACCTCAAGCTCAACGAATGTGGGAGGCTCAACTCCGAATACGTTGCCCTTGTAGGAGATGATCTTGCACATCATTTCTTCCTTAACGAACTTGAAAGCATCACCGAGCTTGTCTCTGTTAAGGGGAAGCATATCGAATGTCTCCATGTCCATGAAGTAGTAAAGGTCACCGTCAGTATAGGAGTACTGCATGTCCTTTCTTTCGATATATGCGTTTTCATACTTGTCTGTGGGGCTGAATGTCTTTTCAACAACCGCACCTGTGATTACGTTCTTAAGCTTCGTACGAACGAAAGCGGCACCCTTACCGGGCTTAACGTGCTGGAACTCGATAACCTGGAATACGTTACCGTCCATTTCAAATGTAATGCCATTCTTAAAATCGCCGGCTACTACCATTGTTTTATACCTCCAAAATTAGATACTTGTATTTTGTCATTATATTTACATTTCATTATATCACGACAGAAAAAAATTGTCAATAGGGCAATAGGGATAAACCCTAATTTTTTTATACCTTATGGACGTCAACAAGTGCGCCGTCAAGTGAAAATATTGAAAACTCGCCACCCTCGTATATTGCAAAGGACTTGGGATTATCGCCCTTGGGCAGACTTGCAGAGCCGGGATTGAGACAGAGAATGCCGTCTCTCTCGCAAAAACCGAGCAAGTGAGTGTGTCCATACAGAAAGACTGTGCCTGATGGCAGGGGCGGGAGATTTTCGGGGTTGAATTTATGCCCGTGGGAGAGATACATACATATATTTTTCTCACTGTCGTATATCCAGCCAAAGTCCGAAAGCACGGGGAATTTCAGTACCATTCCGTCCACCTCTGCCTCGCAGTTTCCCTTGACGCACAAGAGCTTTTCTGAGACTTTATTGAGCATCTCAATGACCTTTTTAGGAGCGTAGTTTTCGGGCAGGTCATTTCTCGGGCCGTGGTAGAGAATGTCGCCGAGCAGGACTATTTTATCAACGCCGCGAGCTTCTGCCTCGTCGAGAATTTTTTGACAGCAGACTGCGTCGCCGTGTATGTCGGATGCTATGAGTAGTTTCATAAATTTACCGCCTTTATCTTATCTGTCCGTTGCCGTTTATGAGGTATTTCTGCGTAGTGAGAGCCTTAAGGCCCATAGGTCCGCGCGCGTGGAGCTTTTGGGTGGAGATGCCTATCTCTGCGCCAAAGCCAAACTCGCCGCCGTCGGTAAAGCGGGTGGACGCGTTTACGTACACTGCCGCTGCATCAACAAGCTGACGGAACTTGTTGGCATTTGACTGCGAATTTGTAATTATTGCCTCGCTGTGACCTGTGTTGTATTTGTTGATGTGGTCTATCGCCTCGTCAACGGAATCTACAATCTTAATTGCGAGGATAAGGTCGTCGTATTCGGTCTCAAAATCTGTCTCGGTGGCTACTGATGCAGACGGCAAAATTTTGCGCGTGCGCTCGCAAGCGCGTATCTCAAGTGACTTGTCTGCGACGGCTTTTGCAAATTCGGGAAGAAATTTTTGAGCCACAGACGAGTGCACGAGCATAGTCTCAATCGCGTTGCAGACTGCGGGGCGGCTGCATTTTGCGTTTATCGCCACGTTCACAGCCATATCTATGTCCGCGCTTTCGTCCACGTACAAATGACAGTTGCCTGCGCCCGTCTCAATAACGGGAACCTTGGCGTTGTCCACGACAGAACGGATAAGTCTTGCGCTTCCGCGAGGGATGAGGACGTCCACAAGACCTCTCATTGACATAAGCGCATTTGCCGACTCGTGACCTTCTCCCGACTCCACAAAGCCCAGCACGTCAGAGGGTACGCCGCAGACCTCAATCGCCGTTTTCATAAGCCTTATAAGCTCAATATTGGTATTCAACGCCTCGCGGCCTCCTCGAAGGACTACCGCGTTTCCTGTTTTCAGACATAATGCCGCCGCGTCAACCGTGACGTTGGGGCGCGCCTCGTATATTATTGCGACCACGCCGAGAGGGACTCGCTCACAGCATATCTCAAGTCCGCCCGAGGTTGTGAATACCTCGCCCGAGCCAACGGGGTCGGGCAGGGATATGAGCGTGTCAAGAGAGCTACAAATTCCCGAAATTCTTTGTTCGTTCAAGAGAAGTCTGTCGAGCATAGGTGTAGGTGTGCCGTTTGCCTGTGCTGTGGCTATATCCTTTTGGTTTTCGGATATAATACTCCCGCGATTATCCCAAAGCATAGTCTTTATGGTCGCAAGTATGTTGTTTTTTTCTTTTGTGTTAAGTGCTGCAAGGCAGGCAGACGCCGCCTTTGCGTTAGCGCATATGTTTTTTACGTTATCGTGAGTTGTCATATATGCACCTCCGAGTTATTATGGGTATATTATAGCACAAAAGATTGCGTATTTCAACAAGCTAAAGCGAATTTTTATTTTGCAGGCAAAGTTTTTTGTTCTTTGGAAAGTTTTCAAAAAGTTAATATGTCCTCCCCTTGAAAAAACAGTGTAAAAATGCTAAAATAAAATATAGGCGATAAGCTTGAATTTTTTAGACGGTCAGGGATAGCATAATGGTATTTTCAAGTATGTTTTTTGTTCTTGTCTTCCTCGTTTTGTGCTATGGAATTTATCTCACAGCAAGAACCATGAAGCAGAAAAATATAGTGCTTTTAGTGGCATCTCTTATATTTTACGCATGGGGCGGCCCCGTCCTGTGCCTTTTGCTCTGCCTTGAAACATTTATTTGCTATATTGGCGCGAGAATAATTGACGTCACCAAGGACAAAAAGCAGCGTCTGGCGCATGCCTGGGTGACGGTGCTTGTATGTCTCGGGCTTCTGATATTCTTTAAGTACACGGGATTTTTCGCAAGTAATTTTATAACTTTGTTCAACATTGAAGCGACAGCTCCCTCAATAATTCTTCCTATTGGAATATCTTTTTACACGTTCCAGCTCATATCTTACGTTATAGACGTATATCGCAGAGAAACTAAGTCGCAGAAAAAGTATTGGATGCTTCTGCTTTATGCATCTCTTTTCCATCAGTGTATAGCAGGCCCTATCGTGCGATATTCGGACGTAAATGCGGAGCTTGAAAACAGACAGATGACGCTTGAGGGCATAAGTCAGGGCTTTACGAGATTTGCCGTAGGACTTGCAAAAAAGGCAGTGCTTGCAAACGGTTGCGCGGCTATTGCCGACACGCTGATCAAGCTTGACAGTATTGAGACGCAGTCCTCGCTCGGCATAATTCTCGGCGTTTTTGCCTATGCACTTCAGCTTTACCTCGACTTTTCGGCATACTCGGATATGGCGATAGGTATGGGTCTTATGGTTGGCTTGCACTACAAGGAGAACTTTAATTACCCTTACGTAGCACACTCGGTGACGGACTTTTGGCGACGTTGGCATATATCCCTCTCCTCGTTTTTCAGAGATTACGTTTACATACCGCTTGGCGGCAATAGAGTTTCGGTTCCGAGACATATACTCAACCTCTTTATCGTCTGGGCATTGACGGGATTCTGGCACGGCGCGTCGTGGAATTTTGTGCTTTGGGGAATTTTCTATTTTGTGTTCTTGGCACTGGAAAAGTTCGTGTTGAAGCTCAAAAAAGAGCCTACGGTTATCACGAGAATACCAAGAACGCTTTATACTCTTGTTGTGGTATTCTTTGGCACGATGCTCTTCAAATTTACAAGTCTCTCGGACTTTGGCAGAGCATTTATAGGAATTTTCTGCGGAAACGGAAATACCTTTACAAATATGCAGGTCAAGAGTGAATTTGTGGGCAATATATTCTTCCTTATAGTCTGCGTGCTTGCTTGCACACCTATTGTGCCTTTTATGTCAAAAATTCTTGACAGAAATCAGCACACAAAGAACGTAAAGCTTGCAATCTCGGCTGTTGCCCCCGCCGCGCTTATAATTCTGTCACTTTTGGCTCTCGCGGGAGACAGCTACAACCCATTTATTTACTTCCAATTTTAACGGGTATTAATAATGAACGAAATATTCAGCAAAGAGAACACGCATGGCTTTGAGAACAAAGCCCACGTTGTAAAAATAATATCCTCGGTGGCGGTTATTTGTATTTTCGCCGTGGTCGGTCTGTGCTTCTTTTTCAGACCGTCTTACTCGGAAAACGAAAAGAGAAACCTCACCGAGTTCCCGAAATTTACCCTTGAGGCACTTGTCTCGGGCGAATATTTTTCGCAGATAAGCCTTTGGTATTCGGACACATATCCTCTCCGTGAGTCTATGATAAACGCAAATTCGGGTATTCAGTCAATGTACGGAGACCGAGAGGACCAGCTCATAATTCCCACGGGCGGCAACAATGCCACGATTGAGAACGGCGGCGCTGTTGAAAACTTTGGCGGCATTTGGATACAGAATGATACAAAGACCGCGTACGAGATTTTCTATAACAGAAAATCCGTAAACGACAGATATATCGCCACGATAAATGACGCTGCGGACAAGCTCGGCAAAGACGTGAACGTCTATAATATGGTCGTGCCGCTTCATTATACCTATAAACTGACTGACGAGCAGATAGCCCAGGTGGGTGCGTCAGACTGCGTTGACGTTATGAACTATATATACAGCGGACTTGACAAAAACGTCACGGCGGTGGATATACATCCACAGCTACTTGCACACAGAGACGAATACATATATTTCAGAACAGACCACCATTGGACTGCTCGTGGCGCGTATTATGCGTACGTTGCCTTCTGTGAGGAAAAGGGAATTACACCTACACCGCTTGAGGATTATACAAAGCTTGAATTTGAGGACTTCCTTGGCACGTTCTATTCGCAGTCGGGACAGAACAAGACGCTCAAAAACAATCCCGATTACATCGAGGCGTTTGTGCCGAGAGGAACGAACTTGTTGACAGCGATAGATAAGGATGGCAACGAGAAGGAATACGCCATAGTCTACAAGGGCACCGACAAACACAGCTCTGCCAATAAATATCTGTGCTTTATCGGCGGAGATAACCCCGTGTCAGAAATACATAACGAGAACATAAAAGACGGCTCGTCCATAGTCGTCATAAAGGAGTCCTACGGCAATGCATTCGTGCCGTTCCTCGTGGACTCGTATGAGTACGTTTACGTTATCGACTACAGATATTTTGACGGAAATCTTATTGATTTCGTTGAGGACAACGGCATAAAAGACGTGCTTTTCCTCAACTATATCTCCACAACCTCGACTGAATCAAAGATTGGTCAGATAGAGGACATTCTGGAATGAGAAATCATTACAAACAGAAACATCCCCCATTTTTTAAAAAGGGGGATGTTTTTTATATTGATTATCAGTTTTTGAGAGCCCTATAGACCTCGCAGTACATATAAAGCGAGCCAAGGCAAATGATAGGGGTATTTGTGTCGGTTGCCACTTGCTTTGCAAGGGTTATCGCCTCGGCGACACTCTCGCAGGGAGTAGCGGGAATTCCAAACCCCTCAAACACGTCTGCAAAGTCACTCGCGGACAGCGCGCGCGGGTTGTCGGGGGTGACACAGAAGGCGCAGGATGCCACCTCGCTCATTTTGTCTGCCATATATTTGTAGTCCTTGTCTGCCATAACACCTGTGACAAAAATCACCTTTTGCTCGGGAAAATAAAGCTTGACACTCTCTACCGCCGCGTCAATTCCTTCGGGGTTGTGGCCACCGTCGGAGATTATTGTGGGATTATCGCAGAGCTTTTCAAATCTTGCGTGCCACTCGACTGTTGCAAGACCGTCATATATAGCCTCGTTTGAAATATCGAGACCTGTGTTTTTGAGTATGGATATTGCGATTAAGACGTTGCAGGCATTGTGCGGTTGATATGAGCCGAGCAGGGGGATTTTGACGTCCTTATACTCGCCAAAATCAAAGATTGAGCCGTCAAGATTTGTGTTTTTGAGGATAAAGGAGCGTCTGTCCACCTCAAAATAATCCGAGTCGCACTCATCTGCCTTTTGCTTTATGACAGCCGCCGCTTCGGCGTTATCCGAGCAGAACAGAACAGGGCAGTTTTCCTTTATAATACCTGCCTTTTCTCTTGCTATCTCGGGGATAGTGTTGCCGAGAAATGCCGTGTGGTCAAAGGAAATTCCCGTGATGACAGATAAAATCGGATTTTTTATAATATTGGTTGAGTCAAGTCTGCCGCCCATTCCGCACTCAAGCACGACTATATCGCATTTTTCTCTTGCAAAATACTCAAGAGCAATAGCGGTTATAAGCTCAAATTCGGTGGGGGAGTCTGTCATAGACTCGGCAAAGGGCTTGACGTATTCGGTAATTTTTGCAAGCTCTGTGTCGGGAATGTCCTCGCCGTTTATTTTCATTCGCTCGTTGAAGCGAAGCACGAAGGGAGACGTGTAAAGACCGACCTTGTAGCCCGCGTGTTTGAGGACATTTGCCGTCATAGAACAAAACGAGCCTTTGCCGTTAGTTCCCGCAACGTGAATGAACTTGAGCTTATCCTGCGGGTTTCCCATTTTCTCAAGCAGCTCTGTCGTGCGCTCAAGTCCGGGGCGAGAGCCCTTCCACGAGACAGAATGTATATATTCAAGAGCCTGATTATACGTCATTTGAGTTTTCCTTCCTCTCGGGAGCAGATTTTCCACCTGCTTGACAAACGCAGAGCTATTGCAGAGCAGACAAACTACCACGCACTCTGCCGTACCCACGGCGGTATATGTCAAAAGCCGCCACAATCCTGTCTCGACAAGCGGCAGGGAATAAAACACGGAAAGTCCGATTGTTTTTATTATCACCGAGCCGAGCAGATGCGAAAGCGACACCGACAAAATTACGCAGGGAATGTTTTTTTTCTTGAATATAAGCGGAACAAGACCGCTTATAAGACCTATACAAGCCGCACCTGCCGTGATTATCGGGTTTATGGTGTATCCAACCATGACGCAACCCAAAAGGTCAGCCACAGCACCCACTGCCGCGCCCGCGACAGGACCGAAGAAAACACCCGAGATTATCACTGGCAGATTTTCAAAGCTTATGCGGATTGAGGGGGTGAGATTAAATGCAAGGAATTTTCCAAGTACGATACTCATAGCCGCAAGAATTGCCGCGCAAGCCATAATTTTAAGACTGCCGAAAAGAAGCTTGTTTGACTTTTTCATAAAAAAATACCTCCTCTCGCCATAGGGCAGAAAGAAGGTAAACTGTGCCTTTTTTGAGCCGTATGAAGCGGGATGCAAAACCAAGACCGCATTGATGCCTGTCGCATTCAAAATTCGTCCGCAAGACAACTCCCCGTCCTCGCGGCACTTACGCCCTGATTTTTACTCTTCAAAATTCGTGGTTTTCCACAAGACTATTATATCACTATTTTTTGCAATGTCAATAGGATTTAAGCATTTGATTTGCTATTTGCGGGGCGAATAGTGACCTCGCCGCTGAAAATTCTTGTCGGCGCGGTATCATTCTCTCGCAAAAGAAGCAATCCCCCGTCGTCATCAACGCCTACTACTTTGCCACAGATAGTCTCTCCGTTAAGAGTGGCATTAACCTGCTCGCCCATAAGCATAAAATGTTCTCGATAAAACTGCATATACGAGCGAATTGACGTGTCGGTTGCAAACTCACGCAAAAGGGTTGTGATGCTTGCGATAAGCTCTTCCTTTGTGGATTTAAGCGTGACTGCACCCGCAATATCGCGGATCTCCTTGGGAAATTTAGTCTTGCCGATATTTATTCCTATTCCGACGATAATATAGCTATCATTACTAATACCCGAGACTGCCTCGGTGAGTATTCCGCAGACCTTTTTGCCGTTTTGATAGATATCGTTTACCCACTTTATCTGAAAATCGCCCTCGCAGCACTCACAAAGAGCCTTTGTGACGGCGGCGGCAGCCGCGGTCGTGACGGACACCGAGTCACACATAGAGTTCGACTTAAAGGCAAACGACATATATATACCGCCGCGGCTGTAAAAGCTTCTGCCCATACGTCCTCTGCCCGCCGTCTGTCTGTCTGCTATGATTACAAAAGGGAGTCGTGCGCCCTCGTAAATCTTTTTGCGTGCCCTTGTGTTTGTTGAGTCAACAAGCAGTTTCCAATATATGTCCGTGCCCGAGAGGCTGTTGATTTTGTTAATGTTCAGCATTAAAGTACCTCGCTTCCAAATAAATTATATCATTGTTTTGTGGGCAAGTCAACAAAAAACTTTATAAAACACCCCATACGCAAGACCTTCTGTGTCCTTGAGCATGAGGTGTTTTCAAAATTACTGTTTATGTGTAAGCTCGCCGTAAGAGGGAAGCGGCCAGATATCCGCCGGGGTGAGCTGTTCTGCGGCGTCCACAACAAGACGCAGACGCGACATTTCAGGACACACAAAGTCTCTGTAATATTCCGCGCTCTTGCGAGAATTGCTTAAGCTTTTAGCCTTGACTGCAAGGTCCTTGAGTGTCTGCGCGGACTTGTTTATGCCCTCGCAAAGCTCCGAGAGCTTGAATATAAGCTCTCTTTCAAGAGTTATGACTGAGCCTCCGCATATCTCACGCTTGAGGGATGCGGTTTTTGCAAGGTCGCAAAGATAACGCTCTATAGCGGGAATTATCTTTTTGTTGACCATATCTATCATTGTTTTAGCCTCGATGCTTATGGTCTTGCAGTATGTCTCAAACAGCACTGCAACTCTTGCGCGAAGCTCTGCTTGATTCATTACCCCAAAGTCACCAAAGAGACATACATTCTTATCTGCAAGCAGGTAAGGGTAGGCATCAACGCTGGTTTTGAGATTGAGGAGCCCGCGTCTCTCTGCTTCTGCTACCCATTCTTCAGAATATCCGTTGCCGTTGAATATTATTCTTCTGTGTGCCGCAAGGGTGTTCTTTACAAGCTGTTTTGCGGCGGAGGGGACATCGTCTGCAGCCTCAAGAATGTCTGCAAACTCTTTGAGCACCTTGGCGGTTGCGGTGTTGAGGACTATGTTTGGCATCGCAATATTCTGTGATGCGCCGAGCATACGGAACTCAAACTTATTACCCGTGAAGGCAAAGGGCGAGGTTCTGTTTCTGTCGGTGGAATCATATCTGAAGGTGGGCACACTGGGTATGCCGATGTTGGCCTTAATGCTTGCGCGCTCGGTGTAATTTTTATTGTCAATTATAGACTCAATGATAGCCTCAAGCTCGTCGCCGAGAAATATAGACACGATAGCGGGGGGAGCTTCGTTAGCGCCAAGACGGTGGTCGTTGCCTGGGGTTGCAACGGAGAATCGGAGCAGGTCCTGATATTCGTCAACTGCGCGAATTACTGCCGAAAGGAAAATCAAAAATCTTATATTTGACGCAGGGTTTTTGCCGGGGCTGAGTAGGTTTTCTCCCGTGTCTGTGGAGATAGACCAGTTGTTATGCTTGCCCGATCCACTGATAGTGGCGTAAGGCTTTTCGTGGAGGAGAGCTATCATTCCGTGTCTTTCTGCCACGCGCTTCATAGTGTCCATAATAAGCATATTGTGGTCAAGAGCAACGCTTGTGGCAGAATAGATAGGAGAGAGTTCGTGCTGTGAGGGAGCGACCTCATTATGCTTGGTCTTGGAGCTTATTCCAAGCTTCCAAAGCTCCTCGTCGACCTCTGACATATATGCCGCTACCTTAGTTTTTAAGGGACCGTAGTAGTGGTCCTCAAGCTCCTCGCCCTTAGGGGCAGGCGCACCGAAAAGGGTTCTGCCCGTGTAGATAAGGTCTTCGCGCTTGTCGTAGTATTCCTTGTTGACAAGGAAATATTCCTGCTCTGCGCCAACTGCTGTAATAACTCTTGATGCGGCATTGTCGCCAAGCGCTCGGAGAACGCGAAGTCCCTGCTCGCTTATAGCGTCGGTAGAACGCAAAAGGGGAGTTTTGGCATCAAGCGACTCACCGCCGTACGAGAAAAAGACGGTGGGAATATAAAGTGTTTTGTCCTTAATAAACGCATATGATGAGGGATCCCACGCGGTATATCCACGCGCATTACAGGTCTCACGGAGTCCACCCGAGGGGAAGCTGGACGCATCCGACTCGCCCTTGATAAGCTCCTTGCCCGAGAATTCCATAACCACCTTATCTCTACCCTCAAGAGATATGAAGGACTCGTGCTTTTCTGCGGTCACGTTAGTCAAAGGCTGGAACCAATGAGTATAATGTGTCGCGCCAAGCTCGCACGCCCAATTTTTCATAGCCTCTGCTACCTCGTTGGCAATGGAGACATCAATTTTCTGGCCTGTTTGTATGGTCTTTTTAAGGGATTCGTAAATTTCTGAAGGAAGTCTTTCCTTCATAACGGAGTCGTTAAACACCATACAGCCGTAAATTTCGGGAATATTTGTCATAGGGCGTTATCCTTTCATACAAGATACAAAAATTATACCCCTTTTGCCTTTGTTTGTCAAGGATTTTTGAGATTTTATGCCGAAATTAACACGACGGAGACCGAAATATCGTCCTTATGTCTGCCCTCGGGCGTGTTTTCAATAGCAAGTGAGAGTATTTTGTTTTTGACTGCTCCCGTGAACTTCTCAAGCGCTTCGGGAGAAGGGTCTGCTTTGGGAATATTTATCTCGGACAGATAGTCCACAAGCCAAGGGCAGTCCTCGCTGTCGGGACAGCAGCCGTCACTCACCATTACTACCATATCCCAAGGATTTGTTTCAAACCGCGTCAGTTTTGCGTCGGCTTGCTTGATAATGCCCACGGGCATTGTGCGGGAGTTTATCTTATATACAGTCTGCTCTCGGCAGATAAAGGTCGGAGCCGCGCCGCTTTTGATAAACGATGCGCAACCATTCATAAGGTCAAGTTCGAAAAGGTCAAGAGTTGCCGAGCATTCCTCGCCAAGTCCTATGTTTTCAGAACGCAAAAAATTGTTGAGCATTCGGACGGTTATGTCCGCGCGGTTGCCTGCCATGAGCATTTTTTCAACAAACATAGACGACACCTCGCTTGCGAGGGCGGCTGATGAGCCGCTACCCATTCCGTCGCTGATGAGCGAGTAAAAATAGGAATTTCCGTTTACAAAGACTCTTGTGCAATCGCCGCAGGCGGTGTCGTTGCCCGAATCTTCCTTGAAAAATTTTATTCCGTCAGACTCAAGTATTTCAGCATACAGACTGTCCTTGTCAACATCTGCGGCAAGCCGTCCGTGTGAGCAAATTGCACTGAGCTTTGGCTTTGAATAAAACATCATGACCGTTTCGTCGGCAGACATTTCAAAGATGGGACCGATAAGACTGACTCCGACTATATCGCTGATTTTTTTGCAAAGCTCGCCACCCGAGAGGGAAGGCGTTTTTTGTGTTGCAGAGCCCTTAATAAGCACTCGGCGGTTGCGTTTTCCGCAGACGACGACGCCCTTTATTTTATAATTCGCTTCTGTTAACATATCAAATATTTGCTCGCCGAGAGAGAGGTCACATTCGTATTCCTCGCCGTCGTCCTCAAGCGCATCTCGTAAGATTGCGCCAATGTCGTCAAAGTTTGACGCGAAAATGCCTATCTTTTGGTTTTGAATAAGGCTTTCGGTGGCAGCTCTGCACTCCTGATTTACATCAGCGACCATTCTCTGCGCTCGAGGGCAAGACGAATGAAATGTGCTTGGCAAATCCGAGAGAGAGACTTCTCCTCGCGTGTGCAGACAGGATGTTATCTTATTTATGATTTCAAGGGTGTCGCTGTATCCCACGCCCCAACAGACGTCTCGATTTCTGCACCCCTCGCAATTTTTAGAGAATGTATTGTGGGATATTTTCTGGAGCCCGAGAATATCTGGGCGACGGAATCTGTCCACAAGGTCGTTGAAGGTTTCCGATAAAGACGAAAACGCTTCTGACAGGGCGCCGAGCTTGTCCGCCATGCCCTCGTTTTTCTCTCGCTCGGAGACTGCCTCGGCAAAGTAGACGCCCGCGCCTGCCCGTGCCCTTTGCTCAAACATTTTGCTCACCGCATCGGTGTCCTCCGTGGCGCGCTCGGGGAAAATTACGGTGTAATATTTGTCCGCGACAAAAAACACGGGAACAGAGATAACCATAGGTGTCAGCGTGCTGACAAGTCCCGCCGTGCCACCAAAATAGTAGCACCATAGCACAATGCCAAAGCAGACCAGACCAAGAGCTATGCTTTTTCTTAAAGGGGAGATAAGTCCGTATATAAGCGCGCAGATAAGAAGCAAAGGTGCGTAGAGAGGGTTGTATATAAGACCGAAAACAAGTCCTGACAAAGCTCCGGACACAACTCCTCGTGTGCCTGTTATGAAAAGTGTAAACAGAGTTGCAACAAAGGGCGCTATGGGAATTCCAAGAGCCATAGAGCTGCCCGCCGACCATACTGCGACACATAGAATTAAAAACCACGAGATTGAGTGTCTCCACGAGCGAAAAGACACCCCCTCACAGTCTGCGCCCGAAAATAGCAGTACGATTATGGGCGAGAAAAGTATAAGACTCAGCGCGCCAAACATATTAAAAAATGCGTAATTGCCATCAACAAGGGCAAACAGACCGCAGACGAAGCCGCCAACTCCCGCAAAAAGCGCTTTAGCCGCAAGACTTTCGTTATATTTGTGTTTTTGAGAAGATTGAACTTGCTCAAGTGATTGGTTGTTTATGCCTAAAACTTCTTCCGCAAAGCTTTTTGCGGGGATAAAAATTCTTTCCTTGAAGCCCTTTTTCTTGATGACCTCACCTTCAAGCATAGGGAGCTCGCTTTCATCAAAAAAGCCCTCAAGATTTATGGTTGTGGCTTTTATGGAGTCTCGGTTTTTGTCGTGAAAATCCGGCACGAAGGAGATAATTATTCTGAAAATAAGAATAACAAGTCCACCCCATAAGACAGGTAGCCCTATCTTCCCGGAAATTGTTGCGACGGCGATACCCAAAAAGATGGGGATAAGGTTATGCTCGGTGAAGCACAAAAGACATAATGCAAAAGGCTGCGCTCCAAAGAAAAATATACCGTCAGAAAGTATCCATGACAGACAAAAGCTGCAAAACCAAGAGATGATTTTTTGCAGTCTTCCTCGCGCTTTGTCTCCTGATGGGGATATTTTGGAGAGCAATTTTTCTATGTAGGCTTGTCCTTTTTGCTCGCGTGCATTTTGTTTTGGGGACGTTTTAACTTTTTTTGCTGTATCCTTATTTTTTTCTTGCTGCATTTTTACTCCGATCTGCCAAAATGGCAACTGATGATTTTTTGTGACGTCTGCTTAAATCAATTCAAAAACACGCCGTTTTGAATGAATTTTGGGGTGCTTTACGCAAAAATTACGTTGCGTGAGACATCAACATATATATTATAAAGGATTTAGGGCAAGAAATATGTCGAAGTATATTTGCGCTTTTGCGCCTTGTTTTGTCGCAAACGGATGTTGTATGTGACATTTGGCAGTTGCTTGTCAAAGTAGAGGTCGGGAGTTGACGGAGATTGTGTAAAAAAGCAGAAATATGGCGAGCGAAACTATGGAAAAAGAGAAAAAAGCTATTTACTTTTTGCTCCGTTCGTGTTAAAATTAGTTAACTACTTACACAGGAGGGCAGGACAATGACGGTCTGCTTTACAGGACACCGAAAACTTGAGCCGCATAACGTAGTACAGACTGCTTGCCTGCTCGAAGAAAAAATTTCAAGCCTTGCTATGACGGGCGAGGTGATTTTCCGCGCAGGCGGAGCCGTGGGATTCGACACTCTTGCGGCGCTTTGCGTACTGTCGGCAAAAGAAAATTACCCCAACATAAAACTTCATCTTCTTCTGCCGTGCAAAAATCAGACTCGCGGCTGGAGCGACGGTGATATTGAAAAATACAACTATATACTCTCGCAGGCGGATTCTGTAAGATACGTGAGCGAGGAGCGCGCGGCGGGCTGTATGCTCAAGCGCGACAGAGCGCTTGTTGACGGCGCGGACTTGTGTATTGCCTATTGCAGAAGATCCACGGGGGGCACAGCATATACTATGTCTTATGCAAAAGAGCGTGGTGTTGAGGTGAAAAATATATATAAATAAAAGGGCTTGTCTTACAAGCCCTTTTATTATCCGAATGCGCGTTGAAACACCTCGAGGATTTTGAAACGCACCTTGTACTTTGGCGTGTCGGTTTCGGTTATGACCTTGTATTGCTCACCCGTAAGCCCTACAGATATAAAGGCGTCCTCGTTTTCTTCCTTGCGTGTTGCTGAGGACAAACAGAGAGGGGGGAATAGACAGCACCACCAATTTTGCCCCTCGCCCTCGCCGATAATAATGCGCAGAGACATATATTCTCCCTCGGGAAAGCTGCAGCTTTCGTACTCTTTTGTGGGATAATATTCCTCGTCTATGACTGCGTCAACGGGGTAAGAATAGCCCTCAGACTTTATGACCTCTGCGGCAGTCTCCTTTATTTGAGGAATGAGGTCTGAGAGTATTTCTTGCGCGTCCTCACGAGAGGTACAGCCTTCAAGCGCGGGCGCGGTGAGAAGTAAGACCTCGTCGCGCACCTTGAGCTTTAATGCCTGGTCGTCCTCGCTGTCGGAGTTGGCAAGCACATGGAATCGCACGACTGAGTCGTATATTTTCTCCTCTCCGTGAATTGGCAGAGCGCTGAGTATAAACATCGCCGCCAGACAGACGATACATAAAATAAGTAATTTTTGAGCAAATTTCATTTTTTACCTCCAAAAATGTATTTCCTAAATAGGATTTCCAAGGAAAAAATGTTTTATTCATTTGCGATTAAATGTTTTTTATAAAAAAAGCCAACGCCCTTGGGCGTTGGCTGAAATTTTTACATATGCTCGGGATTTTTGACTCTGCGTGAATGATTTTTGGGCTTTGGCGTAATGTCTCCCGCCTTTGTGAGTGCCCATTTTGTGAGCACAGGTCCGAATATCTCGTACACAAGCACGCTGAAAAGAATGACGAAACGGACTGTGTTTGCGATTTCCGTGCCGCCAAGCATTTCGTCGCTTGCGACCGTGCTAACCATTCCCAGTGCCACTCCTGCTTGGGGAAGAAGGGTGACGCCGAGATAATTGACGGTATTCTTGTCACATCCCATAAGCTGTGAGGAAAATCTCGTACCGAAATATTTTCCTGCCGAACGGAAGATGATGTATATAACTCCAATCAACACAAATTCAGGCTTGAGGAAGACGCCAAGGTCAAGCTCCGCACCGCTGACCACGAAGAACAGAATAAGCAGAGGCTTTGTCCAACTGTCCGCACGGCTCATCATTTCGTCCGAGCATTCGCAGACGTTGCAGAACACCGTTCCGCACATCATACACGTAAGCAGAGACGAAAAGCCTATATGTACGTTTCCTATATGAAGATTTTTGAGCGCGGTCAGAGCCACCGTGATAAACACGAAGGCTATTACAAGGGAGAGTCGGTTGCTGTTTGAATGAAAGAGCTTTTCAAGCTCGGAAAGAATAAATCCGAGAAGCGCGCCAAGCAGAAGGGAAGCGACAATCTCGATAAGCGGTTCAACTACTATTGAGATAATGCTCGGGTCGCCGCCGCTTATTGCTTTTGCTATTCCCATAAGGACTGCGAAAACTATAAGACCGACTGCATCGTCCAGCGCAACTATGGGGAGCAGCATATCGGTAAGAGGGCCTTTCGCCTTGTACTGACGTACGACCATAAGCGTTGCCGCTGGAGCGGTCGCAGATGCGATAGCTCCAAGGATGATGGCTGCAGGCAAGGGAAGAATGTCGTTGCCTGTAATTCCTAGAAGAATGTAGTGCAATCCTATAAGCGCGCCGCATACTACGAGCGAGGCGACAAGCGCCTGCACGCAGCCTATGACGGCTACGTTTTTGCCCGTCTTTTTCAAGTCCGAGAGCTTAAACTCGCTACCAATTGAAAACGCAATAAAGCCGAGAGCTACATCGGAAAGTATCCCAAGCGCCTCGACGTCGGCAAAGTCTTTTGCGGAGAATCCAAGATGATAGCCTCCGGGAAAAGTCACCCGACCAAGACAAAAGCAACCTATAATCACACCCGCAACGAGATAACCCGTGACGGCAGGAAGCTTGAGCAGCTTGCAAATTCGCGACATAAGCAGTCCGACCATTACGCAGACTGAAATTGAAAGTAAAATTTGTGTGGTATCCATAATGAGCCTTCTTTCGTATGCGGGGAATTGTCCCACGCCCCACTAAAAACTTTAATCAAATTTTAAGTGTCAAAATTTAATCAAACAATCATTTAAAAGCTCTCCCATTTCCAATTTCAAAACGGGGTCTTAAAAAATTTTTTTGGGGGAAGTTTTTTGAAGGGGGTGCGGGGGAGACCTTTTTTTAAAAAAGTCTCCCCCGAAAGCTCTCCCTTAATCAATCTCCGCTATCGCCTCGACTTCTACGAGGACATTTTTGGGGAGAGTTTTAACTGCAACGCAAGAGCGTGCAGGCTTTGATGTGAAATATGTTGCGTAGACCTCGTTGAATTCGGCAAAGTCTGCCATATCTGCGAGGAAGCAAGTGGTTTTTACAACTCGTGTGATGTCGGAGCCTGACGCCTCAAGAACCGCCTTGAGATTTTTGCATACCTGCTCGGTCTGTCCCTTGATGTCGGTTGCCTCTACCTGACCGCTTGCGGGGTTTATAGCTATCTGACCTGACGTGAACACAAGTCCGTTTGCGCGGACTGCCTGACTGTACGGGCCTATCGCGTCGGGGGCGTTTTTAGTGTATACTCTTTCGGACATATCAGTCACCTCTTTCGTTATGTAAGTGCAAGCCCGCATCAAGCAGAGCCTTGTTTATTTCATTTATATGCTCGTAGTTTCGAGTTTCAAGTATAAGACGGAGGAAGCATCCGTTGATGTCCTCGGTCTCGCTTCCGCGCTCGTGGCTGACGGAGATGACGTTTCCTCCCTTGGATGCGATTATCTCCGCAACCTTCTGAAGCTGACCGGGTTTATCCATAAGCTCAATACAAAGCTCGCAGGAACGACCCGTCTTATAGAGACCGCGTTTGATGACACGGGAGAGAATTGTGACGTCGATATTACCGCCCGATACCACGCATACCACGTTTTTATTCTTTACGGGTATTTTGTTAAACATTACTGCCGCGACCGAGACTGCGCCCGCGCCTTCAGCAACCATCTTATGCTGCTCGATAAGGGCAAGAATAGCGGAGCAAATTTCGTCCTCGGTGACGGTGACGATGCCGTCAACATACTGATTGACAAGCTCAAACGTGTTCACACCGGGCTGCTTGACCGCAATACCGTCTGCTATAGTTGAAACGGACGAAAGACGCTCGATTCTCTTGTTTGCAATAGAGTTGAGCATGCTGGGCGCACCCTGCGCCTGAACGCCGTAGACCTTACAGTTGGGCTTGAGCTTTTTGATAGCACACGCCACGCCCGATATAAGTCCGCCGCCGCCAATGGGGACGACCACTGCGTCCACGTCTTCAAGGTCGGAGAGTATTTCAAGACCTATCGTGCCCTGACCCGCGATGACTCGCTCGTCGTCAAAGGGATGAACGAACGTATAGCCAAACTCGTCGCGAAGCTCGAGAGCCTTCTTGTACGCGTCGTCATAAACGCCTTTTACAAGACATACGTCTGCGCCATAGCCTTTGGTTGCCTCAACCTTGGAGATGGGCGCGCCGTCGGGCAGGCAGATGAGAGACTTTATGCCGTATTTAGTTGCCGCGAGAGCCACACCCTGCGCGTGATTTCCCGCAGAGCAAGCGATAACGCCGCGAGCTTTTTCTTCATCGGAAAGCTGGGAGATCATATATCCCGAGCCGCGCACCTTAAAGGAGCCTGTAAGCTGAAGATTCTCGGGCTTGAGATAGACATTGCAATCGGGGTTTATAGCAGGGGAGTAAACGAGATTTGTTTTACGCACCACGTCCTTGAGGACGAATGATGCGTGATATATCATATCTAAATTAAGCATAATTGGACTTCCTTTTTATAATATATTCTATATTATATTCCCAAAGGCTTTTTTTGTCAATATAAAATCAAAAATTTATTCAACTAAAGTGACCGAGCTGCCGAATTATACAATCAAAAAAGACACGCCCGACGGTGTCGGGCGTGTCAAAACATTTTTACTTTTTATCTTTAGGCTTTCTCCGCTTAAATATCTTGCTTCTGAACAGAATAATATTCATTCCCGCAAAGAACACAACGAATATTATAAGTGTGAGAACGGGCTTTGTCATCGCAAGAGTTGCCAAAAACATCATCGGGAAGCCAAATACGATAGCAGGGAAGTTCTGATAAACCATATTGTCCGCGGCGGGTGTTTTGAAGTCCTCATCTATTTCACGTAGGAGGATTGTACCCGTGCTCGCCGTACCCGTGAGCATACCGTACATCATAAGGAACTGCTCTTCGCAGTAATCGGGGAAAAGCGTCTTTGCAACTATACGGTTGTATGTGTACGTGATGATAATTCCAACCACCGAGAGTATAGCAAGCACTCCGACGTAGCTTGCAAGAGTTTCAAGCTGAATCGCGGCAACACCCGCAACTATCATAATATCAAAGAAAAAGTTGCTTATACGAGTGAGCAAAAAGTTGTTGGTCTGCTTTCTTCTGATGAGCTGCTTGTTGTTGAGGAATTTGAGAATTGCCTTAACTACCACTGCCATAAGCACGCCCAGCAAGAAATTAAAACCGTAAATGACTGACTTCAGACCGTCACCGAAGAAGCTTCCAAGCAGAGCCATAATGCCGTAAGCCAGAACGTATGTGACGACCACAAGGGCAACCTGAACGGTTATCTTGTCAAGACTCTCCTGAAGCGGTATCTCACCTGCGGGAGAGACCTCCTCAACCTGCGAGGAGCCGTCTGATCTGTCAGACTTTTTAAGCTTGCCCTTTTTCTTCACAATGTGAAGATGAACGACACCGCCAATACTTGCAGAAAGGAAGCCGATAGCAGCGATCGCAAGGCCGAAATTCGTTCCGTTAACAAAGCCGTTTGCCTCATAGATCGAGCCGTAGTTCATTGCCTGTCCAGTGCCCTGACCAAAGCCAAAGGCAAGAAGCACGCCTGCCGCGGGGAAGAAGTTTTTCATCACAAGCGTTGCGATGATAGTAATGCCAATTCCGAATATTGCCTGAATAAGATAAGTGGACACGGTAGTCACACCTGTGTTGAATATCTCGACCGTGCGGGATTTGGTCATTTTGTTTTTCGAGGTCTTGAGCGCAGACGCAATAAAACCAAGAGCCAGCGAATGATATGTAATTACCTCAAGGGTGCTGTAGCCCTTGCCGTTGAAGACGTCGGCGTCAAAAAAGCTATCCTTTGTGATAAGCTTGTATATTCCCGTTATAAGAAGGATGATTGCGCCGCCAAGCACCGACGTAGGAATGAGAGATTTCTTGAGCAGAGGGATCTTTTTAAGCAGGTGACCGAGCAACAAGCTGCCAAACAGCACACCAAACAAAAGCATCCAGCTCCACACACTAGAGTCCCAAAAACGAATCATTTGTATCTCCTTTGCTGATGTTTTTGTAGCGGAAGAAAAGGTTTATGTACTTTATGGCATTAAACCGCTTTCCGCCCTTGACCTGATAAATATGGGTCTTATAATATATGTTAAGCTTGTTTTTACCAAGCACGGTAAGGGTAGATATTTCACCAAAGGGGAAATAGTATGTCTCCTTATCCTCGGCGGTTATTATAATTTTATCTCCGTACAGAGAAATACTTACATTTTTGTGAAGAAGCTCTTTTTTCTTGTAAACGATTTCCTCAGAAAAGCTGGCGACGTCGTTGTATATTGGCGTGTCGGTCATAGAGGTCACGTCGAGACTGTTTACAAAGTTCTTCTGATAATCGTACCAATCTGACACGAACTCGTAAGGAAAGTCGAATCCCACGCCCTCAAGCTTCTTTGAGGGGAGGTATCTTATCTGTCTGTGACATTTTTTACACTCAATAATATCGCCGTGGCTCTCAAACTCCGAAAGTCCGCAATAGGGACATACGTACATAGCGCGCTCAAGATATTCAGCAAGCTTTTTATGGCGGTATTCGCCGTCATCCTTCGCCTCGTTGACGTACAATTCCTCGCTGATGACTGTGAACAGCTCGTCATCAGACATTTCCTTATATTCCTCGGGATATATGACTCGCGAGATATATCCGCGCATTTTGCCCTTGCGGACAACGTCGCTCCAACGGGGGTGCACACCGTATCCGCCTTCAATTCTGAAAAGAAGAATGGGAACGTTCAGCTTGCGCGCAAGCATTACGATAGACGGGCTCATATATTCAGTCTTTCCGCTGTAGGTGCGGTTTCCCTCAGGAGCGATTGCTATGCTTCCTCCCTCCTTAGATACCTTTATACAGTTAAGAATGGCTCTTATGTCGGTGGTCTGTTTTTTTATCGGTATAGGCTCAACCAGGAACTTTATAAGAGATGATAAAAAGCCCTTTGAAAACAAGTCCTCGGATGCAAGATAATATAGCGGGCCCTTGAATGCCAGACCTACAAAGAACTGGTCAAACGCCGTCTGATGATTTAACAAAATAAGGTAAGGACGCTTTTGTTGCTCTTTGAATTTTTCTACCTTTATGTTATATCTCAGGCGGGAATAAACTCCAAGAGTATAGCGCAAAATGAAAGTCACCACGTGGTGACGCGGCTTCATCCATTTTTTCTTTGATTTTTTTTCGCTCATATGCGTTCCCTCAAAATTATCTTGATTTTGGTATGACTTTGTGATAAAATCAGTCCTTTCGCAACATGAACTGCCACAATTATCACATTATACCATGCCAATATTATCATATTAAATAAAACTTAAAATTAACCCAATGTAAATTTTTTAGAATTATGGGGAATTTTGTCGAGAAAGGTCAAGCATCCTCAAATTAGACTCGGTTATATATTATATTTTGGAGTGGGCAACAAAATAATAGCACAACTACAAAAGGACACCTTTTGGTGTCCTTTTGCCAATTATTGCTGACTTGACAATCAGCTTTCGCGTACTATCAAAACTCCCTGATATGCGGGGATAATAATCTCCAATGTGCCCTTGGAGCAATCTACAGTTTGGATGTCGCCCGATCCGGGATAGTATATGGTTGCTGTTCCTGTGTAGCCGTCGGTGTAGCTCCACTGTACCGTCATATCCGTATCATCCGTATTAACAAGGAAGGATACCTTATGCGTCTCGGATATAAAGTCTCCCATCAAGAGGTCTCTACTGTTGCCCTCGCTTACTTGTGTTGTAAGGCTTGTGGAGATATTCGCCTTTATTAGGCTCAAAAGAGAGCCCAAGGAGTTTGCGCTTAAATTATCAAAGTCTGCCATAATATCTGCTATCTCTTCCTCTTGATCAAGCTTAAGACCGTGAGAGATAGTTGATTTGAAAAATATTACTTTGCCTCCTGCATTTTCAAATTCAGCAAGCTTCTGGAGAGCCTCTACGGAAATATACTCGGTAAAGGGAATAACTATGGTGGAGTAGCTTCCAAGACCGATGACCATTTTTCCGTCTGCCGTAATATGAGACTGACAGATGCTTTCGTCGTCAAGTACTGTAAAGAGGAGCTGATTTTGCAACAGAGACAGACAAACCTTCTCGTAATTTGTGTTAAGTTCAACTGCTTTAGTGTCCTTGCCGGAGGCTGAGGAATGATCGCTGTCGGCGTCATGATATGCCTGGACTGTGGCGATAGGATAGAATATTCCAAGCTCGCCGCACTCAACTGTCTCATCAAGTATGGTGTTCAGACGGCCTATATATGTGTTCATCGTGTTGAACTCTGTGATGGTATAGTTCATATCAGGATTTATCACGTTATAGATGTTCGTACCAAGCAGACGGGTTATTGAAAGTCCCGCGATGGATACGCCGAGAACGTCATCATAATTTTCCAACGCTTTTACGGCATTGGGATTGTATTCTATCATTACGTCGCTCTTACCCGCGTTTTTTGCGGCAGAGGAGACGTAGCGGAGACCCATATAACTTCCGATGAAGTTCTGGCTTAAGAGATGCTCGGGATCTACCCACAAAACGTCAGCGCCTGGGATAGTCATACCGCCAACCACTTGCATAAAGTTGCCGCCGTAGGTTTCTATATGGTCATTCATGTTCTCCTCGAACAGAAGGTGTCCCGAGGATGCGACTCCGTTTTCCTCACACCACTCTGTTATCTGGTCGATGTAAGACTCCTTGAACATAGCTGAGACAAGCTGATAGTAGTTGAGTCTTATCGTGCGGTCGTAAACAGTTGAGCCCGAGAACAGACTGGGGATGTTTATTTCATAGCCGTAAGTCTGGTAGAATCTCTCCGCGAGGCCGTCTGTCCAAACTACGTAGTCCTTCATATCTCTATTTCCAAGTTGAGGCTCGTCGGTAAAGAATGCGGTAATATTTTTGAAGGACTCGCCCAGATTATCCTTATACTGCTGATGTGTGAGCTGAATAAAGCACTTGACCGCATCGGGATTAAGCAGGTCGACGTCACGCAAGGAATTAAAGTCTGTTCTATCCTCGACATCGGCATAGGTATAGCGGAGGACGTATATATCAAGCACCCAGTTGCCCGATGCAGCGACTGAAACGGAAGCGTCGCTGTTTATCTCAAGCTTTACCGAGCCAGAGGCATCCGTAAGGATCGCCTCTATAATGCCAAGCTCAATATCCTTGCCGTTTTTGTCGCCAAGCTTGTAGGAGGCAACACCTCCCGTGCCTGTCAGAACGATATGCTCAATGCCGGTGGATTCCCATTCGCGCCCGGGCTGATGGTCAAGAACAAGACCGTAAGCTTTGCCACTGGGCCACTGGTATTCGTCGTATATCCAGAGAGTCATATTCTTGCCAGCCGCGTAATCGAACGCGTTCTTGAGGAGTGTAAATTCATAGGAATCCTTCAGATAGTTCTGATTGAATCTTACGTTAGAAACTATGCCGCCGTATCCTCCTGCGAGCATCAAGTCAACCGGTGAGGTGCTTGTGCCAAATCCATAATGAAGCCAATTCATTCGCTTGCCGTTCGTTGGACTTTCAAATTGCTTGCCAAGCCAAAAATCACTATAGTTCACGTTGGGATTTCCTCCGGAATAATCTGGGTCGAAATTAATAAATTCTGCAGCGTCGGTCGCTGTCTTGAAAAATGCGTATGCCATTATGTAGTATTGTGTTTGAGCAAAAAGCTGTCCTGAGCCGCTCGCTCCATGATCAAACAGGTCAAGTCTTACCTCGGTATATGTGCCTGTGTAGGGCTTATCCGTGGGGGCGTAATACATCGTACTGAGATCTGTAAGATTACAAATTACAAGCTGCCAACCGTCAGCTGACCTATGGCTTATAGCCTGACAGGGGAAATCTCCTCCCATATTGGTGGTCTTAAAACGAAGCTCTCCCTTCACTGTTTCGTCGTTGGTCTTTACAAGCATAGCAAAGATGGGGTATTCCTCGCAATCTACTCTGGAGGAGGGGAGCTTAAGAGTAATATAAGGGTCGTTGCATAATCCGTTGCCCGAATCTACAAAAGTGAACTGCACGGAATTATCAACAAAGCTGGTTATTATGTTGTGCGCTCCGGAAAAGCTTGTCAACGCGGCAGAGGGCTCTGTAAGGTCCACACAGTGATCGTAAACAGGCGTCGGCTTTTCTGTGGGCTTTTCTGTAGGCTTTTCAGAGGGAGTTTCGGTAGGTTTCTCTGTGGGCTTTGTCGTGGGAGTAGCTGTGGGTTTTTCGGTAGCAACCTCTGTGGGCTTTTCTGTAGGGGCAGCTGTAGGTTTTTCTGTAGGCTTTTCTGTGGGGTTCCCTGTTGGGTTATCCTCAGGCGTAGTCGTAGGGGTCTCCGTTGGGGTCTGTGTGGGTTTTTCGGTAGGTTCAGACGAGGGAATTTCCGTCGGCTGAATCTCCGAGGGCATTTCTGTAGGATTATCTATAATATCCTGTGTCGGCTTTTCGGTGGGAGTGTGTGTTGGGGTGTTTGTAGGAGTCGATTCGGGAGGATTATTCTTGCAAGCCGCAAGTGTTCCAAGCAACAGTGAGCAGACCAGAATCCAAACTAAATATTTTTTTATTTTCATAATCATTCCTTTCCAAATAAACCCGAGTGCTTTGTGCGCAATTATGTAGCCATACATTATGCTTTTATTCTATCATGATTCAAGGTTCTTGTCAACAAATTAACGTAAAGGTGGCTAAAAAAAGTTTAACGGCAATCGCCGTTAAGCTGTATTTTACTTTCTTGATTTTTTGGTACACAGACGAAATATGAGGTAGAAGCCCGTTATGTATATCAGGAAAAGCACAACTACTCCTATCGCGTAAAGCACGGGATTTCCACCCACCAGAGAGGTGAGCAGGGAATACGGCGTGCCGTCGTCGCTCTCGAGGAACATATAGTTCGCATCAAGAATTTTGTTCGTGATAAACGCCGCGCCGCAAAATACTCCAAGAATGGAGTAGGTGATAGGAATATTTCTTTTTTTCATACTCGCCATCCCCGATATTGCGATATAGAGAGACGCAAAGCCCGAGATGGAATGAGTCAATGCCGATACGACGTTGTCGAGCGAGAGGACGGGGTAGGCGTTATAATTCTGCGCCGCACCGATAGTTCCGAGGATTGCGCCGAGGATACCGAAGATAAGCACAAAATCCAGCGCTGCGTCCTTGACTATTCCGCGGGTGAACGCTGCAACGGGAATTGTGATAAGCTGAATACTGCACAAAAACAGAGGCAAAAGTCCGTGCCACGCGGTCGAGGGGTCATCCGAGCGCATACACATAACCACTATTTTGAATATTTCAAGCGCGTCAATGAGTATTGCAGTCCAGATAAGCACGCGGTTTTTGCTTTTTGCGTCTTTGTGACGGTTTACAAGTCCAAGCCAGACAGCAATCCCTATCATTGCCGCAAGCACGATGCCTACGAGCAAAAGGTGCTGCCAGGAATATGCGCCCTCGGGTGTGCGCTCATATCCGCCAAAGCCTAAAAATTCTTTCATAATCTCTCCAAAATACACAAAAAATGTCATTTTACTGTCCCATTATAGCATATTTTATTGGAGTATATAGGATATTATGGGGAATTTAAGAAATTTTAAGAAACAGAGGGACGCCGCGCACCCCTCTGAGAGTTAACCTTTATTTTGTTTTTACAGTGTACAGCTTGTATTCAGTTTCATAAAGTACCGTTTCGGCCCCTAAGGAGTTAATTTCGGTACATTTAGCTGGATTGCCGTTTTCGTCAAGGGTATATACTTTTCTTTTGTACAAGACATCATCTCTATACCAGGCAATATCCAAAAGAACCCAGTTTTCATTATATGTATATATGGTTCTCATGCTTGTCGAGGAGACGATTTCCTTTATTCTGCCGTTGGAGTGGTACAATACGTATTCGTCGGGGAATCCGGTCTCCTGAAGCTTATAGCTTCCGTCACTTTCGTAGGTATAGGTCTCAATGATCCTACCATCTGAGCTTGTGGAGATCCGTCGGTTTTGCTCGTCGTACTGATACGTGTACACAGCTTCTCCTCCAACTAATTCCCGCCGTTCGATCAAATTACCCTTGTCGTCATAGGCCTGTATCAACTGCACGAAGGGTGTTCCGTCTCCTGTGTCTACGGTAGTTTTGATAAGATTCTGATTTTCGTCGTACTCGTTTGTGTGTTCGGATTGCCAATTTCCACTTTTGTCCGAATAAACAATTTTGATTACGTTTCCGTATTCGTTATAGTAATACGTAGCTTCGCTATCGTGGGAAACGTGTTTTTGCTTGTAAAGAAGCCAAACCTGTTTTTCTTCGGGAGTGCTGTTTTTGTTGTCAGAGTTCGAGTCGCACCCCGCAAAGGAGGCAACCATAATTATTGCCAAAATTAAAGAAATAATAATTTTTAAAATCGCTCTCATAATAGTATCTCCTTTATTTGTTTTATGTCATAGTAGCGTAAGGCTGTGAATATTTCAGAAACTTCAATTCTGATTGTTTTTCTTTGTCCCGCGCATCAATACCTCGTGCATGATGATTATGACCGCAAGGAGAATGAGCTGATATACGGGTAAAAGGGAGATTGAGATATGCTCCGCAATAAGACCGAAAAGCGGGGGCATTACAAGAAATCCCACGTAGGCAAAAGCCATCTGCACGCCAATCATCGCCTGGGATTTGTCTCTGCCGAACACGTCGGGGGTCATGTGGATTATGCAGGGGTACACGGGAGCGCAGCCGAGACCTATCAGTATAAATCCAAGCAGAGCAAATACAGAGCTGAACGGAATAAACAGCATAATAATTCCCACCGAGATTATGCCAAGTCCCATTCTTATCAGAAAATGGTCGCCTAGCTTCATAGCGAGGAAGCCGTTGATAAATCTTCCAAAGGTAAGACCCAAGTAGTACATTCCCGCAAGTCCTGCCGCGATCTCGGGAGTAAACTGCCATTTTTGTACAAGGTAGCTGCTCACCCACAATGAGGTTGTCAGCTCAAGCGCACAGTAGCCGAAGAACATAAGAAAGCAGGGAATGGCATTTTTAATTGAGAATATTTCCTTGAATGTAAGCGGGGGTGACTGCTCCTGAAGCTCGCTTGCCGTGTCGGCTCGCTCCGCCCTTTTCCAAATGGGCAGGCTTATAAATATGAAAGCGCACAGCACCGCCTGAATGACAGACACGATAAGATAACTGTAGCTCCAGCCGTCAAGACGCACGAGCGCAAAGCTCATAATGTAGGGGCTGATAGACGCACCCACGCCCCACATACAGTGAAGCCAGCTCATGTGCTGCGCCTTGTAATGAAGCGCGACGTAGTTATTCAGTATCGCGTCAACTCCGCCCGCGCCGAGTCCGTAGGGTATTGCCCAGGCGATAAGCATCCAGAACTGATTACTTACTGAAAAGCCAAACAAGCCGATAGCTGTCAAGGCAATACTGACTGCGGTCACTTTTCCCGTGCCGAAGCGGCGGAGCAACTTGTCGCTGAAAAGGCTTGACAGTATCGTTCCCAGACAAATGACCATAGAAATAATGCCCGCGTAGGACATAGGAATGCAAATTTCCTCGTGCAATACGGGCCAACCCGAGCCGAGCAGCGAGTCGGGCAAGCCGAGGCTTATAAAACAGATGTATATTAAAACTAAAAGTAAAGTGGACATGTGAAGATACCTTTTGTGTGATGTGATGAAATGCTGTGCTTCTAACGAAATTTATGATTTATGTATTTTTTATTAGCTCTATTTCTCTTTTGTAGCCATTAAATAAAAATATATTTTCAAATAGGAAGACAGGTATTAACGTACAGCCATATAATCCACCTGTAATAATTCCCCAAATTAAATATGCTTTGCTCAACTTGTGGTACTTTTTTATCGAGTCAGGCGTGTGACGGTTTCTCATCACGACAATCAAATTGAATGTATTAAAAACCGCGCTGGGTATGACGTAAGCAAAAATTGGGCTGAGCAAGCCGAATATAGCCATGAGACTGCCCCAATATCCCCAAATGCCCGTACCTGCATTTATAAAAGAGTATATTGATATGGCAACAAGAGCAATCACTTCTAAACCTACAAAAACAGTTCTTATTATGGTGCCCTTTATCAAGTTGTTTTCTTTCATTTTCCCACCGCCTTTCTGTGTTTATTATACCACAATCTTGTAAATATTTCAACCACATTACGAACGATTCTCGCAAGGGATCCATCCGGTAGGGGCTGGCGTCTCGACAGCCCGTTTTATATGGTTGATTTTGCGGGTCTACCGGGAGGTCGACCCCTACGGTGTGAGTCATTTCAATGTAATCAAAAACTTTGGCCAGATTTGAACTTTTACACAATCAGCCAATGGAGTCTGCGAGTAGAGTGAAGAAGCCAGATTTGAACCCTCACCAAGCCGCAAGCAGCTTGGCAGTCGGTTCAAAGTAATCAAAAGCTTCGGCCAGATTTGAACTTTTACATAAATCGCATAGCGATTTATGTGTGTCAGTTCAACTGATGGTCAGTCCAGCCAAACACAAAGGGGCGCAGATGCGCCCCTTTGTGTTTGGCTGGGGTGGCCAGATTTGAACTGACGAATGCAGGAGTCAAAGTCCTGTGCCTTACCGCTTGGCGACACCCCAATATTTGTACTGTGATATTATATCA
>JAZOUO010000049.1:0-5869 GCA_045658225.1 Eubacteriales bacterium
AGGCACAATAACCACTCCACCTCCCGTTGGCGACAGATTTGCCTTAGCTGGCAGAGTCTGGGAGGTCGAGGAGATAGACGTACAAAGAAAGCTTATCTACGTACACAAGGTGGACGGCAAAATGGAGATATCCTGGCCCGGAGACTTTGGTGAGATACACACCAAGATCCTCAAGAGAATGAAGCAGGTACTCACAGAGGACACCGACTATCCGTATCTTAAGGAAAACGCGAAAAAGCGTCTGGAGCTTGCCAGACGCACTGCGAAAAATTCAGGTATGCTTGAGCATTCCATAGTCAATCTCGGCGGCTATACCTACTGTATGTTCCCTTGGCTTGGCACACGCTCGTTCAGAACGCTCCGCAAGTACATACAAAAAAATGCCCACGAGCATAATATCTCGGGCATTGAGTTTGAGGGCTGTTATTATATCCTCTTTAAGATGGAAAATAACTCGGATTTCGGCTTTATATCCTCGCTTTGCAGGGATATTGAGGAGTACGGCATAGACTGTCACTCCCTCGTGCAAAGCGGCGAGATACCGCTGTTTGAAAAATACGATTCTTATGTTCCCCACGATCTTTTGCGCGATGCCTACGCGGCAGACAAGCTCCGCGCAGACGAGGCGGAGGACGCTATAAGAAGCATACTTGACGAATATAAATAATATCCGTAAAATCGGGGTTGGCTCAAATGATCACGGCTTGTCCGTGAGCTTGTAGCCAACTCCGTATTTTGATATTATAAGCACTCTGCCACCGATATTATGCGCCTTTTTGTTTATGTGGCAGATATGTGCCGCAATATCACTGACTTTAGGCTTTTTCTCGTCATAGCATTTTTCTATTATCTCGTTTGCGGACACAAAATCCTCGCTCTGATATATGCAGGAAAATATCATATATTCCGTTCTCGAAAGCTTCATATCGTAGCCAAGATATACAACTCTGGAGTTTTGGGTGTCATTGTAAAGTATAGTCATCAGGGTTGCCTTTCTGAAATTTTAGATCAAACTAAAGGACATCGAGTCCTTTAGTTTGATGAGACTCGAACACTTACATAATTTGCGGTGCAAATTATGTGTTGGAGTTCTCATTACCCGGTGGATCACCAACGCAAAAGGGACATCATTCGATGTCCCTTTTGCGTTGGTGACCCACCGGAGACTCGAACTCCGGACCCCTTGATTAAAAGTCAAGTGCTCTACCGTCTGAGCTAGTGGGTCTTTTTTGCCTACCCGACTATTATATCATAGCAAAATCACTTTGTCAATACTTTTTTTAACAGTTAATGTACAATTTTCTTGAAAGTTGATAGGCTCTGTTTGTAGACTTTTTCAACCTAACGTCTACCAAGAATAGCATCTGCAAACTGGGATATATTGGTGTCCATTATTGTTGGAAGTGAGATGTCATCTCTCTGCTGTCCGTTCTGTCCTCCGCCGAGTATTTCTGAGCGAACCGCCGAAATTATCATTCTGTCAATCCCCTTGACCTTATTCTTATCAAGGCTTCCGCCAAAGCAGGAGACCGCCTCAGCATTTTCAATCAATCTCTCGGGAATGTTTTTATAGAGATAGTCCTCAAAGCAATCCGTAAATCCGCAACACAAGAAGTACGCACAGCGTCTACCCAAAAGCATGTCCGTATTTTTACGCAAATATTCGGAAAGTGTTTTGTCAATTTTCGCCATTCGGATACTTGAACCGAAAATCACCGCATCGTATTTCTCAATGCTTGGCATAGCCTCCCCGCCCTTTCCAATACGGGTAAGAGTCACGTCCTGATTTTTCAACAGGTCGGCAAGCATCTCGGCGCACTCACACGTAGTGCCGTTTCTGGTCGCGTAAGCAATAAGAATTTTCATCAAATCATTCCTCAAAAAACAAATTACAATACAATTATATCACACGGGCAGAAAAAATCAAGTATAATTTCAAAACAATTATTTTTCGCTTGAAATAAATATAGTTTTGTGGTATAATTATACTATATTACTATGAGGAGGAGTTTACATGCAAAACAAGTCCCAGATAAAAGAAAAAATAGAAAAGCTTCGTCGGGAGCTTACGCACCACGCAAAGCTTTATTACGTATATGATGCACCCGAGATTTCCGACTACGAGTACGATATGATGTACGCCGAGCTGCTTCGTCTTGAGGACGAAAACCCCGAGTTTTTTGACCCTGACTCGCCCTCACAGCGAGTAGGCGGCGCGCCTCTTGATAAGTTCCAGAAGGTGACTCACACCGTGCGAATGGACTCTCTCTCGGACGTGTTCTCCTTTGAGGAACTTGAAGGCTTTACAAGCTCGGTAGGACAAGCCCTGCCCCACTGCGTATACTCCGTTGAGCCTAAAATAGACGGACTTTCGGTATCGCTCAAATACGAAAACGGCATTTTCGTTCAGGGCGCTACGCGAGGCGACGGTATCACGGGCGAGGACGTCACGCAGAATATCAAGACTATTTTCTCAATTCCTATGATACTTCCCGAGCCGCTTAATCTTACAGTTCGTGGCGAGGTCTATATGCCCCGCGAGGTGTTTAATCGCATAAACGACAAGCGCGAGCGTGAAGGTCAGCCCCTTATGGCAAACCCCAGAAACGCCGCCGCAGGCTCACTACGTCAGCTTGACCCCAAGATAGCGGCAAGCCGCGGGCTTGATATTTTTATTTTCAATTTCCAGGAAGGCGAGCTTTATTCCGACGGACACGCTCCCACCTCACATACTGAGATACTTGACCGACTTGAAAGCCTCGGGTTCCCCTGCGTTCCTATGAGAATAAAGGCATCAAGTTATAACGAAATAACATCTCACATAGAAAAGATAGGCAAGGCGCGAGACAGCCTGCCTTACGATATAGACGGCGTAGTCATAAAGGCAGACCTTCTATCCGACCGAGAGATGCTCGGCGAGGGCACAAACACACCCAAATGGGCTGTCGCATACAAGTTCCCGCCCGAAGAAAAAGAAACTACACTTCTTGATATTTCAATAGCGGTAGGCCGCACGGGAGTATTGACACCCACAGCACACCTCTCTCCCGTCCGTCTTGCAGGCACTACGGTCTCAAAGGCAAGCCTGCATAACCTTGAATTTATCCGCGAGCGTGATATTATGCTTGGAGATACCGTCATCGTGCGAAAGGCGGGCGACATTATACCTGAAGTCTTGACCTCCCTCCCCGCAAAGCGCGACGGCACACAAAGAGAATATTTGATGCCAACACGCTGTCCGTCCTGCAACGAGCCTGTATTTTACGATCCCGACGAGGCGGCAGCCGTCCGCTGCACCAATGCGTCCTGCCCTGCCCAGATCTCGCGAGGAATTGAGCATTTTGTCTCCAAGGGCGCAATGAATATTGACGGTCTTGGTCCTCAGATAATCGAGCTTTTGATAGCATCAAATCTTATAAAGGACGCAGCCGATCTTTATTCCTTAAAGGTCGAGGACATTTCCCCGCTTGAGCGAATGGGCGAAAAATCTGCTCAAAATCTTGTTGACTCAATTGAAAAATCCAAATCCGCAGGACTTGAAAGATTGCTCACCGCCCTCGGCATCCGCAACGTCGGTGAGGTCGCAGCAGCGGCTCTTGCATCAAAATTCCGCACGCTTGACGCATGTATGCAGGCAACCGTAGAGGAGCTTGTGGAAATACAGGACTTTGGTATGATAACCGCAGAGTGCGTTGTCAACTTCTTCTCGCACCCGCAAAACTGCGAGCTTTGTCAGAAGCTCAAGGACGCAGGCGTTCAATGCGTTGCAACAGCCGCGCCCACAGGTAAAAAATTCAAGGGGCTTACCTTTGTTCTCACAGGCACGCTTCCCACAATGTCTCGTGACGAGGCTTCGGCTAAAATCAAGACAAACGGCGGCAAGGTCTCCGGCTCGGTCTCCTCAAAGACATCTTACGTTGTCGCTGGTGAGGCGGCGGGCTCAAAGCTCACCAAAGCTCAGAGCCTTGGCGTCACAGTCATTGACGAGGAAACACTCCTTAAGATGATCGAGGAATAATTACCCCAGCCCCGTAAAGTCAACTATACCGTTATAAATTCCGTCAGCGTAAAGGTTTGGCGAGTTGCTCATAAGCGACGCCTCTCGGGGATTGGTAATAAAGCCAAGCTCCACAAGGACTGCGGGCATTGCCGTACGTTTTAAGACGTACAAACCAGGGCGTGTTTTCATGCCCCTGTTGCGAACGCCAACGGCATCGGCTATGCCATCAACAATATCCTCGCCAAGCTCAAACGCGGGCGTGTTGCGAGCGTAGGCATAAGCCTCAACGCCGTTTGCGGAGGAATTACTTGACGCGTTGGTGTGCAGACTGATAAAATAGTCAGCTCCCCATGAATTTGCGTCCTGAACGCGCACACGAAGACTTGACGCGTTTGACGTACCGAGCTGTGTCTCGGGTGTAGGCCTTGACAGCCTCACCTCGTAGTTCCCGCTTTGACGCAAGCGCTGTGCAAGCAGTTGACCTATGTTATACGTAATGTCCTGCTCGCGCAGTCCGTTTCCCTCCGCGCCTGCGTTTGGGTTGACGGGATTATGCCCTTGGTCGATGTATATTTTTATTGCCATATAATATGCCCCTCCTATTTGTTTCTCTGTATTAGATTTTATGCCACAGAGCATAAATTTGCTATTACTTGAAAGGAATTTTTGAAATGACCGATACAAACTTGACTCTTCCCTGCGATACGGGTGAAAAAAATAAAATTATTGGCGGTATGCTGTACCTTGTCGCAACTCCCGTCGGAAATCTATCTGACCTTTCGGAGCGCGCGAAAAAGGTGCTTTCCGAGGTGGACTTTATCGCCGCCGAGGACACGAGAAACACTATGCGCCTCTTGCAGTATCTCGGCATACAAAAGCCTATGGTGTCCTACTTTGAGCATAATAAAAAATCCCACGGTCAGCTTATCTGTGATAGACTCATCGCAGGTGAGTCCTGCGCGCTTGTGACCGACGCGGGCACGCCTGCTATCTCAGACCCCGGCGAAGACATAGTTGCACTCTGTGCGGAGAAAAACATCCCCGTGACGAGTATTCCAGGCGCGTGCGCGGCAATCCTCTCGCTGACTCTTTCGGGTCTGCCGACGGGCAGATTCTGCTTTGAGGGATTTTTGCCCATGGACAAAAAGGAACGTCGTCAGAGGCTTGAAAAGCTCGCATACGAGGACAGAACAATGATATTCCACGAAGCACCGCACAAGCTGATAAGCACGCTTGAGGATATGCAAAAGGCGTTTGGCGGCGAGCGCAGAATTTCTCTGTGCCGTGAGCTTACAAAGCTCAACGAGGAGATAATGAGAACAACTCTGTCAGGCGCGCTCGAATATTATTCAGAAAAAGCTCCGCGCGGCGAATACGTCTTGGTGCTCGAGGGCTGTCCTGAGGGTGTCGTCCGTCCTGATGAGTTAAATTTGACTGCTCTTTCGGTGGAGGAACACGTACAACACTACATAAATCAGGGGCTTTCAAAAAACGAGGCAATAAAGAAAACCGCGCGTGACCGCGGCGTTCATAAGAACGAGATATATCAGGTGGTCGCAGTAAAGGAATAATTGAAGTAAAACGGCAGGGTTGGCGCATAAAACCTGCCGTTTTTCCTTATTTTTCAAGGGTTTTGACGCATAAAAATATTTTTTGAAATTTTTGAAAAAAAGTGTTGACAAACAAAGGTGTTTATGATATAATACTACTGTTGCGAACGCGACAAGCAAAAATGCTGGTGTGGCTCAATGGCAGAGCAGCTGATTTGTAATCAGCAGGTTGATGGTTCGACTCCGTTCACCAGCTCCATTTTGGGGGATTTCCCGAGCGGCCAAAGGGGGCAGACTGTAAATCTGTTGTCACTGACTT
>JAZOUO010000050.1:0-3744 GCA_045658225.1 Eubacteriales bacterium
TATTATGATATAATTGAAAAAAATGACATAAGGGGATATTTTTCTATGCTTTGGACGAAACTTCACGCAATTACGATATTGCCCGCCTTTGTTGTGTTCATAGCCTTGGCGATTGTTATTGCAAAGCTGCTCAAGGGTAAGAGCGACAGGGTAAGGTACATTCCTTTTCAGGTGATCTCCGTGATTCTTCTCGTGCTTGAGGCACTCAAGCAGTACAGCTCAATAAAGACAGGGCACTACGACCTTTATTTTCTTCCTTTCCATTTTTGCAGTCTGTTTCTGTTTATTCTGCCGCTTCATTCCTTTTACAAGGGAAAGGGTAAAAGGATAATCGACACTATCACGTTTGCTTGTTGCTCGTCTATGACGTTTTTTATGTTGGTTATGCCGAGCATTATATATTCCGATGGGGCGATAGCGACTATGTCATCAGAGTTTATCAGCTTTCACACGGTAGTGTTCCACAACCTTGTATGCCTGTATTTTATATTGGCGGTAGCTATGAGAATGTTCGAACTCAATCCCAAGTCGGATATAAAGGTAATACTTATATTTATGTGTAGCTTCCAGACGGTGTGCGCAATTCTTGCGAACAGCATGAAAGTAAACTATCACAATCTTCTCAGATGCAATCTTGCGCCTGTTGAGACAATACGTCAGAGTCTTGTGGACAGTCTTGGCTGGGGTGGTCAGCTTATTTACATAGTCGTCCTTTCTGCTGCGACTGTTGCGTTTATCTGTATGACGTATTACTTGACAAGACTTATTCTGAAGGGAATAGACAAGCTCAAAAAGCCTTGCACGTCGGTTGAATAAAAGATAAGCACTTGCGCATCGCGCAAGTGCTTTTTTATCAATCTCTGATCTCTTTTGCAAGAGTCATCTGTACTGTCTTATACTCACCGTTTCTGTATATCTCAAGCTCAATCTTATCTCCGGGCTTGCAGTCGTTAAGATAAAACGATAGCTGGTTGTTGTTATACAGTGCCGAGCCGTTCATAGAAACTATTATGTCGCCTGTTTCAAGCACACCAACAGCATTGTATCTCTCGTCAATGCTCAATACGTATATGCCGCCGACAGCCGCGTAGAAGCAGGTGCTGGAGTTTTTATCTGCATAATTCTGCTCGACCTCCTCGATGCCCGTACCTGTTCGTTTATAGTATTTATTTGCAGAAACGCCGACGCAGGTAATTCCAATCATAGGGCGGGGAGCAGATATTGAGGAATCAACATCGTCCGCACTTCCTTTTGTAATGAGAGCGTCAATTATTTCCAGTGCGCCGTCAATCGGAATGGCAAAGCCCATTCCCTCGGTATTGGTTATCTTGAGCGTGACTATACCCACTACCTCTCCGCGAGTATTGATTATAGGACCGCCTGAGTTTCCTGGATTTACGGAAACGTCGGTCTGAATAAGGTTCATAGTCTTCTCAAGATTTCCGTTGTCGTCGTATATCTTTACGTTTCTGCTCGTGTGAGAGATTATACCCATCGTGACAGTCCACGCAAAGTCGTAGCTGTCGGGACAACCTATTGCATATACTACCTCGCCGACGTAGCAATGTTCACTTTTTCCAAGAGTAATGAAAGGGAGGTCCTTTGCGCTTACCTTAAGTACTGCAATGTCGTCTCGCTCGCTCTGTCCAACCACTTTAGCCTTGAGTGACGAGCCATCGTATAAGTCTACCCATACGTCATTTGCTCCGTCAATTACGTGTTGGTTTGTGACGATATATCCGTCAGAGCTTATTATAAAGCCGCTTCCAAGGCTTGAGGTGTCAGATGATTGAGCCGAAATGACTACTATGGAGCTCTTTACCTGCTCAAGAAGCTCGGGGGAAGCATATCCGTCGCCTTGCGACGTTGGACCCTTGTCGGATACGGTGACGTTGACGGTGATATTTTTGTCTTTCGCATCGGGATACGTATCTACCATATTGTATATAAGCGCGGCGACCAAAACCAGTAATGCCGTTGCAAGAACGCAAGCCATTATAATGAGAGACACCTTGAATGCGGAGTGTCTTTTCTTTTTGTCCATAGGAGGCGCGAGAAGTTCATCCTGATTTATAGGCTCCCAAGTGAACGCCTGCGTTGCCTCGTCGGGCTGATCGCCTTGCGCGGAGTGATAATCTCCGAGTAAATCGTAGTAGCTGCCGTCGGGGAAGACGTAATAGCCTCGTTCGTCGTACTCACCGCCCTCTTTTTTTGGAGGATATACGGGCTCGTCGGCGGGAATATCCGTATCGGGAGTTTCGTTTGAGACTGCCTCCTCAGTTTTCTCAACCTTGTCTGTCGCGGGCTCGGTTGTTTCAGCTTGAGCCGCTTCGACCGCAGTTTCGGGTGTGTCCGATATGTTTTCGGGATCTATTGAGTTTACAGACTTATTTTCATCCATAATATTTCTCCTTTCTAAATTGTGCCAATTCGAAGGCTCGAATTGGCACAGTAGTCAAGATCTATCAAATCAGTTCAAAAATTCAAACTTGTATCCTACGCCCCAAACGGTCTTTATGAGCCACTTGTCAGATACGCCCTGAAGCTTTTCACGAAGGCGCTTGATATGTACGTCAACCGTGCGGGAGTCGCCAAGATAGTCAAAGCCCCATACCTTGTCGAGAAGCTGGTCACGGGAGAAGACTCTGTTGTAGTTGGACGCGAGGAAATAGAGAAGCTCGAGCTCCTTGGGGGGAATGTCGATAGATTTGCCCTTGAGCTTAAGCTCGTATTTCTGGAGGCTTATCTCAATGTTTTCAAATTTTACGACTTCCTGGTCTATCTGTGTAGTGTCCTTCTGGCAACGGCGGAGAACTGCCTTTATTCTTGCGGAAAGCTCTTTGATGTCGAAGGGCTTTACAAGATAGCCGTCAGCTCCCAACTCAAGGCCGAGTACCTTGTCGAAAACGTCGCTCTTTGAGCTTATCATAATAATGGGGCGGCTTGAGATCTCTCTGATCTCGCGGCATACCTGCCAGCCGTCTTTTCTGGGGAGCATAATATCGAGAAGAACAATATCGGGCTCGTAAAGCTTGAAGGTGGAAATGCTCTCGCTTCCGTCTGAAACGGTCTTCACCTCATAGCCCTCGCTCTCGAAATGCGACTTTATAAGCTCGCATATTGCGGGGTCATTGTCAATGACGAGAATTTTTGTGTCAGTCATGTTTTATCTCCTTACTTTTCCAAAATTTTGGAGTACGCTGAATTTACTGTAATGATTATATTTGCCCATTCGGTAGGGTGTGTGAATGTATATTGAATTTTATGCGAATTTTAGTCATAAAAAGTCAAAAAACAACAATTTTGTAATCTTGACTTCTCAAATAATTCACAATCTCCTATTGAGCGTTAATAATTATAGCATAAAAAAATCAATTTGTACAGTGTTTTTTCAAAAAAAATTCATAATTTTTAGAATTTATTTTTATTTTCCATCAAATTCCTTTATAAAATGTAGGGAATTTGTTTGTTTTTATTTCAAAATTATGCGAGTTTTATGCAGTATAACATCAAACCTTGACAATATGCAGATTTTGTGACATAATATATGTAGATAATAAAAGGATTTTCATATATAAGAAATCCTTAACAGCGGAGAGGGAAAATGACAGGAACAGATAGAAAGAAAGCGGCGAAGGCGTTTGCGGAGTATTGGAAAGACAAGGGATATGAGAAAGGGGAGAGCCAGTCATTCTGGTTGTCTCTTTTGCGCGACGTTTTGGGCGTAGAGAATCCCGAGCAGAC
>JAZOUO010000051.1:0-7886 GCA_045658225.1 Eubacteriales bacterium
AATCCAAACGTCAGACCCGATACGATGCTTCGTATCACAAACAAAGAGCTTGCAGACAAGTTTATTGACGAGCAGGTTGTCGCCATTAGAGAGCAGGTCGGCGACAAAAAGGTGCTTCTCGCGCTTTCGGGCGGAGTTGACTCGTCCGTCGTAGCCGCGCTTCTTATCAAGGCTATCGGCAAGCAGCTTATCTGCGTTCACGTAAACCACGGGCTTATGCGCAAGGGCGAGAGTGAGCAGGTAATTGAAATTTTCGGCAAGTCGCTTGACGCAAACCTTGTGTACGTTGACGCGACAGACCGTTTCCTTGATCTTTTGGCAGGCGTATCCGACCCCGAGGCAAAGAGAAAGATAATCGGTAAGGAATTTATCGAGGTTTTTGCTGACGAGGCGCGCAAGCTTGAGGGCGTTGAATTCTTGGCGCAGGGAACTATATATCCCGACATTCTTGAATCCGTAAAGCAGGCAGAGGGCAAAAAGGCAGTTAAGTCTCACCACAACGTAGGCGGACTTCCCGAGGACCTCAAGTTTGAGCTTGTTGAGCCTGTAAAGCTTCTCTTTAAGGACGAGGTAAGAGTTGTCGGCGAAGCGCTCGGACTTCCTCACGGTATGGTTTACCGTCAGCCGTTCCCGGGCCCCGGCTTGGGAGTCAGATGTCTTGGCGCGATAACCCGCGACAGACTCCACGCGCTCCGCGAGGCAGACGCGATTCTCCGCGACGAGTTTGACAAAAACGGACTTGCAGAAAAGGTATGGCAGTATTTCGTAGTTATTCCCGACATAAAGAGCGTTGGCGTCAAGGACGACTCCAGATACGAGGGCTGGCCCGCAATTCTCCGCGCGGTCAACACAAAGGACGCTATGACCGCCACCATCGAGGAGATACCATACGCAGTTCTTCATAAGATCTGCGCAAGGATCACAAGCGAGGTCGAGGGAATTAACCGCGTTCTGTATGATATAACACCGAAGCCTACCGGTACAATCGAGTGGGAATAATCATATAAGGCTTTTAAGTGGCTTGGAATCCTTGTTCTGAGCCACTTTTTGCAAATCTAACAATTTCGCGTAATAATATTTTGCGCTTGAACAGGAGAAAATTGATATGAAAAACAAAGCAGCAAGAAAAGCGATTGCGTCATACTATATTTTGTCGCTCCTTTTAACGCTTCTACCGCTGATACCGATTTGGTTAATCAAAGAACCGCTTGGGGTATTATGCTATTTTATATGTTTTATGATATATATAAGAATAGCAATAAATTTCGCAGTTCGAGCAACAGTTATGTCTTCGCTGTGGAAAGAGCTCGACGTTGAAAAATATGCTGCCATTATCAACGCCAAACCGTTTTTGATTCATTATTCTCATAGACTGAATTTATATTTTGCTGTCGGCGATTATCAAGCTGCCTACAATATAATTTATTCTGTTTTATTACAGCATAAAAATGTTAAGCAAAGGATTTACGGACATCTGTTGCTCTGCCGTGTTTGCTTTGAGCGCGGGGATTATGAAGGAGTAAAGGAGCAAATCGATCAAATTGATAGCTATTTTAAGTACAATCCAAACTTAAAGCTCTCAAAGGCAGATAAGAAGGCATATGAATTTTACTGCGTATTTTCTGATGCTGACTATGAGTCGGCTTGCGCCCTCTTGGAAAAAAGAATTGAAAAATATTCGAAAAAGAAGAACTATGCTTATTTTTCTCTCATGCGCCAATATCAATTAGCTGTTGCAAAACGAATGAATGGCAACGTTGATGAAGCAATTGTGCTTTTTGAAGACATTAAGGAAAAAACCCCAAAGCTTGTCCTTTCAACGCTTGCTCAAAAACAGCTTGACTATATTTCCGGCACGCTTGAAGAAAAAGCGCCGGAAAGATTAGAGGTCACAGAAAATGAGCCTGTCAAATCACGACGCAAAGCAAAAATCATAATTATTGTTGGTTTTTGCATAGGTTTTATTCTCTTAATTTTGGGAATAATCCTTATGCAATTAGATAAACCCAAACAAGAAAACAAGGATTTGAACTACATCGCCCAAATTGAAAATACTATCGAAGATGATTATGATAAGCATCAAATTTTAGGATATTTTAATATCTATACTGATTATGCAGATGAAACTTACATGATGTGCGTTGATTCTCTATTTTTAGTTGAGGCAAACGGAAAGCTTGATTTGCACACTATGTACCAATTAAACGGAGAATACCAAAACAACTTGAACGTGAAAGATATTCAAATCGATAAGCTATATGAGTACGAGATATATTTTTTGCCCCAAAAAGTAGAGTTTGTTTTAACGGAAAGGGAGCGAAATATTCCGAAAGAGACACTGTATTATTATGAGATAGACGGGTATTATTTCTGCGTCATAAGCATATCTGATTGTTAATTTTTTTTGGTAAATATACGGTGTTTTGGACGGTACCGCGAGGATTAAATCTCGCGTGCTTGTTGGCAACAATAAATCAAAAATTCCCTGACCCCTCTTGTGATTGTCTCGGCTTTGTGGTATAATAAACCCAAACCACCACGAAAGGAGCTATAATGTACAGCAAGGTCTACGTAGAGATAACTAATATATGCAATATGAGCTGCTCCTTTTGTCATGGGCACAATCGGAAGCTGCGAAGAATGAGCGCGGACGAGTTCTCGCAAATTCTCGACAAGCTGACCGACAAGACAAAGTATATTTACTATCACCTGATGGGCGAGCCGCTGACTCATCCGCAGCTGCCCGAGTTCATAAAGATGGCGGGTCAGCGGGGGTATAAGTCAATTATCACAACCAATGGAACGCTGCTTGGCAGACGGAAAAATGAGCTTTTGATCGTGGGGCTGCACAAGGTCAACATCTCCTTACACAGCTTTGAGGAAGGCACGGACGAGAGCTACGAGGCGTATGTAAATGGGCTTTGTGACTTTGCAAAATCTGCCGCGGAGCAAGGGATAATTGTGGTTTTCCGCCTTTGGAACAAAGGCTTTGACGGCGGCAGAAATGAGACGGCGATGGCATTACTCCGCAAAAATATAGACGGCGAGTGGGCAGAGAACACCCGCGGCATCAGAATACGGGACAAGGTTTTTCTTGAGTGGGGAGAACGCTTCGAGTGGCCCGACAGTAATGCGGAAATCAAGGGAAATAAGTTCTTTTGCTATGGACTGAAGGATCAATTCGGCATTCTTTGTGACGGAACGATCGTACCCTGCTGTCTTGACAGCGACGGCGTGATAAATCTCGGCAATATATTCACTGATAATATAAATTACGCACTCAATTCCGAGCGCGCTAAGGCGATGGTCTGTGGATTTGGTCGCGGCGTCGCGACCGAGGAGCTATGCAAAAGATGCGGATATGCGCAGAGATTTGTATAAGTTAAAAAGCGGGATAATATCTCGCTTTTTCTCTTGTATTTATTTGGGATTTGTGCTATAATAAGTTAAACGGAATTCTCGCAGCCAAGGGTTTGGTTTTTACGACGAAATGCGAGCACGTCCGACAAGAATAATAAATTTACAGGAGGCCAATATGAACCGTTTGAATGGTAAAGTAGCAATTATTACCGGTGGAAACTCCTGTGTAGGCGCGGCAACTGCAATTAAGTTTGCCGCAGAGGGCGCAAAGGTGGTAATCACCGCACGCCGTGAAGCACCTCTTTTGGAGGTTGCAGAGAAAATCCGCGCGGCAGGTGGAGAGGTTCTTCCCGTTGTCAGCGACATCTCCAAGGCGGAGGACGCAAAGAAGGTCCTTGACGCTACTCTCGAAGCCTTTGGCAAGGTAGATATTCTTATCAACAACGCGGGCGTTCTTGATGAGGGACTCAAGGCTATTGACAGCTTCACAGACGAGGATATGAATCGCGTTATAGACATCAACACAAAGGGAACTATGTGTATGATGCGCGAGATTTCTGCCGAAATGGCAAAGACGGGCTATGGCTCTATCGTTAACGTAGCGTCGGTTGCGGGCGTTATGGGCTGCGGCGGCGCGGCATACGTTGCGTCAAAGGCGGCAGTTATCGGACTTACCCGTCACACTGCGCTCCGTTTTGCAGGCACGAACGTGCGTTGTAATGCCATCTGCCCCGGCACTATCGTGACGCCCATGGTTGCGGGAATGAGCCCTGCCAATATGGATATGAACATATTTGGACAGATGATGAAGCACAACGATCTCAAGGTACAGCCCTGTATGCCCGACGACGTGGCAAATATGCTTCTTTTCTTCGCTTCAGACGAGTCAAGAGCAATCACGGGTCAGACGATAGTCACCGACTTCGGCTCGACTCTTTAATTTAAAAGCTTTGCGACAGGCGTTTTGCCTGTCGCTTTTTATGTAAAAAAGGGGCTGATTCAGCCCCTAAAACTTATTTTCCGTCAAACATGTCCGACATAAAGCCGTTGCTGTCTCTCTCGTCGGCAGTGTATTCGTCCGAGTTTTCGTGTACAGTTCTACCGTTCTTGGTATCGGGAACTATATCGTCAACTACGTCCGACATTATCTCGGAGGGCGATGACATTGAGCCCTTCTCGTCGGTTGTGCCGTTATTTCTTCCGCAGGAAGAAAGACAGCATGCGCAAATTATTGCCGACAGGGCAAGCGCAATAAATGTTGATGTCTTGTTTTTCATATTTATCTCCATAAATTTAAGCTTTAATAGGGAAGTCCCCATCTTTAGTTTGCCCCGAACCGCCCAAAATATCCGCATAAGCTCACGACTTAAAAAATATATTTTATCATCTGCATTTTCACACAAAAAAGGAGGACGTCGTGAGTTGTTGCAAAAAAGCTATCCTTTTTCTTTTTACATTATTTGTTCTTGTGCGACCGACTTTTATCTGCGCGCAAAATACACAGCCGCAAATTTACCTTGATGGCGAAATTGATGGCTCATCAGGTCTTTTCATTCTCAAAATAATGCTTTCACCGAAACAGATTCAGCTCTGTGGGCTTGAGCTTGACATAACCTATGATTCAAATAAAATGATGCTCTGCTCGTGCGAGCGAGGGGATGCGCTTAAGTCTCTTGAATTTGACTGCTCGCTGGGGGAGAGCAGAATACGTCTGCTCCTTTGGGGAGAGGAAAATTCATACATTGGTGGCAGAATTGCAACTCTGTGCTTTCTGCCAACAGACTTATATGACGGAAAAATTGAGTTTATTTTATCTCTGCCCACAAAAACCTCGGCAATATATTTTGAAGATAACAAGATACTATCTCAAGAAGTTTCTCTTTCAGGTCTGCGCATTGACCTGAATTTGTCGGAGCTATCCACGGATAGCTTTACCGAAAGGCCGACTGAATTGCCGTCAGAATCGTGGGAGGAGAATCCCTCCGCGGAACTGCCCACGGAGGAATCTACCGAAAAGACAGAATCAGAATATACGTCTAATACCCATCCGCCGAAAAGTCAGGGCGGTGGGATTTTTCAAAAGATACTTAGCATTTTGCTTTGCATAAGCTCTGCTTCAAGTACCGCTTCTCTTATTCCGATATTTTTTCCGCGAGTGTTTCGCAAGGGATATTTTTAGTTTGCGCGGGTTGCGGATTTTTAAGCAAAACAAAATTTTCCGTTTTTTATGTTTAAGGTCTTGTATTTGAGTCAAAACTTAAAATACAAATCAAGAAAAAAGGAAGCGAGAAAATGATACCGAGCATAAAAAGAGGGGACATATTTTACGCAGACCTTAGCCCCGTTATAGGCTCCGAGCAGGGTGGACTTCGCCCCGTTCTGATAATTCAAAACGACGTAGGCAACAAATACAGTCCGACGGTGATTGCCGCCGCAATTACATCAAAAACAGGCAAGGCAAAGCTCCCCACACATATCGACATATACGCGGAGGCGACGGGACTTATAAAGGATTCCATTATACTGCTTGAGCAAATAAGAACGCTTGACAAGCGCAGACTTAAAGAAAAGACGGGGCATCTTAGCCCTGCTAAAATGAGTGAAGTTGACAATGCAATCGCAGTAAGTCTCAACCTTGTTGGCGCGGCACAGCAACACTCGGAGCACACTGACCCCTTGCCGATATCCGAGTCGCATAGAGAGCAGGCAGAGCTTGTGCCGTCGGTCGCGGCGTCATTGCCCGAGAATAGCCGAGCTGTGTCTGACACAACGCAGGCAAACGGAAAAAATAAGACCTTTTAATTTGTTCTGCGACAAATAAAACTAAAAAGAGTACTTGATTTTTTTCAAAAGATGTGATAAAATAAATTGTTAAAAACTTATTCTTTTGAAAGGAATTTTAGTATGGCACTCGTAACTACTAAAGAAATGTTCAAAAAGGCCTACGCAGGCGGATATGCGATAGGCGCGTTCAACATCAACAATATGGAAATAATTCAAGCTATAACCGAGGCGGCAGCGGAAGAGCAGTCTCCCGTTATCCTTCAGGTATCTGCAGGCGCACGTAAGTACGCAAAGCACGAATACCTTATGGCTCTCGCAAATGCGGCAGTTAAGGACAGCGGAATTGACCTCGCTCTCCACCTTGACCACGGTGCAGACTTTGAGATCTGCAAGTCTTGTATCGACGGCGGCTTTACATCCGTTATGATCGACGGCTCTCATCACTCCTTTGAGGACAACATCGCGCTCACAAAGAAGGTCGTTGAGTACGCTCACGCTCACGGCGCGGTAGTTGAGGGCGAGCTTGGCGTTCTCGCAGGCGCTGAGGACGAGGTTGTTGCAGACAAGTCTACATACACACGTCCCGAGGAGGTTGAGGAGTTTGTTGCGCGCACAGGCGTTGACTCTCTCGCTATCTCTATCGGTACGTCCCACGGCGCATACAAGTTCACAGCAAAGCAGTGCACAAGAAACGAGAACGGTGTTCTTGTTCCCCCTCCGCTTCGTTTTGATATTCTCGAGGAGGTCGGCAAGCGTCTCCCTGAGTTCCCCATAGTTCTCCACGGCGCATCCAGTGTTGCTCACGAGTGCGTTTCCGAGATCAACGCTATCGGCGGTAAGCTCCCCGATGCAGTCGGTATCCCCGAGGAGCAGCTCAGACGTGCGGCTAAGATGGCTGTATGTAAGATAAATATCGACTCTGACATCCGTCTCGCTATGACTGCGGGAATCCGCCGCGTGCTTACAAATAAGCCCGAGGCTTTTGACCCCCGTGAGTATCTCAAGGTGGGTAGAGAAGAAGTTAAAAAGATGGTTCAGCACAAGATCAAGAACGTTCTTGGATCTTCTAATACACTTTAAGAATGGAAATGCGGGGAAAACCCTTTTTGAAAAAAGGTGTTTTCCCCAATTTGCTTGCAAATTATCACCCCTTTCCCAAAAACCTTCCCGAATATAAGGGAAGAAATGCCGTTTGTAATCGGATAGACGGGAATGAAAAATCATTTGATGAGGTAAGGAAAAGCTTTTGAAAAGATTTTCCGAAAAATTATGAAATACACGCATACATATACGACAAAGTGGCACGACACGGATTCAAACAGAGTTCTTCGCGCAAGCAAAATACTTATGTATTTTCAGGAAACGGCAAATATTCAGTGCGCAGAATTCGGCATGCCGCTTGATCAGCTGAGAGACAGAGAGGGCGTTGGCTTTATTCTCAGTCAGCTATCAATGAAGGTATTAAAGCCCGTGACTGCATATAAGAAAATAGAGGTCAGCACGTGGTGCAAGGAAGCAAAAGGCTTTGCGTTCTTGAGATTTTTTGAAATGAGAGTTGACGGCGAGATAGTTGCTCGTGCCACGAGCACCTGGGCGCTTGTGGATATAAACAGCAAGACTCTTGTCCGCGCTGACAGACTTGAGAGCAATAATTTTCCGTACGATGAGCCCATAGATGTCGCGCTATTGCCGCCAAGAGCAAGAATAGGCAAGGGCGAGGGACTTGAGCAAGTTGGCGAGAG
>JAZOUO010000052.1:0-3783 GCA_045658225.1 Eubacteriales bacterium
AGGAACAGCTATCCATCCCGGCAACAACGTTGGTATCGGTAGCGACGACACACTCTTTGCTCTTATCGACGGCAGAGTTAAATTTGAGCATAAGGCAGGAGGAAAGAAGCAGGTAAGCGTATACGCTGACTGATCTTTCTGATGTATATAGATAAGGGGTGCGATCTCGCACCCCTTATCTATATTTTTTCGCGACCGCTACTTTTTTCCGAATACGGTGTTGCTCCTCGAACGCGGCTTGGCGTAGGAAACTACGCCTGCGCCTTGCGTTCTGTGGTGCGCCTTGTCTTCGAAAAAAAATTAACGGCCTTGTTTTGATTGAGTTTTCGACTTTCGATTTTGCTATATTGCTTGTGCCAAGCCTACGACAAAATTGAAAGGCCTTGATTTTCTTGTATTTAAGTGGTATAATTACTGTATAAATTAAATTTAATTTAAGAGGTTTGTGTGAAAATTCTTTACGAAGACAAATATCTGTTGCTCTGCGAAAAGCCCATAGGTGAGAATTCGCAGTTTTCGGCTGACGGGAAGAGCAAAAATTTGCCAGAAAAGCTTATGGAATACCGAAAAAGCAAGGGAGAGGACAGCTATATTGGGCTTGTCCACCGTCTTGACGTAGTGACGGGCGGAGTTATGCTGTACTCAAAAGACAGAAACCTGACGGGCAAGCTTTCCGAGCTTGTTTCCACTAAGGAATATAAAAAGACATACCTTGCGGTAGTGACGTCAAGACCCGAGGCAGATAGCGGGGAAATGAGCGACCTGCTTTTTCACGACAAGCAGAAAAATAAGACCTACGTTGTAAAAAAAGAGCGCCGCGGAGTAAAGCCCGCAGCGCTGAAATACAAAACTCTTGAAAGCATAATTCTTCCGTCGGGTGAGCAGATAAGCCTTATGGAGATTGAACTTTTGACGGGTCGCACACATCAGATACGCGTGCAGTTTGCTTCTCGAAAAATGTCACTTTTAGGTGACGGCAAGTATGGTAGCAATCACAACTGCAACTGCGCTTTGTGGTCACATAAGGCGGAGTTTATTCACCCGCACACGCAAAAGCCTGTTTGTGCAAGTAGTATGCCGCCTGCAGCATATCCTTGGACTGAATTTGAATACTTAAAGGGCAATCAAGAATCTTTCAAAAATTGAATTATAGAGTCCGACAGCTGAGAAGCAAGAGAAATTTTGTATTCTGAACTTTCAAAAAGCTTGGCTTCGGCAGCATTAGATAAAAATCCGCATTCCACAAGTACCGCAGGGCAGCGCGAGTTGTTCAAAAGATAGATGCTTGTGCCTGCGGATTTTGTTTTTCTGTTGTTATTTGGTTGGAGGTTTGTTTTTACGTCGTTTTGAATGATATTGGCTAGGCTTTGGGAGTTGGGATTCTGATCGGAATACCAAACCTGAAGCCCTGAATATCGAGAGTCCGAAAATGCGTTCATGTGCAAGCTTATAAAGATACAGTCCTCGGTGTTGTTTATTATCTCAAGTCGTGCCGCCATATCAAGCTTTTTCTTGCGACCTTGGTAATTCACGTTTCTGTCGTAGAGAAGTCTGTCGGCATCGCGTGTGAGAATGACCTTTATACCCTCTGCCTCGAGCTTTTCTTTCAGAATAAAGGCAAGCTCAAGATTTATGTCCTTTTCCACAAGCCCGCTTTTTGACGACGTACCGCCGTCCTCACCTCCGTGCCCTGCGTCGATTATAACGGTCGAGTATTTGTATCCCTCGGCAGATGTATTCAGCGCCTTCGGGCGAGTCAGAACGCCAAATCCGATAGCCGCGGCGGCAAGGCAAACACTTGCCACAAGTATTGATATGACGTATATAAGAACAGTTTTTTTCATATTTTCTCCAAGTCTTTTTTGATAATATTATGTGAAATGCGAATGAATTATGCAAAATCGATAAAATACAGAAAAAATATACGACATATTATCTCAAAAAAGTCATTGACAAGCAAAATTATTTTTGTTATAATTATAGCAATTAAAAAATCAAACAGGATAAGAAAGTGAGGAAACAAAATGTCTTATACTGATAAGTTTGCAAAAGAGGGTCTTACGTTTGATGACGTACTGCTCGTGCCCGCAAAGAGTGATATTCTCCCCGCGGACATCAATCTTACCACACGTCTGACAAACAAGATCAAGCTCAACATTCCGCTTATGAGTGCTGCTATGGATACTGTCACCGAGGCGGATCTTGCAATCGCTATTGCCCGTGAGGGCGGTGCGGGTACTATTCACAAGAATATGCCCATCGAGCGCCAGGCAGACCATGTTGACCGCGTAAAGAGAAGCGAAAACGGTGTAATTACCAATCCCATCTATCTTGGTAAGGACAACTTCGTTCGCGAAGCGGAAGACCTTATGCATAAGTTCAAGATCTCGGGCGTTCCGATCTGTGATGATCACGGAAAGCTTATCGGTATTATCACAAACCGTGATATGAAGTTCCTCCTCAACTTTGACATGAAGATAGATGATGTCATGACAAAGGACAACCTTGTCGTAGCTCCCGAGGGTACAACTCTCGAGCAGGCAAAGGAGATCCTTTGCAAGAATAAGATAGAAAAGCTTCCTATCGTTAACGAAAATATGGAGCTTCGCGGCCTTATCACTATTAAGGACATCGAGAAGGTAAAGAAATATCCTAACTCTGCAAAGGACTCTCGCGGAAGACTTATCTGCGGTGCGGCTATCGGCGCGACCAAGGATGTGCTTGACAGAGCAGGTGTTCTTCTTGATGCGGGTGCGGACTACCTTGTGCTTGATTCGGCTCACGGTCACTCCGAGAATATTCTGAGGAGCGTTGCTAAGGTTAAGGAAAGATATCCCGACTGTCAGCTTATCGCGGGTAATATCGCTACAGGCGAGGCGGCAGAGGACCTTATCAAAGCAGGTGCCGACGCTATTAAGGTCGGTATCGGCCCCGGTTCTATCTGTACGACACGTATCGTTGCAGGTATCGGTGTGCCCCAGATCACAGCCATCTGCGATGCGGCAGAGGTTGCTGACAAGTACAATATTCCTGTTATTGCGGACGGTGGTATCAAGTACAGTGGTGACATCACAAAGGCTATCGCGGCGGGCGCGTCTGTCGTAATGCTCGGCTCGCTCTTTGCGGGCTGTAAGGAAAGCCCCGGAGAAGAAGAGCTTTATCAGGGCAGAAGCTTCAAGGTTTACAGAGGCATGGGCTCTATCGCAGCTATGGAAAAGGGCTCCAAGGACAGATACTTCCAGGAGAACAACAAAAAGCTCGTTCCCGAAGGCGTTGAGGGACGTGTTCCTTACAAGGGACCCATTGCAGACACAGTATATCAGCTTATGGGCGGTCTCCGTGCAGGTATGGGATATTGCGGCGCACCCACAATTGATGACCTCAGAGAGAACGGACAGTTCGTTAAGATCACGGGCGCAGGTCTCCGTGAGTCGCATCCTCATGATATAAATATCACGAAGGAAGCTCCTAACTATTCCTCACACGGCTAAAAAAAGCTGCTATACTTTTTTGCCACTGATGGCAAAAAGTATTCAAGAAAAAACAAAAAGCCTCGGCATCTGCCGAGGCTTTACTTGTTATAATCAGTCTGTTACGTAAGGAAGAAGAGCTGCCTGACGTGCGCGCTTAATAGCTGTGTTAAGCTCACGCTGGTGAACAGCACAAGTTCCCGAAATTCTTCTGGGAAGGATCTTTCCGCGCTCGCTGATAAACTTGCGAAGCTTTGCGGAATCCTTATAGTCAATATAAGAAACCTTATCTGCACAGAAGATACAAACCTTC
>JAZOUO010000053.1:0-7329 GCA_045658225.1 Eubacteriales bacterium
CTTGCTCTTATGGCAGCAGGTGTTCCGATCAAGGCTCCCGTTGCAGGTATCTCCTGCGGTCTTATCACCGCAGAGGACGGTTCTTGGGATACAATGATCGACATTCAGGGTCTTGAGGACTTCTATGGCGACATGGACTTCAAGGTAGCAGGTACACACAAGGGTATCACATCCATTCAGATGGACCTTAAGATCGACGGTCTTACACCCGAGATCATCAAGCAGGCGTTCGAGCAGACCAAAGCAGGCCGTGAATACATTATCGACGAGGTAATTCTCAAGGCTATCCCCACTCCCAGAGCAGAGGTTTCCAAGTATGCTCCCAAGATGACATCCTTCAAGATAGATCCCGACAAGATCCGCGAGGTAATCGGTAAGGGCGGCTCTGTAATCCAGAAAATCTGCGCTGATTCCGGTGCTAAGGTTGACATCAACGACGAGGGTATTATCACTATCGCGGCTATAAACGGCGAGAGCGCAGCAATAGCAAAGGCTATGATCGACGCTATCGTATTTGAGCCCGAGGTAGGCTGCACATACAGCGGTAAGGTAGTAAAGATCCTTGCAAGCAAGGACAAGCCCAACGAGGATATCGGATGCTTCGTTGAATACGCTCCCGGCAAGGAAGGTATGGTCCACATCTCCAAGATCTGCGACCGCAGAATAAACAAGGTGACCGACGCAGGTATTGACGTTGGATCTGCAGTTAACGTTAAGTTTATGGGTCTTGACAAGAAGGGCCGTATGGACTTCTCTATCAAGGACGCTAACAACTGAAACAATTTACAATTAGGGCTGTTATAAACGACAGCCCTAATTGGACAAACCCACATAGCGAAAGGAAGAATAAAAATGAACTCCGAAAAAAACAAACAAAAGCAACTCACAACACTTGTAGCTATTATGGGCGTTCTTACCGCTATTCTTCTTGTCTCCGTCGTAATACTTATTATTGCGGCAATAGTAATGTAAGGAAGGAGAACGCATAAATTTATGAACTCATCAAATATCAGTTTAAACTCTAAGAAAAAAATAACCCTTACTGCCATATGCGTACTTTCAATCATTCTTGCTCTTTGCATTGTCATCGTTGCAGTAGCGGGTATATATAATGCTCTGTCAGGCGTAGGTTTTTCAAACGGCCTTGCAGCAGATAAGCTTACAAGCTACGTTGCAACCAAAGATAACTCTCTGTACGGTACGCTGATACTTGTAAACAATTCTCATAAATACACCTTCCCCGAGGAGGATCACAGCCCCGATAAAAACAGCCATTTAGTAAATCTGTACAGTTATAAAAACAACAATGGCGGAAAATACGTATTTTCAGGATCGGATCTTTGGGTTCATGAGTCTGCAGTCACATATGCTCACAATATGCTTAACAAAATGGCGGCTGACACAAATACGATCTACATGATTACTTCAGCGTATAGAACATACGAAGATCAGCAAAATATAGGTTCCGATGTTGGCGCGGGGTATAGCGATCATCACACAGGATATTGCTTTTCTCTCCGTTCCGAAACCGGATCATTATCCCCCACAGAATATGAGTGGATACATGAAAATGCTCAAAACTATGGTTTCATTATAAGATATCCCGAGTCCAAGGCTCCGTCGACAGGTGTAAACGGATATCCTAATTGCCTTAGATACGTTGGAACTGCTCACGCAAATTTCATGAAGCAGAACGATCTTTCTCTTGAAGAGTACATAGAATACCTCAAGGCAAATGCAAAAAACGAGCCTATCGGCGTAAAGTGTGAAACGGGCGAGGAGTATTTCATATATTACTATGCATTTGAGGGCAAACAAATAAACATTCAAATACCCAAGGATGCTGACAAATATCCCTTCGATATTTCAGGCACTAACGACGGCGGTATAGTTGTCACAATTAAAGTAAAATAAAATATTATGCATAAAAATCCGCTTCATCGAGAAGCGGATTTTTATATTACATACATGATTTTTTTTGTAAAAGCCCTTTACTTATTTAATCTATTGTGATATAATATAATTGTATAAGTATTTAGTTTAATTCCCTGATTGGAGGTTCTCTATGCGCAGTTGTTCACTTAAGACAACCATACATTTTGAGGGCAATTCCCTTTCCCGTCTTTCATCACTCGAATATAAAAGCGTGTTTATAATCGCAGATCCTTTTACAGTGTCCTCCGGACTGATTGAAGCAGTCACGAAACACCTTGACGTTTCAAACATCAAGTACACAATTTATTCCGACGTGGTCCCCGATCCGTCGGTTGAAAAGGTGGTTCTTGGCGTTTCTGCGCTTGTAAAGGAACTGCCTCCCTGCATTATCGCTGTAGGCGGTGGCTCGGCAATCGACCTTGCGAAATGCGTCAAGCAGTTTGCCCATCAGATACACCCTGAATACACTCCTCACTTTATCGCAGTTCCCACCACCAGCGGCACGGGTAGCGAGGTGACTTCGTTTGCGGTTATCACTGATACACAAAAGAATGTCAAGCACGCAATCATAGATAACTTTATACTTCCGGACGAGGCGATTCTGGACGTTGAAATGGTAAAGAGCGTTCCCGCCTCCATCGCCGCTGATACAGGTATGGACGTTATGGCTCACGCTCTTGAGGCATACGTAAGCACCAAAGCAGACTATTTCTCGGATATGTACGCAGAAAAGGCAACTTCCCTCTGCAAGCATTATCTCGTTCGCTCATATAAATACCCCCAGACACACGAAAACAAGGCAAGAGAAAAAATGCACGTTGCGTCCTGCCTTGCAGGAATCGCATTTAACGCAGTTTCCCTTGGTATCTGTCACAGTATCGCGCATCAGCTTGGAGCGCAGTTCCATATACCCCATGGCCGCGCTAACGGTATTGTTCTCCCCCACGTCATCTCCTTTAACGCGGAGATAGACGAAAAGACTATCGTTTTGCAGAATCCCTCTCCATGCGTTTCTAAATACGCTAATATGTCAAGACGAATCGGTCTTATCAGCTACGACGATATAGCCTCGGTAAAGGCTCTTAACTACTTTATAAGATCCATGCAGATAGAAATGGGTATGCCCGTTTGCGTCCGTGAGGCTCTTCCCAAATGTACCTACGAGGAATACGCCTCCAAGATAAACGCTATGACAGAAGCGGCGCTCAAGGACAGATGCACCGAAACCAACCCCCGTGTTCCCACGGCGGCAGATATTGCGGATATCTTCAAGGCTATCTGGTAAAATTGCATACAGAAAAGGACATCGGATTTTCCGATGTCCTTTTTTTATCAATATTTAGCCTCAAGTCTTTCTCTTACTGCCGTAATAAATCCCGCGGTGTTGACCGCCGTAGCACTCACGCCCTCGTCAACAAGACCTACAAGGTCCTTTGTCATAATACCGTCGTTCAAGGTCTCAATACAAGCCGCCTCAAGATTGTTTGCAAATTCGCAAAGCTCGGGGATTTCGTCAAGCTCACCGCGCTTGCGAAGCGCACCACTCCAAGCATAAATCGTAGCCATAGGGTTGGTGGAGGTGTCCTCACCCCTCAGATACCTGTAATAGTGGCGGGTGACCGTGCCGTGAGCCGCCTCATACTCGTACTTTCCGTCGGGAGACACAAGTACGGACGTCATCATAGCAAGCGAGCCAAACGCAGTGGATACCATATCGCTCATAACGTCTCCGTCATAGTTCTTGCAAGCCCATATGTAGCCGCCCTCGCTTCTTATAACACGCGCGACCGCATCGTCAATAAGCGTGTAGAAATACGTGATACCGAGCGATTCAAACGCATCTTTATAATAATTATTATAAATGTCCTCAAAAATAAGCTTGAAGGTCTGGTCGTACTGCTTGGATATGGTGTCCTTTGTGGCAAACCAGAGATCCTGCTTTGTATCTATTGCAAACTTGAAGCAAGAGTGAGCAAATGATTCGATAGACGAATCCTTATTATACATTCCCTGAAGCACACCCGCACATTCAAAATCGTATATTGTCTTTGAAAACTCTGTGCCGTCATTTCCTTTGAAGGAAAGCGTAGCCACTCCGCTTGTAGGCACACGGTATTCGGTAGACTTGTAAACGTCTCCGTACGCGTGACGCGCGATAGTGATAGGCTTTTTCCAGTTGCGTACTACGGGCTTTATGGAATCAATAATTATAGGCGCGCGGAAGACCGTTCCGTCAAGCATAGCTCTTATTGTGCCGTTAGGTGACTTCCACATCTCAGAAAGATTATATTCCACAACTCTCTGCTTGTTGGGCGTGATAGTCGCGCATTTTACTGCAACGCCGTACTTAAGCGTAGCGTTCGCGGAATCAATAGTCACCTGATCCTTGGTTTTCTCTCTTTCGGGAAGTCCAAGGTCGTAATATTCGGTTTTCAAATCAATAAACGGATAAAGAAGCTCATCCTTGATCATCTGCCAAATAATTCTTGTCATTTCGTCGCCGTCCATCTCAACGAGGGGCGTAGTCATTCTGATCTTCTGCATTTTGGTCCTCCTGTGTATATGCTATATATTATTTTGCGAGTTTATTTTCACCCGTCGCGTAATTTATCTCTATTCCCGGCTGTACGTTATAGACATAAACGCAAAAGCTTACGCCGTCTCCGTTGTCCTCCATAGAAAGCGCTTCCATAAGGACTCCGCTTGAGAGCAGATTGTCGCCCTCAAAAATAGGCGTCACACGGTAAAGCACGTGGTTGCCCGTTTCGCGCACGTAGTCCGCCACCATATTTTCAAAAGGAAGCATTCCATCAACGTTAAAATATCTCGTTCCCGTAATGAGATTTTCCTTGTTTGCATTCTCGGCAGTAAGCTGCCAACCGATAAGATGCGCGCGGTTATAGAGCCATCCGCCCTCGACAAGATCCGAGTCATATCTGTTCTGCTCCCAACCCGTAGGATATACACTGCTGATACTTCCGCGCTCCTCGTCCTTGGCGGGCATTATATCCTTGCCAACGCACGCCATAGTCACAGTGCATCTGCCAAGCTTGTCAAGATCTCCGTAGCTCTCAAAGGATTTTGTGGTGTACTCACTCTCCTCAAAAAAGGGCTTGTTGTCATTTATAATAACGTACGCAGACTCGCCGTCATACTTGGGAATACTGTCAAGATTTGCACTCGGCGCATTATTAGTTGTACCGTTGTTTTTGTCGCCCATAGGGAGAGATATTTCTCCGTTATCAAACGAGGAAAGCAGGCTGTCGCAGGATGCAAGGCAAAGCACACTTGCAAGCAACGAAAGTATTATCAGAATACTTAAAAATCTTCTCATCTTCATATTAAGCTCTCTATTATTTTACGTAAATTTCCTCTGTTATGTCGTGCGAGGAGCCACCTATGTCCGACCTGCTCTCAAGTCTCCAATCACCCTTGGGAAACTGAAAGTACATAGTCGCAGGATATACTCTGTTCCAACGGTACACAATGATTTTGCTTATCTTTTCTGCATACGGCAAAATGTCCGCGTTCTCCACAAAGCACACGTCACCCTCACCTGCAACAGACAAAAAGTCATTGTCGCAAATAGCGTGATTTTCGGTATTCTGCGAAAACATTGTATAGGAATACTCGTTCATGTAAAGTTTCTTTCCCATATTGTCGTTGAGTATTCTGTCGCGTAAAACAGAGTCCTGACTCTGTCGACGCGCACCGAACATCATACCGCCCTTGTCGTCAAGGCAAACAATAACCGTCATAAAAACCTCAATTTACTTTATTTTTCTGCACTCGATGTAATATCTCTTGTCCTCGGCGTGTCCCATCGAAAACGTTTTCCTCGGAAGCGCACCGTCGCAAATGACTGTGCGGAAAAGCTGATTTTTCTCCATTCCGTCAAACGTAAGTCCCACCGCGTTGGGCTTTTGTGAGAGTGCATACGTGGACTGAAGTCCGTGTATGTAATCCACTTCTACACCCTCGTGAGTCTTTATATAAGAATCAATAAACTGTTGAACGCTTCCCACGGTAAGCTGACATTCGGGGGATTTCATAACTACCTCTCCCTTGACGTCACCGTACGTGTATTCAACTATCTGCTCACGCTCCTCCGCGCCGCAAAGATTTTTCGCGTAAGCCTTAAGGTCTTCTATAAAGCTTTCAGGCTCAACGCCGAATACAACTCTGTATATAGGCTCAAACTCAAGTGCTTCGTCGTGAAGATTTACTATCTCGCAAAGCGCATATCTTGCGGGGTGTGCCTTCGCCGCGTCAGCACCTATCTCAGCCTTAATTTCCTCGTAAAGTGCCTTTGCCGTTGCGAGCGAATGATTGCCGTCTCCCATAGCAAAAAGCAAAGGGGGACAGTTTATGCCATATTTTTCAATCATCTGTTCACTCGTTGCAAGCTCGGAAAGCGCAAGGTTTATATTTTCTATATCCTTTTTGGGAATAAATCTTCCCGTGACATGACCACCACCAAGCATAAGGTCGAAATCATAAGCAAGCTCATAATCTCCCGACTTTTTACAGATAGGCTCAATAACACTTCTCTGCTCGTCGTCAATAAGTATCATTATGTGAGGCAGCTCTATCTCTGCCCCGCGTCTTATTCTTACTCTCGGAGGAATTCTGTCAAGCACAGTTCCCTCTGTCGCGCGGATAAGAGACTCCGAGCCCTTTGAGTAATCATACTCCTCAAGGTCAACGGCGCCGATTATTCCGCGTCTGAGCTTGCCGTCGGACTGAACTCTCTCAAGATATATCATTGTGTTTTTGTGACACACGAGAACATCCGAAAGATATTCTTTCATAGTCTGATTTATCTTGTCTATTCTCTGCTCTGTCTCAGACAAATATGCCTCGGGCAGAATTATATTGAGTGCCGAGGGAGAGTTGTCGGCAAATTCAGCCGCCTTTTCCCAATACTCAGGCTCGCTTGTAAACTGGTCGCAGGCAACAGTCGCCCAGCGGCTACCGTCCACCTTATCAAAATCCGGCAGATATATGTCTGCGGGGTATAAATATTTTTTCATAATTTGCTCCTTAAAGCTTAAATATCTTTATGGACTTGACAGCGCTCCCGTCGGCATATTCTCCAACCTGTCCAAGTGCGAAAAATTCACCGTCCTGCGAGCACACACGAAGTCTTTGACCGATACCAAACCCCGTTTTTATCTTATGTTGATATATGGGGCATCCGTCGCGGAAAAGCTTTTCAAAGAAAGGAGAAAGCTGTATTTTAGGGATGTCGGAAAATATCTTTTCCACATCCATAAGGCACGCCGCCCTACCACTATAATCCATAGTTTCAAGCTGTTCGAGTGTGAAAGTCTGCGCCAGCGAAACTCCACAAGCCTCATCACGTCGCAGAGTTGCCATAACTCCGCCGCAGCC
>JAZOUO010000054.1:0-1164 GCA_045658225.1 Eubacteriales bacterium
CTATCCCATTGAGCCTCACAAGATGATAAGAGCAGCTCTTACAAACGCAGTGCTCGACAACCCCGAGCTTATCAAGACAGCTTCCCTTTGCTGCTCCTGCGGCGTCTGCGCCGAGGCGGCTTGCTGTCAGGATATATCTCCCAAGGACGTCATCCTTCATCTCAAGGGCATCCTTGCAAAGAACAAGATCAGATTCACCGCAGGCAGCGAGAGCTACTCGCCCGACAGCGACAGAGAGTATCATATGATCTCCTCTGACAGATGGCAGGACATACTCGGTGTTCGCAGATTTGACCACGTCACAAAGTACATCCCTAGGCAGATCAAAGCAAGCAGAGTTGAAATAAAGATGTCCCAGCACATCGGCGCTCCCTCCGTCCCCGCAGTAAGCGTTGGAGATAACGTTGTCGTAGGTCAGGTGATCGCAAATGCAGGCGCTGGTCTCTCGATTCCTCAGCACGCGTCCATAAACGGCAAGGTAATATCCGTTGACGCGACCAAGATAGTAATTGAAGCATAAAAACAAAAATATAGATAAAGCAGGTATTACAAATGTATCAGGCAATAGGTGTTATTGAACTTAAAAGTATAGCAAAGGGTATTGAGGCTACCGACGCTGCGCTCAAGAGCGCAGGCATAAGCCTTATTTCCGCCCGTCCCGCTTGTCCCGGCAAATTTGAGATAATCCTCACAGGTTCTATCTCAAACGTCACAAGCTCGGTCGAGCACGTAAAGGAGAGATTTGGCGATAAGCTGGTTGACTCCTCCATAATCGGACGTATAGATCCCCAGGTCATCACAGCGCTCTTTGGCACTATGTCAGCCGAGAAGAAGGGCAGCTTGGGTATCATCGAGACCTTCTCCGCGGCAAGCATCATCAAGGCGGCAGATATTGCAGTTAAAACTGCAAAGGTAGCAGTCTACGAGCTTCGCGTATCCAGAGGTATGGGCGGTAAGGGTGTCGTTCTTATCACAGGTGACGTCGGTGACGTTTCTGCGGCCGTTGAGGCAGGCGCAAACTACGCAAAGGATCAGGGACTGTATCACAACTGCGCAGTTATCCCCGCTCCCCACGAGCTTCTCTGGGAGCAGATCTAAAAATACATAAAAAGGATTTTCTGATATGAGTAAGATTAAATTCACAATCGAAAAGTCCCCGAGAAT
>JAZOUO010000055.1:0-3180 GCA_045658225.1 Eubacteriales bacterium
ATGCCCGCGCAGACTGCGATAAGCTCGGAGTTTTCAGTCTTTGCAAACTCCTTGACCGCCATATAAGCGGGGTTGTCCACAGGCTCGCTTGCCGCCTCGTCCTCGGACACGTTCGCCACGTAAATAACGGGCTTCATCGTAAGCAGAGGCGTGTCGTAAAGACAAGCGCGCTCGTCCTCGGTCAGCACCATCGTGCGCGCGCAAAGACCCTCCTCAAGCGTTGCGTGTATGCGCTCGAAAAGCTCAAGCTCGCCTGCCAGCGTCTTGTCGCCCTTCATAGCCTTTTTGGTTCTATCAATACGGCGCTCCACCATCTCCATATCCGAGAAAATAAGCTCCATATTTATGGTCTCAATGTCGCGCAGAGGGTTGACACTTCCGTCAACGTGAATGATATTGTCGTCCTCAAAGCAACGAACCACGTGAATTATCGCGTCACACTCGCGGATGTTGGAAAGAAACTTGTTTCCAAGTCCCTCGCCCTGCGCCGCGCCCTTAACAAGACCTGCAATATCCACGAACTGAATTATCGCTGGCGTGTACTTTTTGGGGTCGTACATCTTTGCGAGCACGTCAAGACGGCTATCAGGCACCGTCACCACGCCCACGTTGGGCTCGATCGTGCAAAAAGGATAGTTTGCGGACTCCGCGCCCGCGTTTGTCAAGGCGTTAAAAAGAGTTGACTTACCTACGTTAGGAAGTCCCACTATGCCGAGCTTCATATAAAAATACCTGCTTTCCGTAAAAATACATATAAATACCTATTATAAGATATATTATAATACATTTCCGCGCATTTTTCAAGGGGTTTGCGCATTTTTTGAGGCCATATATGCAATAAAAAAGCCTTCCCTCATTTTCGAGAGAAGGCAAATTTTGTTTAGTTGGATTTTGATGCTTCTTCCTCAAGCAATAAATCAACATCAGTTTTTCCACCAAATAGTCTTTTTACATCATCAGAATGTGCAGGGAGTCCGAGTCCAGCACGGTTGCTTCCGATTTTTTCTTGCATTGTTTTTGCAAAATTATACATAATTGTTGCCATGGCCTTAATTTCTTCCATATCTAACGGAAAATCATCAATAGCCTTCCGACGAAACAAATAGTAGTCTTTGTCATTATGAGCATATGTTTTTCTTCTGCGCTCCCTAATATTTTTTATTAAGCAATTATACTGATTTAACTCTTTCTTAAAGCTTTTACAATATCCCTCAATGTCAAAAGAGGGGTCAAAATATTCTTTGTTATTCATACACATATTCTTAATTTGATTTATAGACAGGCCATCCTGTTTATCAAATAATTTAGCTAATTCCATCGAGTACCGATAGATTAGAGAACTATGCGTTATATACATAAAATTTTGAGCTCGCTTGATTTGATTTTTATCAATTCCCCGAATAGCCTCCAACGAGTCAATACATAACCAAACCCATGCCATTTGGAGATGAAGTCCATCAATAATTCTTGTTAAATCTTCCTTTGAGATTTGTTCTTGCAATAGATCAATCTCCTCTCATGTTATATTGATGTATCATTTTAATAACAAAATCAACTTGAGCCACGCCAAAAAATTTGCATGCTAATTGCCGTTGTTCCTGTGGATTTAATTTCTCAAGGGATATTAACGCTTGCATTAAATCTTTCTCGGCCTTCTCATATTTGTCTTTTGGTTCAACACTAATCGAGAGTTCATATTCATTCATAAATTACACCTGCTTTCTCTATTTTGTCAACTCCTGATACATTTTCATAAGCTCTGCTACGCAGCTACTCTCTGTCGTGGTTTTTATATCAAAGCCGTACGCCTGCATAACTGCGCGGTCATTGGCTTGGTGTGCGCGGCGAAGCTCGGACGGCATAACGACCTCGTCGTAGAGATCGGCAAGGGAGCAATCGGGGTATAGTGCACGGGCATCAAGAATCGCTTGTGCTGTTTCCTCAATCTTCTTTTTCTGTTCAGCGGTAGGACTGCACCAGGGGAAATTGTTATAAACAATATTAACAGAATAACGATATCGCATTTCCAAACGACCACAAGTAGCTCTCATCCACGCCATATGAACATTAGATGTCAATACACCAAAATGATACAGTGATGCATCGGGAACAAATGATGCTGCGTTGCTTGCTATAACATCTTTTGTTAAATATCCAATAGGAATATACTTTCTCTTTTCGGATGATGTTGCAGGAATCATAAGGTAATCACTGTTTGGCTGTTTGATCTCCATAAATCTTGTAGGATAAGCCGCATACTCCCGCGTAGCTTCCTTGACACTTGCTAGACGAAAATCCCTAACCCTCTCAACTCTCTCGGATACTTTTGGCATTGCTCTCAAATCCTTTGGAGAAATATCGACGAGCCATAAGCACCATCTACTATGACCATTTATAAAGTCATCCGATCCCATAAACGGTCTGAAATACTGTTCAGATAAAGGTTCTTCTTTTATAAAATCATTCTTTTCCTGTTCGGTGAAGATCAGATGTCCACCTTCTACCGGTTTCCCACCACTTCTCATAGCAGGAACCGCACATAACGGTTTACTTATACTTTCAAGGAATACAGTAGGTGCTTCAATCAAGTAGAAATTGATATTATCAACAAGCTGCACTCTCTCGGAAGAATAAAGCTGCTTTTGCTTATGGTTTAGTTCGGTGCTAAATCCAACGATTACACAATGCACGTGCGCCTTAATACTCGCTTCACTATCCCAGCGGAATGTGCGGTGTGCAAAATCAATGTGAATATTGAAACGGTCATAAAGCGGTTTCCACACGCCCGCTACCTGCTCGCCTTGTGTAATAGAGTTGGTTGATACAAAAGCGGTGCGGATATGAGTATTTTTCATCAATGCCGCTGCTTTGAAATACCACCCTGAAACGTAGTCGATTTTTCCTGCAGTTTTATAGGGTTTTCCCTTTTCGTCAATATAAATAGAAAGAATATCTTGCTTTTGCTCTGCGGTTTGCAAGGAATATCCCACAAACGGCGGATTACCCATAATATAGTCAAGCTTGTCCTTGGGCACAACGGATTCCCAATCTATGCGGAGAGCGTTGCCCTCGATGATATTGGCGTAGGATTTCAAAGGCAAAAATTCGAGGCGGGCGTTCAATATCTCCTCTGTTTCCCTCATCATCTGCGACTCGGCTATCCACAGCGCCGTCTTTGCA
>JAZOUO010000056.1:0-11972 GCA_045658225.1 Eubacteriales bacterium
GCCTTCGTATCGATCGCTGCCTGGAGATTCTCAACTGCCTGGTCGAGATTATCCTGTACTGTATCAATTGCGTCCTGAAGTGCATCCTGTGCATCTGTAATCTTGCCTTCAAGTTCTGTTTTAAGAGCTGTGTCCTTATCGTCAGCATAATCCTTTGCTGCCTGCTCTGCATTTGCTATTGCATTATTAAGCGTATTTACTGCATTGGTAAGAGCCTCTGCGTCAGCCTTCTTATTGATTGCTTTCTGGAGCTCTACAACTGCCGCGTCAAGTGCATCTGCTGCTGCATCGATTGCTTCCTGCTTTGCAGTTGCAATCTTGCCTTCAAGCTGTATCTTAAGAGCCGCGTCTGCGTTCTTTGCCGCCTTTTCAGCATTTGCGATTGCCGTCTTGAGGTCTGATACAGCCTTGTTGAGAGCCGCCGCGTTAGCATCGTCACCGGCTTTGATCAACTCCTTAAGCTCTTCTTGAGCTGTACCGAGAGCCTTGTCGGATGCATCAATTGCTTCCTTCTTTGCAGTAGCTATTGCCGCTTCAAGCTCTGCTTTGAGAGCTGCATCAGCGCTAGTTGCCGCCTTCTCTGCGTTTCCAATTGCCGTATTGAGTTCGGTAACGGCATTGTTGAGCGCTGTAGCACTAGCTTCGTCACCGGCCTTGATCAACTCCTTAAGCTCCTTCTGAGCCGCTACGAGCGCCTTGTCAGCTGCGTCGATAGCTTCCTGCTTTGCAGTCGCTATTGCCGCTTCAAGCTCTGCTTTGAGAGCTGCGTCTGCGCTAGTTGCCGCCTTCTCTGCGTTCCCAATTGCCGTATTAAGTTCGGTAACGGCATTGTTGAGAGCCGTAGCTCCGGCGTCATCGCCTGCCTTAATTAACGCCTGGAGCTCTTTCTGAGCTACGCCAAGCGCCTTGTCTGCTGCGTCAATTGCTTCCTTCTTTGCAGTTGCGATCGCAGCAACAAGCTCTGCCTTGAGAGCCGCATCTGCGTCCTTAGCTGCCTTTTCAGCATTTGCGATTGCCGCATTGAGTTCCGTTACAGCCTTGTTGAGAGCCGACGTGTTTGCGTCGTCGCCGGCCTTGATCAACGCCTCAAGATCCTTCTTTGCAAGCGCAAGCGCTGCATTTGAAGCATCTATTACTTCCTGCTTTGCGGTCTTAATCTCTGCTTTGATAGCCGTATCTGCGTCGGTAGCCGCCGCGATTGCAGCATCAATAGCAGCGTTCAAGTCCGCTACTGCATCGTTGAGTGCGCTGATCGAAGCCTTGTCTCCGTCACTTATCAGTGCCTGGAGAGCTTCTCTGGCAGCTTTAAGATCTGCTGCTGCCTTTTGAGCTGCTTCAGTCATGCCTGTATCGACAGTTCCTGCATTTTGGTCAACCTTGTCTTCGAGCTTATTGATCTTTACCGCAAGGACTACGGAAGAAACAATAATTCCAATGGCCAACACTGATGCTATCACTATCGATAACAACTTCCATGTTGATTTCATACAACCAACCTCCTTTGATTTATATCATAAAATTGATATTCGTGAATTATATCAAATTTTGATATTTCTAAATTAAATTTGCCCGATTTCAATTTGATGTCACGGGTTCTTTGACTTGATTCAATCTTGATCAGACTGCAATTTTTTTGCCCTATAGCACTCAATTATTTCGAGCACTGCGGCAATTTCTCGATTTGAAAGCCCCTCAACCGAAATAGACGCGGTGTGAGATACGCCCAGAAGATAATCGGTAGAAACGTTAAAGAATTGGGCGAGCTGTACTATGTACTGCGTACTTGGCATTGAAACCCCCATTTCCCAAGCGTTAACACCTGAACGAGTCACCCCAAGCTGTTTTGCCAATTCTGACTGCGTGATCCCCGCTTTTTCTCTCAAAATTTTTATTCTATCTGCTATCACTTTTAGCACCGCCCGTTCAAGTCATTGAAGCCTGATCGCAATTTATTTTGTATTATATATATAATATTTTACAGATATCGCGAAACAGGTGTATCTCATTTTACAATATTGCTTCTTGCTTTGCATTACCAAAAAGATATTTTAGCTTGACAAAAAATTTTTTTCGACCTCAGTCACATAAAAGAGTTTAAATTTTTTGTGCAAAATGATAAACTCTATTCGCATAAAGACAAAAACATAATCAAACCAAAGGTTTTTATGCCGCCACTCTATTACAAACACAGACCAAAAACATCATGTTCCCAAAAAAAGTGCTATCGATATATCATAAAATGGTAATAAACGGAAAAATAAAACCCACGGACTCAAAAAGCCCGCGGGGTTTATTTTAAATTTTTGGGCATTTTGCCAATGATTTCTCTATCTCCTCGTCAGTAGGAATATAGTCAGACATCTCACCGTCGTTGAATTTTTTATAAGCAACCATATCAAAGTATCCCGTGCCTGTAAGACCGAACAAAATAGTCTTTTTCTCGCCTGTTTCCTTGCATTTCAACGCCTCGTCAATAGCAACCCGTATAGCATGGCTGCTCTCTGGCGCAGGAAGTATTCCTTCGACCCTTGCAAACTGCTGCGCGGCCGCAAAAACCTCTGTCTGCGTGACGCTTCTCGCGCTCATAAGACCGTCATCGTAAAGTTGAGACAGAATACTACTCATTCCATGATATCTGAGCCCCCCCGAATGATTTGCCGAAGGGATAAATCCACTACCTAAAGTGTACATTTTTGCAAGGGGACACACAGCGCCCGTATCGCAATAGTCGTATACATATTTTCCTCGCGTGAGCGTAGGACAGGACGCAGGCTCAACGGCAATAAATTCATAGTCAGCTTCACCGCGGATTTTCCTTCCCATAAAAGGTGAAATGAGTCCTCCGAGGTTTGATCCTCCACCCGCGCAACCTATTATAATATCAGGCTTTATGCCGTATTTATCGCATGCTGTCATAGCCTCAAGACCAATGACGGTTTGATGCAATAAAACCTGCGAAAGCACTGAACCGAGAACGTATCTGTAGCCCTCTCTCGCAGTTGCCGCCTCTACCGCCTCGGAAATGGCGCAGCCAAGACTTCCCGTAGTGCCCGGAAACTCCTCAAGAATTTTTCTTCCCACAGCGGTAGTCTCTGATGGCGAGGGAGTGACAGACGCTCCATATGTTCTCATAACCTCACGTCTGTGAGGCTTTTGTTCATAAGAACATTTTACCATAAACACCTTGCAGTCAAGTCCGAAATACGCACACGCCATTGACAATGCAGTGCCCCATTGACCAGCTCCGGTCTCGGTTGTCACACCCTTGAGTCCTTGCTCTTTTGCATAGTATGCCTGAGCTATTGCCGAATTAAGCTTGTGGCTTCCCGAGGTGTTGTTTCCCTCAAACTTGTAGTAAATATGCGCAGGTGTACCGAGAGCTTTCTCAAGGCAATACGCGCGCACAAGCGGCGCAGGACGGTACATTTTATAAAAATCGATTATCTCCTGCGGAATGTCTATATAAGCATCCGTGTCATTAAGCTCCTGACGGGCAAGCTCCTCGCAAAAAACATTGCTCAATTCCTTTACCGTCATGGGTTTCCCCGTTTTTGAGTCAAGAAGCGGCGCAGGTTTATTTTTCATGTCTGCACGGACGTTATACCACTGTTTTGGGAGCTCCGATTCTTCAAGATATATTTTGTATGGAATTTGATTGTTCATTGCAAATTGCTCTCCTTTCAAGTACTCTAAGCCTAATATAAGAAGTTCTATCATGTTTTCAATTGAATACAAAAACACAGCTTTTTGTTTGGTTTATGCGGATATTATATCACTTTAAGCCTTGTCTGTCAACAGATTTTCCAACAAAAGTTTAGCCTTTTAACGCGATAAAGCGATATTTTTTTGACACGTGTAATATTCGGCGTATGGCACGAATAGAATATAGCGAACAGACAAGCTGTGAAAACCAAAATTCAAGGATGGCGCAAGTCGCCAAAACCAACAATGAAAGGAATGGAAAGAAAATGAAAAAAGCCTTATGTATCAAGAAAATTTTAGCATGTCTTATGTTGTCGGGAGCACTGATCTGTAGTGTCTCGTGCTCACAATCACAAGACGAACAAACGGTTATGGAGCCTGATGCAAATATCCAAAAAGATGCTTACGAGGAAAAGATAGCGTACTGCCTGCAACAAATAGCCGATCTTGAAAGCCAGCTTGCCGACAAAAAGCAAGAAATATACGTCAGCGAAAACCAATATCAGCTTGAAATTGCAGCTCTTGAGACAACTATAGCCTCTCTTAAAGCCCAAATAAACAACATGTCCAGCACGCCCGTTCAAAAGCCTTCTGACACAAGCGGCACAAATCAAAACGATCAAGTTCATAACACCCCAAACCAGTCGGAAAATCAAACACCCAAATTTACATACATCAAAGAAAACAACGGTGTCACCATAACAAAATACACAGGCAACGATACCGAAGTGAAAATTCCCGAAACCCTTGACGGACAAAGAGTTATTTGCATTGGAGAGTCCGCATTCGCATCATCAAACGTAAAATCCGTAGTTATCCCTGAAGGTGTGCAAAAAATAGACTGGTTTGCTTTTCAGGCGTGCACACAGCTTGTGGAAATCACAATCCCCTCCTCCGTGACCAAAATAGAATACGGCGCTTTTGATTATGCAAAGCCCTCTTTCGTTATTAAATGCTCAAAGGGCTCGTTCGTTGAAGCCTATGCAAAAAGCTGGGGATACATTTGCGTGACACAATAAAACATAAACAAAAGGTTGCTTAAGCAACCTTTTGTTTATGTTTTGCGCTGTTTATAATATAAAAACCCCTCCCAAACAACTTTGGAAGGGGTTTTTATGCCTTTAATTATCGGCATTAAAATTTAATGATATAGCTCTTTCCAGCATATCTGTATCCAACGACATGTCCCGTAGGAACGCGACGCACAACCACCTCGGTCGCTGAACTCAAGGAGCACATCTTCTTGAGTCTGCGCTTCTGCTTTTGATTATATTTCGAGACATCATCCGTTATAATGATCGCAGAGGAAAACAGTCCCGCCAGTGTTGTCAAAACGTTCTGCTCCGCATAATTGAGATTACCGTCAAGGAAAAAGTCCTTATCATAAAGCGATAGCTCGCAAGGAACGTTAAGGAAGGCTCTGCCATCCAACATTCTTCTGAACACTATATCAGTAGAAGCATTCTTTACAGATGCGCTTTCCCTGTAAAACTTCTTTGAATAAAGGATATTAGGCACATTGTCTGATACCGCATCGCAGCTTATCGAGCAATAATCCGCTATTCCAAACGCAGGCATAAGGGGTACATCGGATGCATACATAAGCTTTCCGCCACAGCATTCGCGAAGGAAACGCATAGCATCACACATAACCTCTCCGCGACTCTTTCCATCAGGCGGCAAAACACCCGCCGCATAAAGATTGTTAAGCTTGACAATATCAAATCCCCACATAAAGAGTATTGTATGGAGCACCTCTCTTACGTACTCTCTTACTCTGGGGTTCGTGCTGTCAAGTATATATTTGTCGTCCTTGGTCTTACAAAATCTACCATCCTTCATACGAAGCATCCAATCTCCGTGCTCCGCAAACACCTTGGACTTCTCATCCGCCGTGAATGGTGACAACGCTATACCCGAGTGCATTCCCTTTTCATTGATAAGATCGGATATTTCTCGCATTCCCACGGGGAAATTGCGTCTGTTATATCTGAGCCAGTCACCCTCGACACAATACTCACCCTCAACAAAAAATACATTGGGATGAACCGGAAATGATGACATATTTTCTATCTTATCACAAACCACGTCCTCGTTTATGGATTCAAGCTTACTGGTGGAATATCCGACAAGCTTTTCAGCGGGGGCATTTTCACTCTTTTCAAGACGGCTGAACCAAGCATTGAATACCTCTTCCTCGCTTCCCTCGGCAAAGAAAAGTGACATTGCGTGATAATTGTCAAATTTCTGAACTCCAGTCACATCCTTGGATATTTTAAGAATACCACTCCACGCATCGTACTTGAACACTGTATATCCGGTGGATTCGTCAAGAGATGCAAAAAGTCTTATAGTATTGCCGTGTCTGAAATAGCAGTAAGAAAATCCATGAGTGACACCGGGCTTGTTCTTATAAGGAACAAGATCATAGTCTCCACCTGTTTTCTGCGACTTTTTCTGATGAACATACTCCGATACGGTAGATGTAGTGCTCATTTTTGCTATTATTCCGCGTTCGCGGCTCTCGGTTGCTGACTGAAAACCATTCATAAATACCGCATCGTTAACATCAGTATCAACAGGAACTCTTATTGATACGCCCGCAGGAACGTATCTGGACGTGACGTACAGATCGTATGTATTGTCCGAAAGCTCAGATTTATATTTTGCAAGCTTTGGATTCTGTACACTGTCCGCCTTTATTCCTGCAGACGTATAGAACGCCGCCGCCGCTTTGATATTTATATTCATATCTAAACTCCTTTCCCGGCAAATTGATGTTGCCTCGTTGGATATACCAATTCATTATACATCATATTATATCATATTTGTTTATGGATTGCAACAACAAATTCAAATATTTTTCTTTATTCAATATATCAAAGTATTAAATTTCAATGCACACTAAAATTTTTATTCTTTCTGAAATATTTTTTCATATTTTTTTAAAATGCTCTTGCAATTTTTATTTTTGTGTGATATAATATCTGCAGTGTTTGGTCTTGACACGCCCTTTTTTGTGCAAAAATAGGGCTGACATAACGTAAAGATAAAATTAACAGTGGCAAGGAGGTCGAAAAAATGGCTGAATTTCTTACGAAAATAGGTTTGACTACAACCGAGTTCGTTCTCGGTATAGTTCTTCTCGTGTTTGCAATAGCTCTTATAGTGCTCGTTCTTTTCCAGTCTGGAAAGGATAAGCGTCTCTCGGGTACAATAGCAGGCGCGGCTGAAACATTCTTTGGTAAGTCCAAGACTGCGGATAATGAAAAGAAGTTGACTATCGCTACTACAATACTCAGCATAGTATTTGCAATAGTTGTTCTCGTAATGTATTTCTTTATTGCAGTAAACTGATTTTTGCAAAAAAAAGTGCAAGTTCGACTTGCACTTTTTTATTTTGCAATACTAAAAGTTATGCTCGTCTATTGACAATAAAGCCGTTTTATGTTAAAATTTATTTAGGCTACAATACGGAGGTTTTATATAGAATGTCAAAAAAATATAATCAAAAACTTATAAGCGGCACAATGCTCGGAGCACTCACCGCAATTATAGCTATACTTCTTGTATTCGCTATATTACTGTCCGTGTTTATAATAACCGCAAAACCATTTTCAACCGACGAAAATAAAACAAACGATAATAATAAAAACAATAATTCCAGCTATCCGTTCCGTCAGGAGATCAACTTTTCAACTCCCGGATTTGCAAGCGGATCTGCGACTATAAAGCCCGAAGATATAAAGTCCGAAAAGGCTGTGGTAATGAATCTCACCGATAACACAATTATAGCATCAAGACAGTCATCACAAATGATATATCCCGCATCGATGACCAAGGTAATGACACTTATCGTGGTATTTGAAAATCTCAAAAATGAGAGCAGTCTTAATGATGTTATTACAATATCTGAGGACATTGTTTCAAAAATGGAGACAGCAGGATCATCAGGTTTTGGACTTAAAGCAGGAGAAAAGCTTACTGTCAAGGATCTTATATACGTTATGATCCTTCAGTCCGACAATATCGCCTGTGAAACCCTAGCAGAATATATCGCGGGTAGCAGCGCAGCATTCGTTTCTATGATGAACGATAAAGCTGTTGAGATGGGGCTTTCGACCTCCACAACGCTTTTCCAAAACTGCACAGGGCTTCATCACCAGTACCATTACACCACCTGCAAGGATATGGCTGCTATAATGTCATACGCTATGCAGAATACATTCTGTGCTGAGGTGCTGACCGCAAAAAGTCACGTTCCAAGTCAAAATTTCAGACCGGGAGACGGTTGTACATTTTGGAATAAGCTTCTTGTCCATGATTTACAAGAAGGTAAGATAGATGCTAATACTGCCACCATTCTTGCGGGAAAAACAGGATACACTGACAAAAACACATCAGGTCAATGCCTTGTTTCTTACGCTAAAGGCGATGACGGCAAAGAATATATAGTGGTCACCTCTAAGGCAGACTCCGCCACTAATAGACTTAACGATCACCTGTATCTTTATAATACCTACGTTGGACAAGACTAAAAACTATCAAAAATCCACCCTCACGGGTGGATTTTTTTATTTTTCAAAGCCCTGAACAAAGCCTGTCACATCCGCGGAGCATATATCGCCGCCAATAACCTTATTTCTGTAAACAAGCACGTTGGCATATACTCTTCCGTCGTATCCGTCGTAATTTGTGACCTCACAGGTATATCTTAAAACCTTCTTCTTCTTATATTTTGAAAGGTCAAGCCCTTGCTGCTTCTGTATCTCGTTGTATCCCGCAAATATTTTGTCAAATTCCTCAGGAATAGTCACTTCCTGACACTCAATGACAGAACCGTTTACAGTCCAACCGAACTGAGAAAGAAAATCAACCACGTCAGCGGCGCTCTTTATCTTGTCGTAGTTGTAATCAACACCCTCACCCGAAGCGTTTGTCACCACGGAATCATCCTTCAGCGTGGGAACGAACGCTACAAGCGAAATTAAAAGAACGAGCGACAAACATATAACACCAAAAAATTTCAGCGTTCCTGCTCTGAAAGAATAAACAAACATAAAAATATCCTCCCGTAAAACATTCATTACTGAATTATATTTTTACGGGGGGATAAATATGACGACTATTGTGCCTTAGTTGTGTATATTAAAAATATTTTTTATCTGCGCTTTTGGGCTTGTATGCCTTTATACTGTGAGCCAACGCCACAAGCAAATAGGTTGCAAGTATTGACGAACCACCATAAGACACGAACGGTAGAGTAATGCCTATAACGGGAAGCATAGCAAGACACATTCCTATGTTTTCAGCCGTTTGCACAAGAATTATAGCACCTATTCCTATACATATGTACGCGCCATAGTCCGAGCCGCAGGAGCGCGCAAGATAAAATATACGCAATACCATTATAAGCAACAGTACAATCACGGCAAGTCCCATTATCATTCCAAACTTTTCGCAGACTGTGGCAAAAATAAAGTCCGTATGGGAGGCGGGAAGCGTCTCGTACGTTCCGCCACCGAAAAGTCCCGTGCCAAAAAAGCCGCCATTTTCTATGCACTGCTTTGACGTCAACGGCTGCATTCCGTAGCCTAGAGGGTCGCTCTCGGGGTTAAAGCCCACGAGAAGTCGTTGAAGCTGGTATTCATTCAAAAACTTAATAGCAAGAGGTGACGCAAGCACTATTGCAGTAAGTCCGCCTGCGTAGTACCACGGGCTTAGCCCCGCACAAAATAGCATTATAAGAATAAACGCTATATATACAAGCGCAACACCAAGGTCACCAGAAACAAGTATCAGACCAACTACAAGTCCTGCGTGAATTGCCAACTGCAAAAGTGCTTTTGGTCGGTTGATAATGTTTTTTATCAATGATATATGCTTTGCAAGAGTACATACCATAGCTATCTTTACAAACTCCGATGGCTGTATAGCAACGTTGACTATAGGTATCGTTAACCAAGAACGGTTGGTGGTCTCACGGTCTGCGCCCGTATTTCCGAAAATCAACGTCACCGCCAAAAGCAAAACCGACACGCCTATCATTATAAGCCACAATTTGTCAACTATTTGGTGATAGTCGATATTGGCAATTATTATTGTGAGTATAATTCCCGCAACCGTCATCGCCACCTGCATAATAAGAGTTCTCTTTCCGCTTTGAAGCGAATCCACCTGTCCGAGAATCGCTATAATTCCTATGGCGGACAATAGCATAGTGCAAACAAAAAGAACGGGGTCGAGATTCTTTATCCAGCTTTTGATATGTCTTTTTATCATCTGCTATCTCCTCCGTTCTTAATGTTTATTAAACTTTATAAAAATTGCGGGAAAGTTTTTGAAAGTTGGGGGTGCGGGGGAAGAAAGCTTTTTTCAAAAAGTTTTCTCCCCCCGCATTACCAATCTATTAGTATTGACGTCCCCAAACCACCATGTGCTTTGCAGGCCTTCCACAGCATACACAGGTATCCGAAAGGTGATCCTCAACAAAAGGAATACATCTGGACTTAACGCCGCCCGTCTCGTCCTTTATCTTATCTTCGCAAGCCGAGTCTCCGCACCACATAGCCTTAATAAAGCCAGGCTTATTTGCCGCTGTATCAAGGAATTCCTCGTACGTTCTCGCCTCGTGGGTCTTCTCTGCGAGGTTTACTCTTGCGCGGTTTACAAGCTCGTCGTGAACGAAGTCCAGCATCTTCTTAACTTCTCCCTCAAGGTTGTCGAGGGATACGAAGTTCTTTTCGCGCGACACTCTGGAAACAAGTACGCAGTTATTTGATTCAATATCGCGAGGTCCTATTTCGAGACGTACAGGCACGCCCTTCATCTCGTACTGGCTGTACTTCCAGCCTGCGCTCTGATCACTATCGTCAAGCTTGACTCTGTAGCCTGCAGCCTCAAGTCTCGCCTTTACCTCTGCCGCCTTCTCAAGCACGCCTTCCTTGTGTTGTGCAACAGGAATTATTACGATCTGAATAGGAGCAACCTTCGGGGGAAGGATAAGTCCGTTGTCGTCGCCGTGCGCCATTATTATTGCGCCTATCATTCTCGTGGAAACGCCCCACGAGGTCTGATGAGGATAATTTACCTTGTTATCTCTACCCGTAAAGGTGATGTCAAACGCTTTTGCAAAGCCGTCACCGAAATAGTGAGTCGTACCGCCCTGAAGAGCCACGCCGTTGTGCATCATAGGCTCGATTGTATACGTTTCCTCTGCTCCCGCAAACTTCTCCTTTTCGGTCTTCTGACCTGTTATAGCGGGGATTGCAAGCACATTGAGGTAGAACTCCTCGTAAACCTTGAGCATATTCTGAGTTTCTTCTCTTGCCTCTGCCTCGGTCTCGTGCATTGTATGACCCTCCTGCCACAAGAACTCACTTGTGCGGAGGAAAGGACGTGTGGTCTTTTCCCAACGAACTACGTTTACCCACTGGTTATAGAGCTTAGGAAGGTCGCGGTAAGACTGAATAATATTCTTGAAATGCTCGCAGAACAAGGTCTCGGACGTGGGGCGCACGATAAGACGCTCGGACAAATGGTTTTGTCCTCCGATCGTGACTATCGCACACTCAGGCGCAAAGCCCGCAACGTGATCCTTCTCCTTCTGCAAAAGGCTTTCGGGAATGAACATAGGCATATATACGTTCTCGTGTCCCGTCTTTTTGAAGCGAGCGTCAAGCTCCTTCTGTATATTTTCCCAGATAGCGTAGCCGTAAGGGCGGATTATCATACAGCCCTTAACTCCCGAGTAATCAACAAGCTCGGCTTTCTTTACTACGTCTGTGTACCACTGCGCAAAATCAACGTCCATTGACGTTATTTGCTCAACCATTTTCTGATTTGCCATTTGTAAAATCTCCATATAGTCATAAAAATAAATACATAGTTATTATAAAACAAAAAAAATGCTTTGTCAAGCGGTGCGACAATATTTGAAAAATTGATTTTTTCTTCTTTAATGTATCGTCAAAATGCACACAAAAGCATTTTTGGGGTAAAGATTTATCTACAAAGTCACGATTTTAAAAAAATTTTTCCAAAAGGTCTTGTATATTTTTAAAAAATGGTATAAAATATATAATTGGAACAGTAGGGACTACATATACTTCCCTCTCTCCATAGCAGTTAAAAAATAAAATTCATAAAACGGAGGACATTAACATGTCAGTAAAAGTTGCTATTAACGGCTTCGGCCGTATCGGACGTCTTGCATTCAGACAGATGTTCGGCGCAGAGGGTTATGAGATCGTAGCTATCAACGACCTTAC
>JAZOUO010000057.1:0-33390 GCA_045658225.1 Eubacteriales bacterium
TTTGGTTGCGGGGATGGGATTTGAACCTCATGACCTCCGGGTTATGAGCCCGACGAGCTACCAAGCTGCTCTACCCCGCGATATTTAAATTATAGTCACTTTTCCTGCAATTTATGCAAGACCGTAATGGTGCCGGTGACCGGTCTCGAACCGGTACGATACTTTCGTATCACGGGATTTTAAGTCCCGGGCGTCTGCCAATTCCGCCACACCGGCAGGCCTCGGACTGTTGGGATCCCTTCAGTTCGCATTCGTTATTATAACATAATATATTTGCTTTGTCAACACCTTTTTTGAAATTTATTAAATTTTATTTTCGACAAAATTTTACGGGTGCGTTTTACGCGGCGATATCTACACGAACCAAACAAATGAAAAACAACAAGTTGTTTATAAATAAATTAAATAGTAATAAAAAGGCTATTTTTTGCGTAAAACAGCCTTTTTTATATTGTTTTGACTTGTTTATCAGAACTGCATCTGACTAAGAAGTCGCTTGTTGAATTCCTCTGCGGTGTTGTAACCCATCTTTTTCTGGCGATTATTCATAGCCGCAATTTCAAGAATTATGGCGAGGTTTCGTCCGGGTCGGACGGGAATAGTGATAGATGGTATCTTTATGCCGAGAATATCGACCTTCTGCTCGTCCAGACCGAGACGGTCGTACATTTTTCCCTGAACCCAAGGCTCAAGGTTGATAACAAGGTCTATCTTTTCGGACTGCTTTACTGCACCCATTCCGAAAAGACGGCGGATGTCTACGATACCTATACCGCGAAGCTCAACGTAGTGACGTATTATCTCGGGGGCGTTTCCAACAAGTGTCTTTGCGGAGACTCTCTTTATCTCCACTGCGTCGTCCGCGATAAGTCTGTGACCTCTTTTTACAAGCTCAATAGCAGTTTCGGATTTACCTACACCACTGTCGCCAAGAAGCAGAAGGCCCTCTCCGTAAACCTCTATAAGAACGCCGTGACGAGTGATTCTGGGAGCGAGATAGGTGTTCAGCGAGCCGATAAGCGCCGCCATAACAGTACTTGTTTTTTCCTCGGTGCGAAGCACGGGTATTCCGTGAACCCTTGCGGCCTCTGCCATTTCCTCAAACACCTCAAGACCCGACGTATATATAACGGCGTTGGGGCGAGCCTGTATAAAGTCCCATATTTTCTTTTTTCTGTCGGCGGGCTCGAGCTCTGATAGATATTTATGCTCGGCGTTTCCGATGAGGTGGAGACGCTCCTCGTCGAATATGTCGTAAAATCCCGTAAGTGCGAGACCGGGGCGCATGACCTCGGGGGTCTGCACGAGTATTTTATCAAAATTTTCGGGAACAATTACCTTTTCAAGATTAAATTCCTGCGCAAGCTGCGACAGGGGGATGCTGTATATTTCTTCCATAGCCTTTACTCCTTTGTATTTTTTTTCGGGGAAAAGTCTTCTCTAAACTCCATTATAGCACACTTTTTGAGTTTTGCATAGAGTTTTTTCGAAAATATACCTTGAAAAAATTCTCAAATTCACATCCTTGTCACAATAATGCTGTATAATTACTCTGTAAAAAAGTTTTTGGAGAGAAAAATGTCTGAAAAAAATAAAAATAAGCCTATTTCCCGCGAGGAGCTTAAGGAAATAGTCAAAAAGAGAAAGAAAAAGAAGATATTTCTGGTGACTTGTATTACGGTTGCAACTATAGTAGTCGCAGCTCTTATCGGTCTGCTTATCTGGCAGATTGCGCGTGTCAAGCCCATAAAGAGAACAGACGAGCTGGCAGAGGTCGTCGGCAAGGTTGGGAATTACGATATATACTACGACGAATTTTCTTATCTTGTGAGCATACATAAGGCAGATGTTGAGTACAAGTACGGCAAAGTGAACTGGGGTGGCGACTCGGATTTTGCAAACAAGTGCAGGGAATATGTAGTGGAAAATGTTCTTGAGGACATAGAAAAGAACTATACAGTACTTACCTTGTGCGAGCAGAATGGAATAGACATTGACAGCAAGGAGATAAACCGAGAGGTCAATGAGCAGATAAAATCCGTCATTAAAAATGACTTCGGCGGCAAAAAAGCAGCTTACAAAGACTGGCTTGAGGAAAACGGACTGTCCGATGCGTATTACAGACTTGTATGGAAGGTAAATCTTCTTGAAGAAAAACTCCTTTCAAAGCTTATTGAGGATGGAAGGGATATACCTTACAGCGCTAAAAATTATCCGGATTTTGTTGAGTATGCAAAGGAAAGTGACGATTTCATGTGTACGACTCACGTGTATTATCCCAAGTGGTATACAGCATACGACTATGATGAAAACGGCAAGGTGATATCTTATCTGGAAAACGTATCAGAGAACGCGGTATCTCTTGCTGATAATGCCGCAAAGTCATTGAGCGAGATTTCCGACAATGAGCAAAGATATGAGGAGATAAGAAAGCATATAAAATCCTGCCAATATCTTGTTGAAGGCATAACTATGACAAATACCGACGCCGTGTATTTCACCTATGGACTTATGGGTGAGGAATACGAAAGCGCAGTAGCTGCTCTTGGTGAATACGGCACAAGCGGTGTAGTGGAGACTGAGGACGGATATTTTGTAATAATGAGACTTCCCAAGGACGAGGATTATATAGACAATCACGCAGAAGATCTTTTGAATAAATACCAGATCGGAAAGTTGCTTTTGCTTGAAGATAAGATCGCAAAGGAGCTTGAATTTGAGTGTAGCGATATATTGTCGCTTGTGTCTGCGGAGCTTGGCAAATGAGCAGAAGAAAGAACAGATATTCAAGACGCACGTCTGTGAGCCTGCGAAAAAAGAGAATAATCACGATTGTTATAGCCTCAATTCTCTCTGTCGCGGTGCTTTTTGGAGTAGCCGTGGGACTTGGTGCGTATTTGAGACACAAGGCGGAGTCCTACGAGCCCAAGCAAGAATACGAATTTGACGATAACGCCCCGCCCGCAAGTGACGGTGCCGTGGCTGTCTGTGCTCCGAGCTTTACATATGGAGACTATCTTTACGGCTTTTTCCAAAAGGGATATACCGAGCTTTCGCTTTCTTTGGGTACAGCGGAAAACCCGACCTTTGTCTCGGATGTGTCGCAAAGCGTTTCAGGAGTTGTCTGCGGAGATATAATGCTTGAGGAATATTCCGCGCTTATACACAAATACGAGGGTAGAGCCTGCGCGTACTTTGTGTCAAGCGCATTTGAGTGCGAGAACGAAAATCTTCGACGAATCAAGAAGGCGTACGAGATAGCGCTGCTTTGCGAGGCGGCTGAAAAAGGGATTGACGATATTTTGATACTTGGAATAAACGTGACCGAGGAAAACTCGGACGAGGTGGCAAGGTATCTGTCCGAGCTGAATTCCTCAGCGGGAGATTGCTCAGTTGGAGTTGCTATAAACGTGGGGACTCTGCTTTTGACGGAAAATGAGGTGTATATCGCGGCGAAATTAAAGTCTGCTTGCGATTTTGTGGCGCTTGACCTCAGAAATCTTGATTTTTCGGGTGCGAGTGAGTCTGGAAGCGGTACGCCGACAAATCTCGCTCAATATTTGAATGAGATAAAATACTATCTTTCATCATATTCCTTGCGACTTGTTTTTTCTGATACCAATGAGCAGTTTTTTGATGAGGCGATAGAGCTTGGATTTTCAAATCTGCAGGTCGTTGAGGTTTTAACAAATTGAAATCTGTGGGAGAGCTTGTATGGCTCTCCCATTTTTTAGCAAAAACTCCGAATTTTTAAGAGATTTTTGGAGAAAAATAAAAAAATATCAAAAATATTTGAAATAAAAAAGTATTTTTAATAAAATCTTCGTATATTATATCTTGCTAATGATTTTTTTGATGAAACGGAGGAAAAACAATGAGTGAAGGGTATGTAAAAAGCGTAGCCGAGCTGTTTGTTCTGCGTGAGGCAGACTCTCTTTCGGAGTTTGCGTTTCTTACACGCGATACAAAGGGCAGAGAGCATCCCTATACGCCCTGTGAGAACCGCACGGAATTTCAGCGTGATAGAGATAAGATAATACACTCCCAGTCTTTCCGCCGTCTTATGAACAAAACGCAGGTGTTTTTAGCCCCTGCGGGCGACCATTACAGAACCAGACTTACCCACACGCTTGAGGTGACACAGATATCGCGAATCATAGCGCGCGCATTGAGGCTTAATGAGGACCTTACTGAAGCGGCGGCGCTTGGACACGATCTTGGACACACCCCCTTCGGTCATGCGGGCGAGGCGGCGCTTCAGGAGAGATATGACCCGAATTTTGCTCACTATAAGCAGAGCCTCCGAGTTGTTGAAAAGCTTGAAAAGAACGGACGCGGACTCAATCTGACGTGGGAGGTGCGCGACGGAATCGTGAACCATACGGGAGATCACCTGGCATCCACGCTTGAGGGCATAATCGTAAAGTATGCCGACCGTATAGCGTACATAAACCACGATATTGACGATGCTTGCCGTGCAGGGATAATGTCGGTTGATGATATTCCAAAGGACATACTTGACGTGCTTGGACGCAGACATGGCGAGAGAGTCAATAAAATGGTGACGTCCGTAATTGACGAGAGTAGTGGGAAGCCCTATATAAAAATGGGCAAGGAGGTAGGAGACGCAACAAACAGACTCCGCAATTTCCTTTTTGAGCACGTTTACCGCAGTCCGATAGCGAAGAGCGAGGACTCAAAGGCAAAGGAGCTGCTTATAAAGCTGTTTGACTATTACGTGCAGAACCCCCAGAAGATGCCTGAGCTTTACTACAAAAACACGGAAAATGAGCCTGTTGAGCGTTGCGTGTGCGATTTTGTGTCGGGGATGACCGACAGATATGCGATTGAAACGTACTCCTCCTTGTTCGTTCCAAACGTCTGGAGGGGGAAATAATGCTGATACCAAGAGAGATAATTGACGATATAAGAGCGAGAAACGATATAGTTGATGTTATTGGAATGTACGTAAATCTAAAACGCGCAGGCTCCAACTATAACGGACTTTGCCCATATCATAACGAGAAAACGCCGTCATTTACGGTGTTTCCGGGCACGCAGTCCTTTTATTGCTTTGGCTGCGGTGCAGGCGGTGACGTTATAACATTTACAATGAAGTCTGAAAATCTGGACTATGTGGGCGCAGTTGAATTTCTTGCAAAGAAAAGCGGTATAACAATTCCTGCCTCGCCAACTGAGGAGAGGGGAGGAATGAGCCGTCAGCGAGTTTTCGATATGAATCTTGAAGCGGCAAAATTTTTCAGAAGCTGTCTGTTTGACGAAAAGCTCGGAAGGGATGCTCTTGACTATCTTGCGAACAAGAGAAAGCTTCCGCCCGTTGTGATAAAGCGGTTCGGACTTGGATTTGCGCCCGATTCGTTTTACGCCTTGACAAATCACATGACACGTCTTGGCTATAGCGAGGACGAGCTCGTGGCGGGATTTCTTGGCGGCAAAAGCAAAAGAACAGGTAAAATTTACGACTATTTCCGAAACAGAGTAATGTTTCCGATAATTGACACGTCGGGAAATATTATTGGATTTGGCGGCAGAGTTATGGACGACTCAAAGCCGAAATACCTCAACTCGTCCGACACGCCCGGCTTCAAAAAGAGTAAAAATCTGTTTGCTCTCAACTATGCAAAAAATCATTGCGCTGAGCGAACGATACTTTGTGAGGGCTATATGGACGTTATAGCTCTGCATGCGGCGGGCTTTGAGAACGCAGTGGCAACGCTTGGCACGGCGCTGACGCAGGAGCAGGCGAGAATGATGGCGAAGTACACAAAGCAGGTAGTTCTTTCCTACGACTCCGATGACGCAGGACAAAAGGCAACGGCAAGAGCAGTAAGTATGCTTTCAGACGTTGGCGTTGATGTAAAAATTCTTAAAATGAGTGGCGCGAAGGACCCGGATGAATATATAAAGAGCTATGGCGCAGATAGCTTCCGCAGGCTTCTTGGTGAGAGCCGCACAGGCTTTGAGTACAAAATAGAGTCGGTCGTCGCAAAATACGATGTGACTTTGCCCGAAACCAAAATTAAGGCGGCAGGCGAGCTTTGTGAATATATTTCAAACGTATCCTCAAGCGTTGAGAGAGACGTGTATATTTCGTCGGTGGCGTCAAGACTTTCGCTCTCGGCAGAGTCGCTCAAGAACGACGTAGAGAGAATAAGACGCAAAAAGATAAACGAATACAAGGCAAAGACATTCAACAATGTCAAGATGAATGCTATGGGAATTGGCGACAGAACAAATCCCGATGCCGCAAAAAATATTCGCGCGACCGCTGCCGAGGAAGCAATTCTTGGACTCATGCTTATGTTCGAGGAATACAGAAGCGGTGTTGCTGTGGGCAAGTATACGCTTTCTGCAAATGATTTCTTATCCGAATTTCATAGACGGATATTTGATAAAATAATGGAGATACATTCAAGCGAAGGCGGTTTTTCACCCTCGTTGCTCGGAGAGTTCTTTTCTCCCGATGAGATGGGCAGAATTCAGGGGCTTGAACAAAAGAGACGCGCTTTGACGCAAAATGGCTCGGACGTATTTTCCGAGTGTATCAATAGTCTGAAGGCAGAGAAGCCCTCATCGGGCGGGCAGGATAGCTTGGACGACATACAAAAGCTGCTTGAGAGCAAGCGACAGAAAATGCAAAAACAGTAAATCATATTTTAGGAGAATAAAAATGACGGAAGAAAAGATAACTCACGAGACTGAGAAGGATGCGGGAAAGCCTAACACCGACAAGGTCGTTGAAACATTGATAGAAAAAGGAAAAAAGAGTGGTATTTCCGATGCGGACCTTGACGCTGCTCTTGAGGAGATGGATGATGACGTAGACGGTCTTGACAAGCTCTACGAAACCCTTGAGGACAACGGAATATCTATTTCCGATGAGCTTTCCAGCGACGAGATGGAGGAGATACAGAACGAAGTCTCCAAGTTCGGAAACGGCGAAAACATGGAGAAAATGCTTGAGCAGGACGGATTTGCGGTGGATGATCCCGTGCGTCAGTATCTAAAGGAGATAGGACGCATTCCACTTCTGACTGTTGAAGAGGAAAAAATGCTCGCAGAAAGAATGCTTGAGGGTGATGAGGACGCCAAAATGCGCCTTGTTGAGTCCAACCTGCGTCTCGTTGTAAGCATTGCAAAGAGATACCTTGGACGCGGAATGTACTTCCTTGATCTTATTCAGGAGGGCAACCTCGGTCTTATGAAGGCTGTTGAAAAGTTCGACCACGCAAAGGGATTTAAGTTCTCCACATATGCTACCTGGTGGATAAGACAGGCTATTACAAGAGCAATTGCGGATCAGGCGAGAACTATCCGAATTCCTGTTCATATGGTTGAAACCATACACAAGGTGACAAGATACTCCCGTCAGATGCTTCAGGAGCTTGGACGTGAGCCCACCGCTGACGAGATCGGTGAAAAGATAGGTATGAGCGCCGAAAAGGTAAGAGAGATACTCAAGATTTCCCAGGACCCCGTTTCTCTTGAAACACCTATCGGTGAGGAGGAGGACAGTCACCTTGGCGACTTTATTCCCGATGAAGACACGCCCGCACCTGCAGATGCGGCAGCATCCACTATTCTCCGTGAGGTTATCGAGAGAGAGCTTCACACTCTGACACACAGAGAGGAGCATGTTATAAAGCTTCGTTTTGGACTTTACGACGGAAGAACCAGAACTCTTGAAGAGGTTGGTAAGGAGTTTAATATCACCCGTGAGAGAATTCGTCAGATAGAGGCAAAGGCTCTTCGTAAGCTCCGTCACCCCAGCAGAGCAAGACATCTTAAGGGCTTCCTTGACTAAATTGGGCTGAATTTGTAAAAATTTTAAATTTTGGTTTACAAATTTTATTTCTTAAAAATGTAAATAATAACTTAAAAAATCGTTAATTGCTACAAAAAATCCAATTGAGAGTTGTGTAATGTGACATTTACCTGACAAAACTTCTCAAAAAATACAGATCAGGCAAAGGATTGCCGAAAATCAGAGGTAATTATTTGCTTGACAAAATATTATTTTTGTTGTAAAATATATTAAGTATTGGATATTTGCGGCGCGCGCCGCGTATTAGGAGGAACCAGATGAAAAAGAAATTGATGGCGCTGGTCTTGTGCCTTGTTATGCTTCTTTCGGTGTTTACTTGCTTTACGGCTTGTTCAAAGGAAGAGGATGATGACGTTGCATCCGACATCTACGCTCAGAATGATGGAGCAAAGACCTTGACTATGTGGGTTGTCACGGAAAATAAAAAGCTAAACAGAGACGAAAATGGTGAATTGTGCTTTTCTCCGGATGTGCAGAAAGCCATGGATGCTGTTGAAGCTGCATTCACTAAGGAAACTAAAAAGAATTACAAGGTAAACGTCGACATAGTGTTCCTCACACAAGACGAGTATTATAGCAAGCTTGAGACTGCAATTGCTGCAAATACCGACGTTGATGAGCTTATAAGCAAGGCAGAAAGAGCGCTTGACTTCTATCTCAATGAGATGGATGAGAAGATTCGCAACGGAGAGATTCCTTACAAAAACAAGGAGGAATTGACCACACAGTTCTACGTTGACTATCCTGAATTTTGGCCTTACAGAGAAGGCGTGAATTGGGATTCGGATGAGTCGGAGAATGAAGCTGAGGAGGAGTATATTCTCAATGAATGGGGAATTCCTGAGCTTAAGTATCCTGATACGGAGGAAAATCAGGTTGACATTATTTATATTTCCGGTCAGGAAAGACTCATAGAATACATAAATAATGAATGGTTGGTGGCGATAGACGAGGACTTAGCAGGTATTGGCGCGCTTATCGGTGACTATGTGGCTCCTACGCTTCTTGACGGTGTTAAATACAACGGTATGACATATGCCGTTCCCAATAACGTCGCAATAGGTGCGTATACATATATGCTTATAGATAAGCAGATGTATGATGAGTTTGGTTATGGACCTAAATTCACCTCGGATATTACGCTTCTTGACTGCAAAAACTTTTTGAATGACGTAGCTGCTAACACGCATAACTCGGAAAGCTTCTGCTACGACGCAGTTCCGATCAACTCTACATTCGAAGAAACACTTAAGCATTTTGCTTATTTTTGGAATGTTGGATACGAAGAGACCGAAGATGATCTTGGAAATGTAAAATATGAATATCCCTACAGCACAGACTCTGATTTCTCGATTTTTGGAACTGTTTACGGAGATCCCGCAAAAATAAACAGAGGGCAGATAGCTCTTGGATTTAACAATCTTCTCGCGGATTCCACATTCCAGAATATACTCAAAACACTTAAGGCGTATGATGCGAACAATTATTACTACTCTGACCGTGATATGATCGCTGGACAGAAGGCGGCTATCTCGTATCTTGAGGCTGATTATAGTGTCAAGGCAGAAGCTGCGAAAAATAATGGTGTATATACAGACGAGAATGGCCGCGAGTACTATGTCACGGTTGTAAAATATCCTGAGGTTGGCGAAGAGGAGCTTTATGGAAACATGTTTGCCGTTTGCTCCGCAACCAAATACTCTTACGCTTGCGTTGAGATTCTTGCAGCGCTCAATACAGAATCAACTCTCCGTAACATCCTTCAGTATGGAGTTGAGGGCGAGCATTATACAATAAACGAAAATACGGGTGTTCTCAGTCGTATAAAGCTCAATTCCAAGGGTGAAGTATATAGTATGGATATAAATAAGACCGGAAACTGCTTTGTAGCGCATCCTGAGGAGGGCGCTCCTGCAGATTACTGGGAGATTTACAAAATTCAGAATGGCGAAGCGGTAATTGACCCCTTGCTTGGATTTGATTTTGCAACCCAGCTTGAAATGTCAGGCGGAACTAAAATGAACAAAAAGGACTTGAATGACATCGGCAAGGCTAATGCTTATGTTTTGAAGGTTCTCGACTCCGTGAAAACTGCCGACACGGTGGACTCGGTTGTTGCTTCTCTTGCATCCCTGTTTTCAAAGGAAACGGTAAAATATACTGAAAGCTCCGATTCCGGAAATGACGCAAACAAGGAAAACAACTTTAATGTCAATATGACAAAATATACAGATCCTGCTTATATTGATGAGTCAGAAACCGGAGAAAGCCCGTATGCTGTTTACGTATCGTGGATGGCTGAAAATGGATATCTTCCCATGGCTTGATTTATAATAAATAGAAAAATAAGACCTCTGCCATTTTGGCAGAGGTCTTATTTTTCTATATTAAACAACATTATGTCTATAAAGAAACAAACGATTGACTGAATGATTAAGAAATGAAATTGCCTAAAGGAACGTGGTTGATGTGACGGGGGATATAACTGCTGCCTTGTGATCCTGATTTATGCTCTCCTTTGAAGCTTGATTGGTGTGTTCGAGTTTGCTTGCTATGACTGCTTTGAGATCTGTAGGCTCGACTACGTGGGCTTTTTCAATTTCCAAAATTCTAATTCTGTACTGTTTCAAAAGGGGATATGTGTCTAAGGCGGTTGGGTTTGCGTTTGTTGAAACAGCACAAGATAGGAGAGTTTTATCTTCTAAATCACGGGGTGATTGTCGCGCGTGATGAGGTGTGCTATGTTGATCTTGAAGTGACTTTGTCAACCAAAAGCATCAAATGGAAATAAAAGTAAAAAATTCAAATAAAAGTAAAAATTCACGGGTGACTAGGCTTTTCGGCGATTTTTGAAAAGGATGATGTGATGATTTTGTATAAAACTCGTGGATTTCTTTATTTTTTTTTGTGTTTTTTCACATTGTTAATGTGTAGAAATTTTGTTGATATTTTTGTCTGTTTTGCACAAAAAACAATCAATTCAGTCGGCAACTTGCCAAAATGCTTATCGCAAAAATCGCAGGTGCGGGGTAAATTTAATTTACCGAACAAAAAAGCGAATATATTTGGCGTAAAAAATGTCTCAAAAAGCGCCAAATTTAAGGGAAATTCTTACAAAAAACACGATGAGTGTAAATTTAATTTACCGTCTTGACGGGATTGCATTGGGTGATGTGAGGATTTTAAAAAAATGTTAATTTTAATTGAAAAATGTTAACTTTGCTCCGTTGCTGAAAACGTTGATTTTAAAGGCATTTATGGAAGATGCTTGGCATTATTTTTCTTGACAAAAATAAGTGGTTGTGATATGATTATAAAGTAAATTTAGGGCATCTTGCACTTCGTATTGTTATGCTTGGACCTGAATTTTTACGCGAGGGCCTCAGGCACTCAAGTTTTAAAATGTGTTCAGTGCTTGCGCGGCGGGATTTTTGTCACCGTCGGCGTGATGGCGATGCTCACGCGCGTGTGCGTGTGAAAGACGAACACGGTCAAAATTGCATAGCGATAATACTGATGCCGCAGACCTTCGGCAGAAATCCGAAGGAACACAACAGTCAATGCTGCTCCGCATGTTATCCCAAGCCGCTGTGGACTAACACAAAGAGATGCAAACGGGCTGCCTGGCATCCTGCATGCCTTGCGGGCAGAGCAGTTCGTGGCGCGCGGTGTTATTGGCGGAGCATTTTTCCCTTATGGGCATAAGCCCAAAAAATTCGCAGGAGGAAAGTTAAACCATGAAGAAAACGAATTTTCAAAGACTGACAGCTTTGCTGCTTTGTTTGATATTTGTTCTCGGCTGCTTTACGTTGCCGCTAGCGGCTGCGCAGGCAGATTCATCCGAAGAGCCCAACCGGGGCGGTTCTGTAACCGGGCAAACGCTTGCTGACTTGAGAGAACTGCTGAATGCTATCTCTTACAAGGAGTATTCGGCGCTTTATGTCGGTGTTCCCGGCGGAAAGGACACCATTGTGATTGATGCGGCAAATGAAGCCGTTATCAATCATGAGAAAACAAATAAGAGCGATTATGAGATAATTGTTGGCGACGTCAGTGGCAAGTACGGTCTCAAGGAAGGCGAGAAGTGCATAGCAACAAACAGCACGGGCTCGGTATCCTGGTATGTGACCATTCCTGCCACAGGAAAGTACGTAATCAAAATCGAGTATTACGCAACAGAGGGCAAGGCGGCATCCATTGAGCGCATACTCCAGATAAACGATAAAGTTCCTTTCTCGGAGGCACGTTATCTTAAATTCCACAAGAATTGGCAGAACGAGTATGTTGATGCTATCTACACGGGAGACACCGATTGGGGCACCGTGAAGTCCGATGCTACTTCCGTGGGAGTTGAGTGCTATGAGGAAAACGGTCAGCTCAAGTTCAAATACCCTGAGATTTGGACACAGGCAATATCGGAATTTTGCGATAAATATGCTATCCGCTTTATGAAGATAGACGTTTATGGCAATGAGCTTCGTCCCGAGGCATATCAGGATCCCGAGTGGATGACATACACAGTAAAGGATTCAACGGGATTTGAAACAGATCCTTTTGAGTTCGTGTTTGAGGCGGGAACGTCTGTTATAACTCTTGAGAGTGAAAATGAGCCTATGGCTATTAAGTCCATTACGCTTTGTCCCGCAGAGACTCCTATGAGCTACGCGGATTACATCGCACAGTATGCAGGTGTAGGCGAGGGTAAGGATGTAATAAAGCTTGAGGGTGAGTACACAGCTTCCGCGACTGATAAGACTATCTACGCGATAGAGGACAGATCCTCTGCGGTAAACTCTCCCTGTGCTGCAGACAGAACCCTTCTTAACACTATGGGTGCTGAAAAGTGGCAGACGGCAGGACAGCGTGTCACATATAAGTTCTCGGTAAATTCCTCGGGTATGTATGATATCGTGACCAGATTCAGACAGAACGTTCTCGACGGTATTTTCGTAAACAGAGCGCTCTACATATACAGCGAGGGCTTGAATGAGGGTGACGCGGGATATTACAACGGTCTTCCTTTTGCAGAGGCGGCGGCTCTTACCTATAACTACGGCGACGAGTGGCAGGTGACAAACCTTAAGGCGCAGGACGATATGGGCAATGAGCAGTCCTTTAACCTTTATTTTGCGGCGGGTGTCACTTATACGCTTGAGTTTGAAGTCACTCTTGGCGCACTTGGTGAGATCATAAACGACGTTCAGGACGCGCTCGATTCTATAAACGACGATTATCTTACAATTTTGAGACTTACGGGTACTACACCCGACTCCAACCGTGACTATAAGTTCTCTTCGGTAATGCCCGATGAGCTTATTGATATGGTGCGTCAGGCGCAGGTGCTTGATAATGACGACGAGGACAATCTCGGTGTTGCGCAGAAGCTTACAGCTCTTGCAGGACAGAAGTCCTCTCACGTCGGTACGCTTCAGAAGGTTGCGGAGCTTCTCAAGGAAATGGGAAGAGACGAGGACCAGATTGCGAGAAACCTTGTTCGTCTCAAGAGCTATATCGGTACGCTTGGTACGTTCCTTTCGGATGTAAAGACTCAGCCTCTTCAGGTGGACTACATAATGATACAGTCATCTTCTGAGGAACAGCCCGTTGCTAAGGCGGGATTCTGGAAGACCTTGGTCCACGAGGTAAAGAGCTTTTTCTGGAGCTTCTTCCGTGATTATGACGGAATGGGCGTTATGGACGAGGAATCAGCAGGCAAGGGTGTTGAGGTATGGCTTGCAACAGGACGTGACCAGTCGCAGGTTATACGTAATCTCGTAAACAATGACTTCACCCCCTCCAGCAAGGCAAACGGAGATGAGATCGACGGAAGCCCTGTTGATTTGAAGCTCGTAGCTCCCGGAACACTGCTTCCTTCTATACTTGCAGGCAAGGGCCCCGATGTTTATCTCGGTCTTGCTCAGGCAGACGTAATCAACTACGCTATCCGTTCTGCCGTTCACTCCATAGAGAATATGGATGGCTTTGACGAGCATATGACCAACTTTACCGATGCGGCAAAGCTCGTTGTCGGAATTGAGGATGCTGACGGAGTACAGCATTATTACGGTTTGCCTGAGGCACAGGGCTTCCTTATGATGTTCGTACGTATAGACGTTCTTGCGGATCTTGGAATTGAGATTCCTAAAACGTGGGATGACATCATGGCAGCTATACCTGTTCTCCAGTCCAAAAACATGGAGATAGGTCTTACGGCAGACTACTCAATATTCCTTTATCAGATGGGCGGCACACTGTTCGCTGATGACGGAATGAGAATAAATCTTGATTCTAAGCTTGGTCTTTCGGCGTTTGAAAGAACTTGTAATCTCTTTACACAGTATGGATTCCCCTATGTGTATGATGCGGCTAACCGTTTCAGAACGGGTGAAATGCCGATTATCTTGGGAGACTACACTGGACTTTATAACCAGCTTAAGGTCTTTGCGACTGAAATCGATGGCTTGTGGCAGTTCTATCCGCTTCCCGGAACTATGCAGGAAGACGGCACTATAAACAACTGCGCAGTATCCTCTATTACCGCAACAGTTATGGTAAAGGGCTGTGATACGGCTGAAGATCAGGCAAAGGCTTGGCAGTTTATGAAATGGTACACAGGCAAGCAGTGCCAGACTGACTATTCAAATGAAATGGTTGCTATAATGGGTCCCTCGGCTAAGTACAATACCGCTAACAGATCGGCTCTCGCAGAGCTTCCCTGGACTATGGAGGAATATACTCAGATCTCCGCGCAGTTTGAAAATCTTGCGGCGGTTCCCAACTACCCCGGTGCATACATTATAGGACGTTATACAAGCTTCGCATTCCTCTCCGCTTATAACGAAAAGGCAGATCCCGTTGAGAGCTTGATGAGCTATATCAACACTATCAACAAGGAGATCACCCGTAAGAGAGAAGAATTTGGACTTGAAACTCTTGAGATCGGTCAGACTCTCAAGGAAAAGAGAAGAGACCAGACAAGGGATGCCATTGAAGCGCTTCGCGAGGCGGGACTCACCGAGGCAGCGGATCTTGCAAATAAGGCTATTCGCAGCGCAGACGACGCGATTATCAATATAGCCTCCGAGGAGCTCTTCGCAATGGTTAAGACGGAGGTCGACACGAAAAAGGTAAGTGTTAAGAAGGATGTAGATCTTTCTGAGCTTACAAACGACGAGCTTCTTCATTATACCGCCCAGGCGTTGTACGATACCGCAAGGGCGCAAGAATGATTAGGGAAGGAGAGAACAAATGTCTACTAAAACAGCAGAAAAGAAGGCTGTGGCGCGCAAGGATATGACGATGCGTCAGTGGATATGGAAAGAAATGAAGCGAAATAAGGTAGCCTATCTTATGGTAGCTCCTTATATGCTTATCTTCTGCATATTTACTGTATTGCCCGTTGTAATCTCGGTGTTCATGAGCTTTACTGATTTTAATATGCTGGAAATGCCTAATATAGTTTGGTTCAAGAACTACGTTTCGTTGTTCTTTGATGATGACATTTTCCTGATAGCAATTAAAAACACATTTATATTCGCGGTGCTGGTAGGTCCTGCATCGTACCTGCTCTCTTTCTTGGTAGCTTGGTTTATAAACGAGCTTCCTCCCAGCATCAGAGCAGTTGTCACACTTATATTCTATGCTCCTTCAATTTCGGGTCAGGTTTATATGATTTGGGGTACGCTCTTCTCGGCGGACTCTTACGGTTGGGTAAACGCAACCCTTCTCGAGCTTGAAATAATAGACACCGAAATAGCATGGTTCCAGAACGAAGAATACGTTATGATTCTTTGCGTTGTTGTATCGCTTTGGACATCTCTGGGTACATCCTTCTTGTCCTTTATAGCGGGACTTCAGGGTGTTGACCGTTCGCTGTACGAGGCGGGCGCGGTTGACGGAGTCAAGAACAGATGGCAGGAGCTTTATTACATAACGCTTCCTTCCATGAAACCCCAGCTTATGTTCGGTGCGGTAATGACGATTACCGGCTCGTTCGGATATGGAGCTATAGTAACCGCGCTCTGCGGATTTCCATCGGTAAACTATGCGGCACATACCATTGTTCATCACTTGGAGGACTACGGTGGACAAAGATATGAGGTCGGTTATTCCTCCGCAATAGCCGTTGTCCTATTCGTAATAATGGTAGGAGCAAATGCGCTGGTTAAGAGGATGCTTTCAAAGGTAGGTCAGTAATATGGCAAAGTTAAGAACAAGAAGACATAAAGTTGTACTCGCCCGTTCGGCGGGTGGTGACGCAGGTATTACCATAATGCTCGTCCTCCTTGGAGCATTTATGTTCCTGCCTATGATCTATGTTGTGATGCAGTCACTCAAGCCTCTTGATGAGCTGTGGATGTATCCTCCTAGATTTTACGTTATGAAACCGGGCTTCCAGAATTATAAGGCTCTGTTTTCACTTATGAATATCTCTTGGGTTCCTTTCTCAAGATATATTTTCAACACAGTATTCACATCCGTTGCGGGAACGTTCGGACATTTGTTCATTGCGTCTCTTGCAGCGTACACGCTGGCGAAGATAAAATTCCCCGGCGGACAGGCGATGTTCTCGTTGGTACAGCTCTCGCTTATGTTTAACGCTACCGTAACGGCAATTACTTCCTTTATTATAATGTCGATATTCGGTTGGCTTGATACGTATTGGGCTATTATAGTTCCCGCGTGGGGCTCAACGCTCGGTTTGTACCTTATGAAACAGTTTATGGATACCAACGTTCCTGATACCGTTCTTGAGTCGGCGAGACTGGACGGTGCGGGAGAACTTCGTACATATTGGATAATTGCGATGCCTATGGTTAAGCCCGCATGGCTTACACTTATAGTTTATTCCTTCCAGGCTCTCTGGAATCAGGGTGCATCCAGCTATATCCACTCAGAGCAGCTTAAATCGTTCAACTACGCGATAGGACAGATCACAGCGGGCGGTATTAAGCGTGCGGGTGCATCTGCGGCATCTCAGGTCGTAATGATGCTGGTTCCTATTCTCGTATTCGTTGTCACTCAGTCCAACATTATTGAAACCATGGGCTCGAGTGGAATGAAAGACTAATTTTGGAGGAGAACATAATGAAAAAAATCACAAAGATTTTGTGTTTAATATTTGCAGTAGTTATGGTTGCCTCCTGTATGGTAGCTGTGGCGAGCGCAGGCTCGGCGTATCAGACGTATACGTATTCTATCTCGGGATACCCGCTTCTGTCACCCGATGCCTACACTCCCGATACTGTTATTGACTCGGCATATATGGGTCTTGACATACCGCTGAATGCGGCCAGCGACCTTGAAACAGACGAGAATAACAATATTTATATTGCAGACACAAAAAATAATCGAATTGTGTGCCTTGACCGCTATTATAAATTGAAGTTTATAATTAGCACATTCAAGAACGATCAGGGTGTTCCCGAGGTGCTTACAGAGCCCCAGGGTGTATTTATAACAGACAAAAACATCTGGGTATGTGATACGGGAGCTTCTCGATTGGTTGTTTTCGACCTCAACGGTAATTTTGAGCGTATAGTTCAGGCTCCGAAGTCAAATCTTTTTGAAAAGGGCTCGCTTTATACGCCTGTGGCTGTTGCGGTAGACCAATACGACCGTATATTCGTGGTATCCTCAACCACCACCGAGGGTATCATCGTTATGACTGAAACGGGTGAATTTACAGGATTTATAGGAGCGCAGGCAGTAACGGTTTCTGCTTGGGATGCTCTTTGGAAGAAATTCCAGACAGATGAACAGAAGGCAACTGAGGCTCAGGACGTGGCAAGTGAATTCAACAACATCACGGTTGATGAAAATGGATTTATTTACGTCACAACATCATCCATTGACGAAAATTCGGTTGCGGCGGCAATAACAAATAAGGTAGTTGACGGTACATACCTTCCCGTTAAGATGCTTAATACTAACGGCGAGGAGATAATGAAGCGTAATGGTTTCTGGCCCCCTGCGGGAGAGATCAACTTCTCTAGAGTGGGATTCAGCGATGACGATATTACAGGAGTTTCAACTATTGTTGACGTTGCCATAGGTGAAGAAGGAACTTGGTCTATAATTGACCAGAAGCGTTCAAAGATATATACTTACGATGATAACGGAAGCCTCCTGTTTGCATTTGGCGATATAGGTAATATGACCGGTAATATAATGAAAAACGGTCTTAAGGCTATCACCTATCAGGGTCCCAAGATGCTTGTTCTTGACAACCAGGCATCAAAAATCGTTGTGTATAAGAGAACCGAATACGGCAATATTCTGGTGGATGCACTAGCTGCAGAGAATGATCAGGAATTTGACATAGCAATTAACTATTGGACACAGGTGCTTCAGCGAAACTCTAACTTTGATGCCGCATACGTAGGTATCGGTCAGGCAATGCAGAGAAATGGAGAATATGAAGCGTCTCTTGAACAGTTTGAGGCAGCGTATGATACGTCAAACTGGTCAAAGTCCTTCCAGGAGATCAGAAAAGAATGGATGTCCAATTTCTTTATCCTCCTTATTATTATAATAGTAGCGATCATAGCGGTGTTCGTGTTGTTCTTCAAGTTTGTTGGAAAAGTAAACAAGGAAGCAACGCATTCCGGCAAGAAAAAGACATTTGGTCAGGAGCTTGCTTACGGATTCTACCTTATGTTGCATCCGTTTGATGGCTTCTGGGACCTCAAACATGAAAAGAGAGGATCCATTCGTGCCTCGCTAGTGTATATTGCCGTCACGGTAGTTGCATTTTACTATCAGATAATCGGCTCGGGTTATCTTTCAAATCCGACCGGTGTGTACTCGTCCGTATGGATGCAGCTTCTCAGCGTACTTGTTCCGTTGCTTTTGTTCGTAATTGCAAACTGGTGTCTTACAACACTGTTTGAAGGCGAGGGAAGCCTTAAGGACATTTTCATAGCTTGTTCCTACAGCTTGGTTCCTTTGCCACTGCTTCTTATACCTTCGACTATTTACGCGAACGTTGCTACAGAAGCAGAGCTTGACATAGTCAATATGTTCTATATTATTGCTTTGGTATGGGTAGGATTGCTTTTGTTCTGCGGAACGATGGTGACACACGACTATACCATGGGTAAGAACTTTATTACCGTAATAGGAACTATTGTGGGTATGGTATTTATTATGTTTATCGCGATTTTGTTCTCAACACTCGTAGGAAAGATGGTAAGTCTGATTACGGACATTGTCACAGAGATCAAATTCCGATTGTAAATTACAGATAGGAGATGTACAATGAAAAAATTTAATAAGATTATATCGTTGCTCTTAGCTGTAGTTATGATGATCGGTTCATTGACTACTGTAATGGCAATTAGCATATCTGCTGAGGAAGCAGATGCTGACGTAAAAGAGGACGATACAACTCAAAATGTTATTGTTGAAAAGACCCCCGCGGATTACACAGAAAAGATTTATGCTACTGAAGATGAAAAGCTTGCATCCATGGCTCTTGCCTTCCGCAATCACGGATATGAAATATACGTTGATGATTATAGCGGAGAAGTTGCTATTGTAAAGATTTCAACCGGTGAAAAGCTCTTCACAAACCCTTGGGATGTAGCATCGGATAAGTCGTCTAACAGCACGACTGAAGATTCTACCACAGGTAGTATAAAAGAGCAGCTTTTGTCCCAAATAGAGCTTTCCTTCACGGACATTACCGGACACAGCTATACTTACACAAGCTTCCGTATGGCGTCTCAGAAAGATCAGATTATAATTAAGAATATCAAAAACGGTATTCGTGTTGAGTATACTATAGGACGCGAGCAAGCAAAGATGCTTGTTCCTCATTCAATAGAACCCGAGAGATTCAATAAGCTGATTAAAGAAGATATTATAGAGGGCATGAAGGTTGTACACGGGGAATGGGGCGAATGGTATGCCGAGCAGTTCCTTGTAAACTATCAGGCGGTCTCAAAATATGAGATAGACGTTATTACAGGAGAGTTTATTCTTGATGAAAACGGTCAAAAGATTGAAAAGTCTGATACCGAGAAGAAAAAACTTTTTGAGGATTTCCCCGCACTTAAGGAAATCGAAGTAATGTACGTTCTGTCCGATACGATATCACAAGCAGAGCTCATAAAGCTTGAACAGAGCATTAAAACTCATTGCCCTGACTACTCTTACGAAGAGCTTGAGTATGACCACGAGAGAACCAAATATGAGGCGGATGATGCTAACTCCCCTGTATTTAAGATGGCTCTTGAATATACCATCGATGAGCAGGGTCTTACTGTAAGACTTCCCGCTAATGGCATACGTTTCAATGAGTCGCTTTACACTCTTAATTCTCTTGTTGTTTTGCCTTATATGGGAGCCGGAAGCAACTGGTGTGAGGGATACAACTTTATGCCTGACGGTTCTGGTGCGATTTACGAGTTTGATACGGCAGATGTAGCTTCCACGCCCATTAGCGTATATAGTCAGATTTATGGCAACGACTTTGCATACCACGAACTCAAGGGAACATATGAAAAAACCATAAGATACCCCGTTTTTGGTGCAGTTGAAACATCAAAGGAATATAAGATTACAACCAAGAACCAGCAGGATGAAGAAACAGTCACGATCCTTGATGGTAGCATATACGATAAGGTCAATAGTTTTGATACTACAGGAGAGAACAACAGATATCTCAACCTGTATGAAATGTATGCTCCTATTGTGAAGGGTGGTAATGGAGAGGTAGAGATAACCGAGAAAAAGAGTGGATTCCTTGCTATTATTGAAGAGGGAGACGCGCTTACAAAGATTGCATCCTATCATGGCGGAAACCAGAATGATTACAACTCCGTCAAGATGCAATTTACTCCCAGACCTTCTGACACCTACAACCTTCAGGAATCCATATCCGTTTCGGGACTTGGCCAACGTACCGTAGTAAGTGAAAGAAAGTATCTTGGAAGTTATAAGATAAGATATATAATGCTTTCAGACGGAGACCGGGCGGTAGAGACAGGAGATACTGTTTATGACGCATCTTGGCTCGGAATGGCAGTTGCTTATCGCGACTACCTTACAAACAACGGCATTCTCACACCTTTGACTAACGATGATGTTGATGATGATATCCCGCTTTACATCGAGTCGTTTGGCGCGCTTGAAACTGTGGAAAGAATACTGTCTATTCCTGTCACAAGAATGACAGCTCTTACTACATTTGAAGACATAGTCACAATGTATGAAGATCTTGAAGAAGAGGGAATTACAAACATAAACTTCAAGCTTACGGGTTTTGCAAATGGAGGTATGTATTATACTGTACCCAAAAATCTTAAGTTTGAAAGAGTGGTCGGTAAGAACAAGGGATTCCAGGAGTTGCTGAATTATGCAGCAAAGAAAAATGCTACAGGCGAGAACTTGGGAGTTTTCCCGGACTTTGATTTTGCCTATATAATAGGAACCTCTAGCTTTGACGGTGTATCCAGAAGCAAGCATGCAGCGAAGACTATAGATGACCGTTATGCAAGCAAGAGAGTTTATAGCGCTACGCAGCAGAAATACATAAACTACTATGACCTTGTTATTTCTCCCGCATACTTCTCTGAATTCTACGAAAAGCTTGTAGATAAGTATTTGAAGTATGAGAATATCAACGGAATATCGCTTGGTACGTTTGGCAACGCGCTCAACTCAGACTTTGACGAGGATGAGCCTTACAACCGTGAGGATTCCAAGGAATACACTGTTGAGGCATTGGAATATATCAGCGATAAGCTGGGTAGTGATGTTGAGATAATGACATCCGGCGGAAATGCTTATACGTGGAAATATGTGGACCATATTCTCGACGTAGCTCTTGATTCATCACGCCAGGGACGTTCTGCAAACGCAGTTCCCTTTATTGGAGTGGTGCTCCACGGTTCTATGCAGTTTGCCGGTGAACCCCTCAATATGGAGGGCGATATGCAATATGCAATGCTCAAGGCTATTGAAAACGGCGCATCCCCTTATTTCGTGCTTTCTTACAGAAACACGGATTCACTTAAAGAGGATTCCTATCTGAGCAAATACTATTCCATAAGATACGACATATGGAAAGAAGACCTTATTTCCGCGTATGATACTCTTAATGAGGCCCTTGGTGATGTACAAGATAAGTACATTATAGATCATGAGTTTGTGGAGGCTGATCGTATTCCCGATATTGATGAGATAGAGTCGGATATTCGTGATGCTGTTTCGGATTATATTGAGTCCAAGGATCATCTTGAGCAGAATGAACTTAAAGAACTCGAGCTTGCTTTCACAAAGGCAAGAGAAGAGGGTCGTATAGCTGAAATGTACGTTATTCAGAACGTAATTACAGCAGTTCAGAAATACACGTCTCTTGAAAATTATTATAGCGAACTTCTTAAATGCCTAGACAATTGGAAAGCAACAAAGAGCAAAGAGGATTGGAACAAAGTATACATGTACTTCGCTTTCTTGTGTGGACAAACATACAGAGAGCTTAAGAACACAGTAGCTGCGGTTGAATCTTATATCGATAGCACTGAAGCTGCTATACAGATTCTCAAGGATGATGAGCGTGGAACTGATTATATAATCAATGAGGCAGAGACATATCACGCATTGGTTGAAAATTATTATCAAAAGGACAGACTTGTTCGTAAGGCAATATATAAGGTCAACGGCAAGGATGTAAAGCTTCTTCCTGAGAAGGATTGGATCGACAACAAGCCCACGTATGCTTATGGCTTTATAGAAAATCCCCAGAACGGACTTCAGGGCGGCTATGCTTATGCGGTAGGAAGCGCGCATGACGGCTATTCTATCGGTGAAATTAACGAGCTTGGCGGTATTGACGGTATCATTAATATTAACGGTATCGAAGAGCAGCTTAATGGCGAAGAAATATCGCTTGACGAGTTGGATGTATATTTCGACGGCGACCTTTTGGACAAGGACGATTTGATTATATACAAGCATGAAGCAACCGAAGAAGGCGGTAAAGATATTTATTATTCAATAATCAACGGATATTACGTTTATTATGAGTACCAGATGTCTTATAAAAACATGCTGGATTCTGCAAACGAGTGGATAGCTGACATCATGGATAGGGTTTCTAATGACAAGAATGCGAGTGCAGAGCTTAACGCTGTGTATGAGGAATCTATGAACTATGTTGGACATGGCAATGTTGAAAATGAGACCCATGAAGAAGACGTTTCCAAATACATCGTTGATAGTATTGTAATTGTGACTTACGGAGATGAAAACGGAGCATACAAGCACTTGATTCTCAACTATAATGACTTCTCTGTAAAAGTTGAATTTGAAGGAATAGAGTATACTATTGCCGGATACGACTTTGTATCAGTAATGGCTTAAGAAAGGAGGTATAAATAATTATGACAGGTGAAATTGCAGTAAAGCAAAAAGCTCCTAAGAAAAGAAAGATCGCATCTTTGGACAAAAGAAAAGCCAGAGTGGGTTGGTTATTTGTACTTCCGTTCGTGATAGGATTTATATGTATTTATTTTCCTATTATTAGAGACTCAGTTTGGTATAGCTTTAATCATTTGCAGATAATTCCCACGGGTGGATTTACACTGGAATTCGTTGGAATTAAGAATTATCACGACGCACTCTTTACGGATACAAGTTTTATTAGGACACTTATAACCGGTATAGGAGAGCTTATCATTGATATCCCCGCAATCCTCTTGTTCTCGCTGTTTATGGCAGTGCTTCTTAACCAGAAGATGGTGGGACGTGCGGCATTCCGTGCGATATTCTTCCTTCCTGTTATTCTTGCAACCGGATTTATGACGTCTCTTGGCCTTATGAATACTATTGGAGACGCAATGACAGGTGGTATCGACGATGGCTCGGGAGCAAGCGCATCCGACGAAATAGTATCAGCGATGGACCTTCAAAGTTTGTTTGCTAATATGAAGGTAGGTACGGAGCTTGTTGAATACGTTGTAAAAATGATCAATAAGATCTACTCTATCGTAAACCGTTCGGGCGTACAGATGCTTATATTCCTTTCGGGATTGCAGTCCATTTCTCCCGCTATATATGAAGCTTGCAAGATAGACGGAGCGAGTGGATGGGAAACCTTCTGGAAGATAACTCTCCCAATGATAAGCCCCATGATACTTGTTAATGCAGTTTATACGGTTATTGACGCATTTACAATAGAAACCAATACCGTAATGAGCTATATTCAGTCTAGTAATTTGGGCGATGACATCAGAGGTGCGATGTCGTGGATATACTTCCTGATAGTAATACTTATAATAGCCATGGTCGCAGGTATTATGTCTATGTTCGTATTCTATCAGAGAAGAGACTAATGGGAGGAGGAAAAATTATGGATTCTAATAATACAGTTTCTGAGGCTAAAATAGTCAAAGAATCAAAAAGAAGAATCAGGGCGGATTTTGAGCGTACTCCTCTCAAGGAAAGACTTAAGGCAAAGTTTTTAAATTACTACTTCCTTCAGAATGTTGTATTTAAGCTTTTCAGATTTGTGTTTCTTTTGGGTATCGCATACGTTGTGCTTTATCCCTTCTTTACACAGATAGCATCTTCCTTTATGTCGCCCGAGGATTTTCTGGATGTGACAGTGCAGATTATTCCCAAAAACTTCACGTTTGACACATACAAGGCGATCTGGACAGACCTGGCTTACTTGAATGCGTTTAAGAATACATTTATACTTTCTATAGTGTGCGCTATTCTTCAGACTCTTTCCTGTTGTCTTATCGCATATGGTCTTGCAAAGTACAAGTTCAAGGGAAACAAGCTTTTGTTCCTTTTGGTCGTACTTACAATGGTAATTCCCCACAAGACTGTTCAGTTCTCGCTTGAAATGGCATTTAGATATTTCGACGTGCTTGGAATAATTAAATTCCTTAGCGGCGGTGCTAGTATAGGTGTTGAAGCAATAGACGGAGTGCTTGCTAACATTTCAATATTCGACGCTGAATCCAGCAGTGAGTTGATTCGTCAGATTGCAAGAGAAGGCTCTATAAATCTTAAGAATACCTTCTGGCCTATGATCATTTTGTCGATTACGGGTCTTGCGTTCAAGAACGGACTTTACATATTTATGCTTCGTCAGTTCTTCCGCGGAATTCCTGACTCGCTTGAGGAATCTGCGTACATCGACGGTTCGGGTGATTTCAGAACATTCTTCCAGATTATTCTTCCCATGTCGGTGCCTATGCTTATAACAGTATTCTTGTTCTCGTTCTGCTGGCAATGGACAGACCAGTTCTATATAGGACTGTTCTTCGACCAGGATATCACACCTATGCTTTCTAAGCTGTATCTTGACGTTCCTAACGACATAGTCAGCCTGAATTACGAGTACGAAGGTCAGGCACTATATGTGCCCGCGATACGAAACACCTGCGGTATTATGGTAATTTTGCCGCTTGTTGTGCTTTACGTATTCCTGCAGAGATATCTCGTAGAAGGCATAGAGCGTTCCGGTCTTACAGCCGAATAAAAAATTTGCTCATCTCTGCGTTGCTCCTCAAGTGCGGCTCGGCTTACGGTAGTAAGCCTTCGACTTGCACTTTCCGGTGCGATACGCAAGCGGAGCTTGCTGCCCACTTTTGCAGGGCAAAAGCGCCTAGCTACAAACAAATTTTCAGTTGCCATGGCGTTATTGCTTATGATTTGGGCAACGAAAAACAAAAAATCACGGCGGTGTTGCAACACCGCCGTTTAATTATATTTTACCTTGCAGCTGAGTCTTTAGCTGAGAGATTATTTTTTTCTCAAGTCGGGAAATATAGGACTGAGATATGCCGAGGAAGTCCGCGACTTCTTTTTGAGTCATTTCGCGCTTGCCATAAAGTCCGTATCGAAGTTGAATTATTTGTTTTTCGCGTGGAGACAGGCTTTCCACGGCGGCGTATATCATTTTTGTTTCTTCCTCTCTCTCGATTGCAGCAGACACGGAATCCTCGTCGCTTCCGAGAATGTCCGAGAGCAAAAGCTCGTTGCCATCCCAGTCTACATTGAGTGGCTCATCGATTGACAGCTCGTTTGCGTGGCAGGAGTTTTTGCGGATATACATTAGTATCTCATTCTCAATACATCGGGACGCATACGTGGCGAGCTTGATGTTTTTATCCGCGCAAAAGGTATTTACCGCTTTTATAAGCCCTATAGTACCTATAGAGATAAGGTCCTCTATGTATATGCCTGTATTTTCAAATCTTTTTGCGATATAGACCACAAGTCTTAAATTATGCTCGATAAGAAGTGAGCGTGCTCGCTCGTCTGTTTTGATGTTGGCAATGGCTTCTGCCTCGTCCTCGGGAGAAAGCGGGGGCGGGAGCAGTTCGGGACCGTTTATGTAATAGATGCCTTGTTCTTTGAGCGAGAGAAATAACTTTTTTATTTTGAAAAACAAATTTTTTATCATAATATTAACCTCTGAACAGAGAATAGGGAATTATAGCGTCGTAGCCCTCGGCACTTTTTCCTATATCGCCAAGCGCGAACATTGCGTCGGGATGGATACTTTCCTGCTTTGAGCCGCGAGTGTATGTGAGAGTTATTCTGTCTGACCGAAGCAAGACTATGACACTCTTTCCAGACACTGTGCTTATAGGGGCTATACGCATACCGGAGTATGCTTTGGATTTGTTTGAAATTCCTGCGGTAAAGTCCTCTAAAATTTTGGTATCAACAAACCCGTCTGCAAGTCTGCGGTCAATTATTATGACGGGCCTGCCGCTTATCGGATCACGAATAAGGTTTCCACTATCGGACATTCCATTGAATGTTTTTTCTTTGCCGTCGAATAGGATTTTGAGCTGGCAGGAGGTTATCTCTTTTTTCTTGAAAATAAAATTGCCGCCAAAGGTTGCAAATATAGCGGCGAGCATTGCCAGCAAGGCAAATCCCCATACGGACAAACCATCGCTGTCTGCTATGACAAACGGCAAATCAAGCTTATTTACAAGATTAAACAGCGCGGTCATAATACCGCCGACTGTCATTGAAACGAGAAAATATAACAGAGTTGCCAGCAATGTTTTTTTGAACTGCTTTTTTGTGTGAAACGCAACGATGCAAATAAGTCCGCACACCAATATGTCCGCGGCAAGCGCAAGCCCAGAGCCAACTGACAAAAACACGGATATTACGGAATAGATCGCTCCAAGGAGTGATGCGAGTATCATTCTTTTTGGGGAGATCGCGCGCTTTAATATTTTTGCCGATATGTAAAGACAGAGATAATCCATACTGAAATTGATGAGAAACAATATGTCAACGTAAACGTACGTTTCCGTATAAACCACCTCCCAAGCTCTGATTTTATTATACAGCACTCGCGAAAAAAATCTTGTCGTTTCCTGTATTGACGCACAAAAAATTAAGTGTGGAGGCAAATAAAGTTTTTTTTGAAAAGGTATTGACAAGCAAGATAAAAAGTGATATAATAAATCCACTTGTGAAATCACTGTCAAAGAACAGTGAAGAAATTTTGTGAGGTGAAAAAAGAATGAAACAGAACATCCATCCTAAGTATGAAGAGTGCGTAATCAGATGCGCTTGCGGAGAATCGGTTACAACAAAGTCCACAAAGGGCGGCGAAATGAGAGTTGAAATTTGCTCCAAGTGTCACCCCTTCTTTACCGGTAAGCAGAAGTTTGTTGATGCCGGCGGACGTGTTGACAAGTTCAAGAGAAGACTTGAAAGCTCCAAAAAGTAATATCCGGAGGGATTTTACGGTTGCGATAAAAGGATTGCGTGCGCTGATTTGCGCTAAACGCAATCCTTTTTTCTTTCAATCTTTTACAAAATCCTTTTAAGAAGACACAACTTGGGCAAAATACTTAAAAAGGTGGTGAATATATGTTAAATCACGAAGAAAATATAAAGTCAAAAGCTATACTTGTTGGCATTATTACGGATAAAAACACTGCGGGCGAGGTCGAAAAATCTCTGTCCGAGCTTGAAAGACTGCTTGACACTGCGGGCGGTGAGGTTTTTGCGTACGTGACGCAGAGCAAGTCCACGCTTGAGGCGAGAACTCTTATCGGTAGCGGAAAAGTGCAGGAGATAGCCGAGCTTTGCAAAAACAACGGAGTAAAGCTTGTAATATTTGACGAGGAGCTTTCTCCCTCGCAAATAAGAAATCTTGAGGAGGACATAGGCGACGAGGTCAGAGTTATCGACCGTTCCATGCTCATCCTTGACATTTTTGCGCTCCACGCAGTCAGCGGTGAGGGTAAGCTTCAGGTCGAGCTGGCGCAGCTTAAATACACCGCGCCGAGACTTACGGGACAGGGAAAGGACTTGTCGCGTCTGGGCGGTGGTATTGGTACTCGCGGACCGGGTGAGTCAAAGCTTGAGTCGGATAGACGACACATGAAGAGAAGAATCACCGCGCTTGAGGAAGAACTCGCGGTGCTTGACAAAAACAGACGTACAATGCGCGTTTCGCGCGACAGAAGCGGTCTCCCTAAAATTGCGATAGTCGGATACACCAACGCGGGAAAATCCACGCTTCTTAACAAGCTGACAGACGCAGGAATTCTCGCGGAGGATAAGCTTTTTGCGACTCTTGACCCCACGACACGTAAATTCGAGCTTCCCGGCGGCGAGCAAGTACTCCTGACCGACACGGTAGGATTTATCCGCAAGCTTCCACATCATCTTGTAAACGCTTTCAAGTCCACGCTTGACGAGGCGGTGTATTCGGATATAATAATGATACTTTGCGACGCGTCCGACCCCGAATGTTTGTCCCAGCTTGAGTGTACCGAAAGCACACTTGAGGAGCTCGGCGCAGGCGGAAAGCCCAGAATATACGTGTTTAACAAGTGCGATAAGGGAATTTTAGATGCGCCTCTGATGAACAGAAATTCAGACCGCAAGAACGTGGTGTTTATCTCCGCGCTGACGGGTCAGGGCTGTGACGAGCTTGCCGAGACTATACAAAAGGTCATTCACGAGGGCAAGACCAAGGTGACATTCAAGATTCCCAATTCCGAGCTTGGTGCGATGAATATACTCTACAAAAATGCAACTGTTGAGGACGTGGAATACGGCGCGGACTGTGTGACAGTAATAGCGACGGTTGACGCAAAGACTCGCGGAATGCTTAAAAAATACGACGAAAATTATCCCGCAGGCAACGATGAAGATTATTAAACAAAAGTACAATATTATATAAAGGAAGGAAAATTCAGATGGCAGAGCAATCAAAACCCGTGCTTTATACCACGCTTGAGGGTGAAGGACACGCCGAGTTTGAGGAGAGAAGGTCTCTCTTTATCGGACACGCCAAGCACGTGACGAGCGAGGACGAGGCTATGGAATTTGTCAAGAGTCTGAAAAAAGAATATTCCGACGCCACGCACAACGTTTGGGCGTACGTCTTAAAAGGCGGTATTATCGCCCGTTATTCCGATGACGGTGAGCCGCAGGGAACTGCGGGCGTGCCCACGCTTGATACTATCCGCAAGAGTGGAGTTGAGGACGCAGTCGTTGTTGTCACGCGTTATTTTGGCGGAATTTTGCTTGGCGCAGGCGGACTTGTCAGAGCCTACTCGCACGGCGCGAAAATTGCGCTGGATGCGGCGAAGATAATTACATATGAGAAATACTCTGTTTATTCGCTTGAATGCTCCTATTCCGACTATCAGAGGTATGTTGTGCTTTTGCCGCAGTTCAACGCTATTGTTGATGATACCGATTTTTCAGACAAGGTCAAAATCACATTTGCGCTGAAAAGCGTGACGGTGTCTCCTCTGCTTGAAAAAATACAGGAGATGTCGGCGGGCAGAGACTGCCCCGAACTTCTGGGAGAGAGGTTTGATTACAGATGATAGATAAAACTAAGCTTTTTGACACCCACGCGCATTATTACAGCCGCAAATTCTGTGAGCTTGACGGCGGCGCAGACGGGCTTTTGTCAAGCGCAGAATTTCAGAGTTCTGTGGGCTGTGTAGTCAATATAGGCGCGGACATTGAAACCTCAAAAGCCGTTGTAGAGCAAGCAAAACTTTATGATTTTATGTATGCTGCCGTGGGCATTCATCCCACCGATGCGCAGAACGTCTGCGGTGCTGACGTGCAGGGAAATATATCAAAAATTGAGGCTATGCTCTCTGACCCTGAGACTCGCAAAAATAACAAGATAGTGGCTATCGGCGAGATAGGCTTTGACTACTATTGGCAGCCTGTAAACCGTGAATTACAGTATGAATATTTCGAGCAGCAAATGAGACTTGCCGAAAAATATGACTTGCCCGTGATAATCCACGACCGCGATGCGCACGGAGACACCTTTGATATGATATGCCGTCACCCAAACGTGTGCGGCGTGCTGCATTCCTGCTCTATGAGCGACGAAATGGTGCGTCAGCTTTGCGAGCGCGGGTGGTATATATCCTTCTCGGGCACTGTGACGTTCAAAAATGCGAGCAAGGTCAAGGCAGCCTGCGCGGCAACGCGTATTGACAGACTCCTCTCGGAGACCGACGCGCCCTATCTTGCGCCTCACCCCTATCGCGGACAGATGAACAATTCTATTTTGATATCCAATACTGTCAGAGAAATGGCGGAGATACACAACGTCAGCTATGAGGAAATGATTAAAATTACAAACGAGAACGCGAGAAGATTTTTTAGAATAGATTAAAATATGAAAATTCAGTTATCCGATCATTTTACTTATAAAAAGCTTTTAAGATTTACCTTGCCGAGTATAGTGATGATGGTGTTTTCGTCAATATACGGCGTGGTAGACGGTTTTTTCGTCTCAAACTTTGCGGGAGAGACGGAATTTGCCGCACTAAATTTCATATATCCGTTTATTATGATGCTTGGCGCGTTCGGCTTTATGTTCGGCACGGGCGGCTCGGCGCTCATATCCAAAACCATGGGCGAGGGAGATATGAAAAGGGCGAGAAGTCTTTTCTCGCTTGTGGTTTACGTCTCTATCGCGACAGGCGTGGTCTTGTCGACGCTCGGAATAATATTTGTTCGTCCCGTTGCTATGCTTATGGGCGCGGAAGGAAAAATGCTTGAGGACTGCGTAATATACGGACGCATAATACTGCTTGCGCTCCCTGCGTTTATGCTTCAGATGGAGTTTCAGACCTTTTTCGTTATGGCGGAAAAGCCAAAGCTTGGTCTGTATGCCACGCTTGTAGCGGGAATTGCCAATATGGTGCTTGACGTGCTGCTTGTCGGCGTGCTTCCGTGGGGACTTATAGGCGCGGCGAGTGCGACGGCGATAAGTCAGCTTATCGGTGGAATTATTCCTCTTGTTTACTTTTTTAGACCCAACACAAGTCTTTTGCGTCTCGGCAAAGCGGAATATGACGGCAAGGCGCTTATAAAGACTTGCACGAACGGCTCGTCCGAGCTTATGAGCAACATTTCAATGTCGGTTGTTGGAATGCTTTACAATATTCAGCTTATGAGATATGCTGATCAGGCGGGTGTTGCAGCGTATGGTGTTTTGATGTACGTCAATTTTGCCTTTATTGCCATATTTATCGGTTATGTGGTTGGTGTTGCGCCCGTAATAAGCTATCATTACGGGGCGGGAAACACAGACGAGCTCAAAAGCCTTTTGAAAAAAAGCATTTTGCTTTTGTCGATAAGCTCGGTGGCGATGCTGTTGGCTGGAGAGCTTTTGGCTCTGCCTCTCTCACAACTGTTCGTCGGAAGCAATCCCGCACTGCTCCAAATGACGCTCCGAGGCTTCCGAATATTCTCGTTTTCATTCTTGTTTGCGGGGTTTGCGATATTCGGCTCTTCGTTCTTCACGGCACTCAACGACGGTCTTACATCAGCCATAATATCCTTCTTGCGAACACTCATATTCCAGACCGCAGCAGTAATGATTCTGCCGCTTATATGGGAGCTTGACGGCATCTGGGCGTCTATTATAGTTGCGGAGCTTATGGCGGTCGTCGTGACGGTAATATTCCTTATTGCGAAAAGAAAAAAATATAGATACTAAAAAGGTGAACGCATGCGTTCACCTTTTTCTTTAGTCTTTTTCCATTCTCATTTTGCTATCGTTCATACGTTTGTTTTTATACCTATCAGCATACTCGTGCAGCGCGTTTTCGTTAATATTCAGCTTTGAGGATTCTGCTCTCGGTATATCCTTGGTTGACAGCTCTGTGTGCGCGCGGTTAGGCACGGGAGGGTCGGGAACGCCAAGCTCTTTTTCTATGTTAATTCTTCGTCTGCGTTGCTCCTCGGTCATTTTCTCTTTTTCGGTTTTCTTAGGGTCCATTTTAATACTCCTTGATTTTATTTGTTTTTAGTATGTGCAAAACGAGAAAATTTATACAAACAAAGGGCTTTGAGACTTTAAATTGTAAGAAATATACAAAATTAAGAGGACAAGTTCTACATATCCAATCAAAAAAAGTCAACAAAAAATGTTGATTTTTGATGCGAAATACTGTATAATTTATATATACCGTTTGTATTTTAGGTATTCAAATTTATTTATTATAGAAAGGTAATCACGGCTTTGCGTGATAAAGGAAAACTCCTATGGCAACCTACAACACAAAACAAATCAGAAATATCGCTCTGGCAGGTCATGGCGACTCGGGTAAGACCTCTCTTGCCGAGGCTATGCTTTTTGTTTCGGGCGGTACGGACAGACTTGGAAGCGTTCCGAACGGCAACACGGTATGTGACTATGATTCCGAGGAGCAAACAAGAAAATTCTCGCTTTCCGCATCTCTTGCTCACGTTTTCTGGAAGGACGTTAAGATAAATATTATAGACACTCCCGGCTATCTCGACTTTGAGGGCGAGGTTAAGCAGGGCGTTCGCGTTGCGGACAGCGTAGTTATCTGCGTTGACGGTAAGGCGGGAATGGAAGTAGGTACGGAGCTTGCATGGGACAAGGCTACCGAGGCAGGCGTTCCCAAGGCGTCCTTTATCAACAAGTGCGATCTTCTCGACGCTCACTTTAACGCAACCTTTGACCAGCTCCGCGAAAAATTTGGTAAATCTCTCTGTCCTGTATTTATCCCCGTTGGTAAGAATGGTAAGGATATTACAATGATAGATCTGCTTGACATGCAGTCCTACATATACGATGACTCCGGAAAGAGAATTCCCACAGACACCACTCCCGAGCTTGAGGCGGCAGCTGAGAGATATAAGGAGGTTCTTTGGGAGGCGGTTGCAGGTACCAGCGAGGAGCTTATGATGAAGTTCTTTGACGGCGAGCCCTTCACAAAGGAGGAGTGCGTTGATGGTGTTCACCAGGGTATTATTGACGGCTCTATCACTCCCGTTTACTGTGGCTCGGCTACAAGACTTTGGGGTGTTATCGCGATGATGGATTCTATCGCGGCTTCCTTCCCCAGACACACCGCAAAGAAGAACGAAAAGACTATCGAAGGCGACGTTGAGATCAATGTTGACGGCGAGCCCTCGCTCTTCGTATTCAAGACAGTCGCTGACCCGTTCGTAGGTAAGATGTCCTTCTTCAAGGTAATGAGCGGTTCTGTAAAGAAGGACGCAGTTTTGAAGAACTCCAG
>JAZOUO010000058.1:0-8521 GCA_045658225.1 Eubacteriales bacterium
AGTGCTAAACCACCGAAGGTGGTGAACCTACTCGACTGTGCTATACCAGCGAAGTATGAGCTTGTATGGCACAAGGAGGTAGTGCTAAACCACCGAAGGTGGTGAACCTACTCGACTGTGCTATACCAGCGAAGTATGAGCTTGTATGGCACAAGGAGGTAGTGCTAAACCACCGAAGGTGGTGAACCTACTCGACTGTGCTATACCAGCGACTTGAATATTATATCATAAGAAACATAATTTTGCAATAGTTTTTTTGTTTTTTTAAAAAAAAATTTCAAGGCTCTCCCGAATTGTATGTTCGGGAGAGCCTTCTTTTTAAATATTATCCATCTTACCCAACTCGTCAGGGTATCTTATATCAACAAACCTTGTATATCCGTCAGCCTCAAGCTTCTGCTTTTGGAAGCCGACGTTCTTATTCATCTTCTGAACAAGCACGGTCTTGCCTGCATTTCTGTACTGCATAGCCTTTTTCTGCATAATCGCAAGCTCGGCTGCGCCAAGGCGCTTATCGTACAGCACGGCGGTTTTTTCGGGTCTGTCAGAAGGCGTAAATCCCTTTTCGAGCAACGCGCCGACGATTCTCTCAAAACCTATGGAGAAACCGCAAGCGCAGGTCTTCTGGCCTGTAAAGTTGCCTATCATATTGTCGTATCTGCCGCCGCCTGCAATGCTTGAGCCCTTGAAATCCTCCGACTTTATCTCAAAAATAGTGCCTGTGTAATAGCCCATTCCACGAACGAGCGTGACGTCAAAATCAAGATTGAATCTGCCATCGGAAATTACCGCGACCGCCTCGCAAATCTCCTTTACGTTTGCAATAACTCCCGCCTCAATGGAGTCACCGAGTACATTCTCAAGGTATGCAAATCTGTCAGTAGCCGTAAGCGAGCCACGGAATATCTCCATATACTTTGCAACGCACTCGGGCTGATATCCTGCCTCAAGAAGCTCCTTCTCGATTCCAGCCTCGCCTATCTTGTCGTACTTGTCAAGAATTATGAACACAAGTCCGAACTGCTCCTCGGCAAATCCGCTTGCTCTCGCCATAGCCGCAAGAATACGGCGGTCGTTTATCATAACGGTGCATCCACCTACTCCAACACTCTCAAGGAACGTGGACGTTGCCGTGATAAGCTCTATTTCAGCCGAATTTGACGCGTCGCCGAGTATGTCTATATCGCACTGTGTAAACTGACGGAAGCGTCCCTTCTGCGGGCGGTCGGCACGCCATACCGGGCCTATCTGCATTGCCTTGAAGGGCAAGGACAGATTTGCCGCGTTGTTGGAATAATAACGGGAGAGCGGTACTGTGAGGTCGTAGCGAAGTCCCGAATCTACAAGCGCGTCAATGTCAGCACCACCCGCCGACTCGTTAAGCTTTTCTCCTCTTTTAAGTATCTTGAATATAAGCTTTTCGTTCTCGCCACCCTGCTTGCTCGTCAAATTCTCAATATGCTCAACAGCGGGTGTTTCTATCTGCGAAAATCCGAAAGACGCATACGTCTTTTTGAGCTTATTCAAAAGATATTCTCTTATCTCGCTCTCCTGCGGAAGAATATCTCTCATTCCCTTTGTTGTTTCTTTAATAAACATTTTTTAGTCCTCTTTTATCTGTAATATACGTAATAAACTATTATTGTTCTTTCAACGCCGCCGTGTTCAAGATCAGGCGCGGTTATAACGACGCCGTCCTTTGAAAGCAGCTCCCACGCCTGCATTTCTTCAATCTTACAGCGCATGAGCACGTCTGCCGAAGCAAACACGAGCAGCTCGTCGTCGCGGATATTAAGTCCGCCGCTTCGACCGATTACCTCGTCAACGTCATTCCTCTTTTCTGTGACGTATTTTATATGATGACCGCACATCTGTCTTGCCATATCCCATTTATATCTCTTGCTGTCGGGATTTTTGGACTTTGTCGCGCGTTCAATTATCTTTTTTATAAGTCCCATATTTCACCTCACATAAACTTGGGGTCTTTGCCGCCCGTCAGAAATCTGTAAGCCGAGATATATTCTTCCCTTGTCGCAGTTGCCACAGTGCCGTTCGGGTCGAAATTCTTTTTGCGTATGCCGCGTAAAAGTATGTTTTTGGGTGTTTCCTCGGGGTCTATCAGCTCAAGAGCGGAAACCTCGTATCCCTTTGACTCCAAAAGCTTCAGTCGGAGTGCATCGGTTGCCGCGTCACAAAGCTTCTGACGGAGCATAGAGTGGTTTCCAATAAAGGCAAGCGCATCGCAATCAAGCTTTTTATTGAGGTCATGGTGACAGCACGGCGTAGACAGTATAACGTCCGCCTGCACGTCGGTCGCCTTTTGAAGTACAATGTCAGTCGCAATATCGCATGCGTGCAGCGAAATCACGAGGTTGACGTGACTCTCCGCTTCATACGCGCGAATGTCTCCGCATATAAATTCAAGCCCGTCAAATCCAAGAGATTTTGCCACCTCGGAGCAATACTCAATTACGTCGGGCTTGAGGTCAATACCCGTCATTTTGACTTTTCTGCCCTGTATCACCGCAAAATAATGATACACCGCAAAGGAAAGATAGCTCTTTCCGCAACATAGGTCACAGATGCGTAAATCTCCATCTGGCAAATGCTTTTCTATATCACGTATAAGCTCCAAAAATCTGTTTATCTGACGGAATTTAGCCTGCTTTTTATCATAAACTCTACCATTCTTGTCGCTGACTCCAAGGTGCTTTAAAAACTCCTCGTCTCCCGACAGAATATACTTCTTGCTTTTGTTGTTTGAGCCTATCTGCACTCTTGCAAAGGTCTTGTCTGCGAAAAACTCCGATTCGAGCTTTTTGCCGCCTATAACCACGCTTTTTCCCGACTGCGACACCTTATATTCACAATCTCCCGCCGTAGTCAGAAGATTTATCTGGGAATAGCCGTCAATATACTCTGCGACTCTTGATACATCATAAGTCTTTATATTTTCATGCGTAGCCTTGTTGTCCGTATGGAATATCTCTGCCTGAAGAACTACCTCCCCCGAAATGTTTTTAGGGGAGATGACGGTTTTCTTTACGCTCTTGTCAGTAGGCTTGGAAAAAACTGCTTTTTTTAACGTTTCAGTCTGCGCCGACTTGAGTATGAGTCTGCACAAAAGCTCTTTGTTTTCAACTAAAATATCACTCATTTTTTCTTTCTCTTTTTGGATTTTTTATCATCCTCTTTGGGCACATACGCGGGGTTTTCCTCGCCGCAATATACGCAAGTCTTTCGTGTGACAGGTATTGTGTGTCCGCATCCCTCGCATCTTACAAAATCAGAATCCTTATATATTTTCTCGGGCTTTACTTTTTTGTCATTGGGAGCCTCATTATTCTCCTTTTCCTTTTTACCAAGAGAAATCTTGGATTCTTCTCCATTCAGAAGTCGTTTCATGTTCGCTCTGTGCATAAATATCACGAACACAGCAATAAGCACAGCGAAAACCCCTATTGCTCCTTGCTTCTCAGGTCTTACAAACGCACTTACAAACAACGGATAAAGTCCGATGCCTATAATAGACGCCAGAGACACAAATTTCGTTCCCACAACGATTATTGCAAACACAAGCAAACATAACAAGAAGGATATCGGACTCATCATAAGTACGACTGCTGCCGCACAGGCAACACCTTTGCCGCCCTTGAAATTATAGTATATCGGGAACATATGTCCAAGTATTACGAAAAATCCCGCAATAGCTCCACCAAAGGAGTGTCCCATCATAAGCCAGCCAAAGCCCACGCTTATTAGAGCCTTGAGTATATCGCAAAGGAGCACTGCGACTGACATCTTCTTGCCGTACGTACGCAACGTGTTGGTAGCGCCCGCGTTTCCGCTGCCGTGCGTGCGGATGTCGTCGTGGAAAAATATCTTTGAGAAGATTATCGCAGGGTTTATACTACCCATAAGATAAGGCACGATAGCGCAAAGAAGAGCGAAAATTACCGTAAGTGCAGTGTAGTTCCAGCCTGTGCTTTTACACACCCACGCCCATACGCTCCATTCAATAGCAACTGTCTGCTGCGCGGTCTGTCCTGCCGTCTGCTCGGCTGCCGCGCTCAAAAATTCAATGTTCATACTAAAATACCTTCAAAAATCACCTTATCAAAATAGCTCAATAAGCTGCTTATCACTGTGGGTGAAATTATATATGCTTCCGTTATCACAGCAAGCAACCATGTCTTCGATACGACAGCCATACTGTCCCTCAAGATAAATTCCCGGCTCAACCGTGACTACGTGTCCGCGCGAGAGCTTGACGTCATACGTAGGGATGCTCGCAAGTCTCGGAGCTTCGTGGATATACATACCTACTCCGTGACCGAGACTGTGCCCAAATCTGCCCTCGTATCCCGCGCCGTTTATAATGTCGCGAGCTATCTTGTCTGCATCACGGCAAAGCATACCCTCGTGTAATGCTTCAAGAGCTGTTGTCTGTGCCAAAAGCACAGTGTTATAAAGCTTTTTCATATCCTCATCTGCACGGCCCAGCACGACTGTTCTTGTCATATCCGAGCAGTAGCCGTCAACTCTTGCGCCAAAATCAAGAGTAAAAAATCCTCTTTCAAGCTTTACGTTTCTCGGTACTGCGTGAGGCAGAGCCAACGCCGTACCCGATGCCGCAATAGTATCAAAAGCAAGTTCGTCCGAGCCCATCTTTCTCATAAAGAACTCAAGCTCAAGAGCCGCCTCTATCTCGGTCATGTTGGGCGTGAGTACCTCAAGCATGTGAGAAAAGCCCGCGTCGGTGATAGCCTGCGCCTTTTTCATTTTTTCTATTTCGTCTGCGTCCTTGTAAAGTCTCATTCCGTCCGCAATTTTCGACGCGCCCGTGGAAAGCTCCTGACCCACGAAAAACTTTTTCATTCTCTCATAGTCAGAAAATGACACCGTAGCTTCCTCAAAAAGTACGGTTTTTACGCCCTCGCTGTCCATAAGTGACGAAAGGCACGTAAGCATTGACGTGTCAGGCATAACAACCTCAAACTGTGACTTATCCACAGTCATATTTGCTGCCTCAATGTAGCGGAAATCCGCAAGCACGTACGACTTGTTTTTTGTAATAAGCACGTAGCCGTCAGTGTAATCAAAGCCCGTCATATATCTTATGTTTATCTGTGAGGAGATTACTGCCGCGTCAGCTCCGACTGCAGCAAGCTCTCTCTTAAATCTATCAAGTCTGCTCATAATATCTCCTTATCAATCATTAAAATCTTATACAAAGACCGAGAAAAACTTTTCAAAACAAGGCACTTTTGCAAAGCAAAAGTGGTCAGCAAGCTATTGCTTGCGTATCGCACCGGAAAGCGCAAAGCGAAGGCTTACTTATTCGTAAGTCGAGCTGCGCTTGAGGAGCAACACAGTGTTGGAATGTTTTTCGATGGTCTATAACAAGTTTTCGTAATATTTTTTCATCGTCAGCGCATCCTCGGGCATTGTACCGTCCGACTCGCATATAATTCTCGGTGTCCAACCGTCTTTTGCGATAGCTTCCATAAGCGGCTCAAACGACGGACCGTAAATATCGTCCGCAAATGTCAGATGCTTCTTTTCTCCCGCACCCGTAAACTCAATTTTGGAGAAGTGACAATGAAGATTTTTTGCAACCTCCTCGCCACAACCCTTTGCTATCTTGTCAAATACGTATCTGTAATCATCTACTGTGCGGAAGAGTCCTCCCTCGCGAGCATTCATATGACCGAAGTCCACGACAGGTGCGTAATGCTTGTCCACCTGACACTGCTCTATGACCTCGTCGAGCGTGCCAAGCTGATTGACCTTGCCCATAGTCTCAATACCAAGCTTTATGGGAGTGTCTCCGACCGCCTCAATTACCCTTTCAAGCGTGTCCATAGACAGTCTCATAGCTTCCTTGCGGCTTATCTTCGCCGCGCTTCCGCTGTGAATTACGATAGTGTCCGCGTGGAGGAGCTCCGCCGCCCAAAGCGACTTCTTGATATATTCAATGCTATTAAGTCTCTTTTGCTCCTCAATACTTGAAAGCGAGATAAAATACGGCGTGTGGAGTGACATCAGAATTCCGTACTTTTCTGCCTCCTCACCAATCTTGCGAAGCGCCGACTCGCCTGCCATAATGCCCTTGCCCGCCTCATATTCGTACGCGTCAAGTCCAAAGCTCTTTACCCATTCGGGTGCTTGCGATGTAGACTTTTTCCCCTCTGCGTAAAACAACTCACCATTTCCGCCGGGGCCGAATTTTGCTCTATCCATAATCAATTTCCTTTGTAATTTTTCTTGTAGCGTCCCTCAAGCCAGAATGAACATATCTCTCTGTACTGCTCTCCGTTTTTCTTAACGAATTTCTTTATCGTAGGGACTTCAATTCGGCGCTTGCTTCTGAAAAAGAGATTGTTCTTGTCCTTTATCGGAGGCACTATTATCGTCACAAGCTTTATATTGTTGCCCGCGCTCGCGTCGGTCAGAAGCTGGTCGCCAAGCATTGCGGTATTTTTCACGTCACTGCCCAGAATCTCCATAGCCTTATAGAGATTTTTTGCGAACGGCTTGCCGCTTTTTGAAAACGCGGGTATACCTATCTCGCTATTGAAAAGCTCGACTCTCTCAGCGTCATTATTTGAAACGAACGCCGCCTTTATATCATTGTCGTCAAGAGCCTTGAACCAAGCCTTGATATGCTCGTCAGGCAGCGACTGCTCGTAAGGCGCGAGGGTATTATCTATGTCTATGAGAAGCGCCGATATACCAATGCTATGCAAAAACTCGGGTGTTATATCCCTATACGTCGCAAACATATAATCGGGTGTGAAAATTTTTGCCATACTTACTCCATTATAAATAAATATTCATAATATTATACTATATAATTTGGTAAAGGTCAAGACGTAAAATGTAAAAATATAAAAAAGCCTTCGTCAAAGAAGGCTTTTTCTTTATTCTTCAATCATTATGCTTATAATTTCTCGGTCAGTCTCTTTCATTCCCGCACGGGCAAGACGTGATACGTTTTCAATAGTATTTTCAACGCCCTTTTTGACTATTCCCTCGCCGCCGTGGAACTGATTTCCCTGCTTATACATCTCGTATCCAAGAATACCACTCTCGACAGCAATGGCAATCTTCGCCGCGCAGGACGCTTTTGCTCCGTCACAGATAACCCCCGAGTCAACCGCCAAGGCGTTTACAAGAGTATGACCTACATCTCGGTAGCCACCGCCAAGCAGATATGCAATTCCGCATCCTGCCCCCGCGCCCGCAGACACTACTCCACAGTACGCCGAAAGCGTACCGATTCCCGACTTGAGATGTGTCGTGATAAGATTTGACACGCAAAGAGCTCTGTAAAGTCTATCTTCCTCTATTCCAAGCTCACGAGCATATACGATAACGGGTATAGATGCCGTCATTCCCTGATTGCCGCTTCCCGAGTTTATAACAACAGGCAGCTCACAGCCGTTCATTCTTGCGTCACTTCCCGCCGCGGCATACGCCTTTGCCTTTATCTTTATATCATCGGGATATACCGACAAAAACACCTTGCCAACATTAGCGCCCCAATTGTTTTTTATGCCTTCCTCTGCGATAGCCATATTGTATTCTATCTGCCTGTCAAGGATCTCTTTTACGTCGGATATATCCACACAGTCCGCAAACTCAACTATCTTCTCAACACTCAAGCACGAACGGTCGGTACACGTCTCTCTCTCGTTGTTTTCGTTTTTGAATATGACCTCTCCATCACGACGAAGCTCAACGATATTTGTGTGCTTGTCCTTTATGCGAACGTACGCCGAATGCTCACCCGCATAAAGCGTCACCGCTATATCGAATACACATGATGTTTTTCTATGCTCAAGTGAGATTTCACACTTCTCTCTGAAGCTTGAAATTTCGGGTATCTGCTCGTGCTTTATCGACGAAAGCACCTGAAGTCCAAGCGCCGAATTGCCCACGGCAACGCCTGCCGCAAGAGCGTTCTCTATTCCGCGCATACCGCCTGTATGAGGCACAACTACGCTCTTTACGTTCTTAATAATATTGCCACTGACAGAAATTTTCGCGCTGGTGGGCATACATCCGAGAATATCCTTTGCCTTAGCGCCCGCATAAGCGATAGCCGCAGGCTCGGTGCATCCCATAGCTGGCACAAGCTCCTCGCGGAGTATGGATATGTAATTGTCGTAGTTTGTATTGCGCTTCATAAAAACCTCCGACGTCAGATTTAGACAAAAAGCGCACCGCTATTGCGATGCGCCTGCATTATGGGGTGAGATATGGGAGTCGAACCCACGGCCTCCAGGGCCACAACCTGGCGCTATAACCAACTTAGCTAATCCCACCGTATGGCGTGCCTTGAGGGACTCGAACCCCCGACCTACTGCTTAGAAGGCAGTTGCTCTATCCAGCTGAGCTAAAGGCACACTGCACTGAAAATCAGTGCAAAATTTTTGCCTCACGGTCACCCGCTCGGCAAAAAAAGAATGGAGCGAGTGATGGGAATCGAACCCACGCGACCAGCTTGGAAGGCTGG
>JAZOUO010000059.1:0-1713 GCA_045658225.1 Eubacteriales bacterium
CTCCTCTCCGAACATATCCGTTATAAAGTTTCCGACGATATCCGATGCGTTCCGTTGCATATCGGTCGTCACATGAGTATAAGTATCGAGCGTAAAGCTCGCTTTTGCGTGTCCAAGCATATTTGATAACGTCTTGGGATCGATTCCACTTGATGCTGCATGCGTTGCAAAGGTATGGCGTAAGTCGTGAAATCTCATGTTTGGAAGGTTCGCTTTTTCAAGAATTATCTTGAGTTGGCTATACGCTTTTCCAGGCTTCACAGGTTGTTCCGGGCAGTCCGGCTTCGGAAATATCCATTCTGTGATAGCGTTCTTTTTTCTGTCCCGTAGCAACTCTGCAACACTTGGCGGAAGGATAAGCTTTCTCTCCGAATTTTTGGTTTTTGTTTCTCCCTCCACGAGCTCCTTTTCTTTATAATCCACCGACCTTTCTATAATGATCGCTCCCTGTTCCTCATCGAAATCCGACCATTTAAGACCGCATATCTCACCTCGCCTCATTCCTGTCATTAGCTCCATATAAAATAAGTCATGCCATAGCTCACCGTTGCCAAGAGTGCTCATAAACGTCGCAATCTGAGATTCAAGCAGTACGGGTTTGCTCTTTTTGATAAGCTTAGGAATCGTCGTTCCGTCTGTAGGATTGCTCGGTATCAGACCTTCCTTTACAGCTCCGTCCATCGCTTCGTGAAGCAGCATATGTATCGAGCGAACCGTTGCGTTGGAAAGTCCTTCGCCCTGATTTTCATTCTGCTTTACACGCCCCGACTTTTGCAGCGTGTTATACATTTTTTGAATGTCAGCGGTGCGAACCGATGTAAGCTTTTTATTACCAAGATGGAGCTTTATATGGTTGTCGATATACCGATGATAGCTCACCGCAGTCGACCCTCGTATCATCGGTTCTTTGATCTCAGTCAGCCACTTGTCGAGCCATTCGCTGAGCGTTAGTTTGCTTTGCTCGGTCAGCTCCATACCGGCGTATTGTTCTTTGAGTAGTTGAAACTTTACAAGCAACTCCTTTTGTGTATCTGCATACACATACTTATGTATCGGACTTCCGTCATCCTTGTGACCGACCACGATCCGTCCTTCCCAACGACCTGTGTCCTTTCTTTTTCTTATCATACCGTCGCCTTTAGGTCTTCTTTTCGCCATATTTTCGCCTCCTTTCTAAGCCAATACAATACCACAAACAGTTCTGAAAAGCTATACACAAACGGAAGAGTTATCAATTCAGACATCAAATATTTCGTCAAGTCCCATGGAGTGATTCATAATACTTTCGAAGGTAACCTTTCCATTCACACTTTTCAAATGCCTGTATGCTTCACTGCGCATTTTTCTGATATTCTCCTCGTCATATTCAATTACCTGCCCCAACATTTGTACCATCATATCAAGATATATAGCGTAACGATGCAGTCCGGTCGTGACTTGCTTGAGTGTAACATCGTTTGCCTGCGCAATAGATTTTGATATTCTTGTCACAAGATATTGGCTCGCTCCTTCTATCTCTTTTTCGGAAATATAATATTCTATCGCTTTCGCAACCAACTCGTTCCGCGAGGAACAACCGCAAGCCTTTAGCGCTTTATCGGCTTTTTCGACGATATCTTTATCCACATAAATTCTGATTCTTTTCTTGTTTTCGGGATCCATAATTTTCACCTTTTTTCGTTAAATTTGGGCAAAACACCAATCGATGACACC
>JAZOUO010000060.1:0-5055 GCA_045658225.1 Eubacteriales bacterium
ACAACGGTAAGCCTTCTCCATCAGGGGAAGGCTTTTTGAATCCCGCAGATTTTTTCTGTGGTTTTTTTCTATTCTCAACTTTTTTGAATTATTTCAAGAAACCTATTGACAAGAGCAATACTTCGTGATATGATGTATTACACAAGGAGGAGTATTTTATGGATATTCAGTTAAAACGAGGGCTGCTGGATGTTTGCGTGCTGGCTGCCATCAAGGATGGAGAATCTTACGGCTATAAGATCATCAAGGATATGAAACCGTATATCGATATGTCGGAATCCACGCTATACACAATTCTCAAGCGCTTGGAGCTTGCAAAGCTTCTGACCGTGCGCTCGGCGGAGCACAACGGCAGACTGCGTAAATATTATAAGATAACCAAGGAAGGTCTTGGACGCATTGAGGATTTCAAGGACGAGTGGCGCGAGGTAATGGCAATTTATAAGTTTGTGACAAAGGAGGATGTGGGTAATGAATAAGCAACAATTTCTTGACAGTCTGCGCGATGCTCTGTCGGGACTGCCGCAGGATAACATCGAAGAAAGCATACTGTTTTACAGTGAAATGATAGACGATCGCACGGAAGAAGGAATGTCGGAAGAAGAAGCTATTGCTGATATTGGATCTGTCAGCGAGATAGCGACACTCATAATAGCGGAAATTCCCTTGCTCAAGATCGCAAAAAACAAAATAAAGCCTAAAAGAAAAATGAAGGCGTGGGAGATCATATTATTGATTCTTGGCTCTCCTATATGGGTTTCCCTACTTATTGCGGTATTTGCGGTTATCCTCTCCCTTTACGCTGCTCTTTGGTCTGTCATAATAGCATTGTGGGCTGTTTTTGTTTCTCTTGCAGCTTGCTCTGTAGCTTTAACCATTGTGGGAGCTGCATACGGAGTCGTGGGCGGTGTCGTATTTATTAACAATGCGTATATTTACTCGGGTATTGTGATGTTTGCTGCAAGCTTAATACTTGCAGGTCTGTCTATCTTTGCATTCTTCGGATGCAAGGCTGCGACCAAGGGTACAATTCTGCTCACTAAAAAAATCGCGTTAGGGCTTAAAAGTCTATTTATAAGAAAGGAGAAGGCATAATGAAAAAATCAACTATAGTCTGGCTTATTGTTGCGGCTTCTCTGATTCTGGTCGGAGCAATTATTTTCGGAGGTTTAATCATGGCATTGAATTTTGATTTCAAGAAGCTTAACACAAATAAATTTGAGACCAACACGCACATGGTAAGCGAGCCATTTGACAGTATAGTAATAGACACGGATACTGCGGACATTACGTTTTTGCCTTCGGAGGATGAGAGTTGCAAGGTAGTCTGCAACGAACTCGAAAACATAAATCACTCGGTCGAGGTGGTTGACGGCAAACTCACAATAAAATGCGAAGATACACGCAAGTGGTACGAGTATATCGGAATTAACTTTGGTAAAACAACTGTGACAGTATATCTGCCTCAGTCGGAATACAAATCCATCTCTATTGACGAGAGCACAGGTGACGTATATATCCCAAGCAACTTCAAGTTTGAAAGAATAGACGTGACCGTAAGCACAGGTGACATAGCTTGCTACTCATCAACCTCGGGCAAAATAAAGCTCAAGGCAAGCACGGGTGATATAAAGCTTGAGAATCTTTCCGCAGGCTCGCTTGATATTTCGGTATCCACGGGCAGAGTCACGGCTTTGTCGGTAGTATGTGAGGGCGACATAAATCTCAAGGCAAGCACGGGAGATGCAACACTCACAAATATCACCTGCAAGAACCTATCCTCAAAAGCAAGCACGGGAAAGCTTATTATGAATAACGTTGTCGCATCGGGTAATTTCTCTATTGAGAGAGACACGGGCGACGTGAGATTTGAGAGATGCGATGCGTCAGAGATAACCATTGTGACTGACACGGGCGACGTTAAGGGCACTTTGCTGTCCGACAAAATATTCATAGCCAATACCGACACGGGCAGAAAGCAAATCCCCGAAACCACGACGGGCGGAAAGTGTAAAATAACAACAGATACGGGTAATATTATAATTGAGATAGTATCTGACTAAATAAAAAACCGCAGGACTCAAGTCCTGCGGTTTTTTATTGTCAAAATCATATTTCCCTTCTGCCCTCAAGCGCGCGGTTAAGCGTGACCGCATCGGCATACTCAATGTCAGCTCCTACGGAAATTCCGTAAGCAAGTCTTGACACCTTAACACCAAGTGGCTTGAGAATTCTAGACAGATACATCGCCGTTGCCTCACCCTCTACCGTGGGGTTGGTTGCGACTATGACTTCCTTTACGTCCTCATTCGAAAGACGCATAAGAAGCTCCTTTATCTTGAGCTTGTCGGGTGTAATGCCATTCATAGGCGAGATAACTCCGCCAAGCACGTGGTACACTCCCTTATATTCCCTGACCTTTTCCATGGAAATGACTGCCTTGGGGTCGGACACCACGCAAATTGTGCTTTTATCTCTGCTCTCGTCAGCGCACACAAGACAGGTCTCTCTGTCGGTTATGTTCTGGCATATGGGGCAAAGGTGTATTCTTTCTTTGGCTTCAACTATGGCGAGTGCGAGCATTTTTGCGTCCTCGTCGGACATATCAAGCACCGAAAACGCCATTCTCATAGCGCTTTTTTTGCCTACACCCTCAAGACGGCCGAACTGCACGGCGAGCCTTTGAAGCGACTCTATGTACTCTGCCATATCAGAACATTCCGGGCATATTCATGCTGCCCGTTATCTTTGCCATTTCCTCGTTATTTGTGTTTTCAACTCTCTTTATTGCCTCGTTTACTGCTGCAACAAGTATATCGGAAAGTGTTTCAACGTCGTCGGGGTCAACTATCTCGGGCTGAATGTCGATAGAAAGAATCTCCTTTTTACCGTTTATCTTAACGGCAACAACACCGCCACCAGCCTTGACCTCATATTCTCTTGCGTCAAGCTCCTCCTGCTTTATCGCCATATCCTCCTGCATCTTCTGAGCCTGACGGATCATAGCCTGCATATTGCCCGCACCGCCTGCTCCCTTCGGTACATTTGCTCTCATTTGTTTATCTCCTTGTTATTTTATTCTTGATTTGCCGCTTCGAGTATCTCGTCAATTACCGAGGACTCGATTTTTTTGTCCTCGGACTCGTAAAGAATGTCAGAGGCATTATATCTTGCGCCCGATACGGCGTTTATTACTCTTAAAAATTCTCCGTTTATGTCAAAGCGCTTTGCGTTATCCTCATAAGTCTTTGTCGGGAATTTCAAAACTACTTTTCCGTCCTCCGTCAAATACCATTTCGCTACCTTGTAAAAGGACGCTACCATAGCATTTGTGTCAGTCAGCTTGTCAAGAGCCTCTGCTCTGTTTTTCATAGGCTTTAGTCTTCTCACACCCTCACCACTCTTTTGAGGCTGAGTGGACTTTTTGGAAGCTATGATCGGTGCATCGGACTTGAACATTTCGTCGTCATCGCTCTGCACAACGCGTCTTGGCTTTTTCTCCACAGGCTTGTCCTCTGCAGGCTTGTCCTGTATAGGCTCTGCCTTTATCTGTATGTCCGCGCCTGCAAGCTTACTCTCAAGCGCCGCTATACGCGCAAGCAAGGACTCGTTTGACGTGGAAAGACTGCTATCGCACATTTTCACGAGTGTCAGCTCGGCAACTATTCTGCGAATGGAGTTTGCCTTGAGCATTGAGAACAGAGCGTCCTCAAGCATTGAACAGTGATACGAAAGCTGCTCGCGCGAGAATTTAGATGCAACTGCGGTCATTGTCTTTATTTCACTGTCCGTAAGGTCAAGATAATCCGCCGCATTTTTAGCGGTTTTTATTATAAGCAGATCTCTGTAAACGGATATGAGATCCTGCCAGAAAACAGTTATATCTCGCGAGGACTGAACCACCTCGTTGACTGACGAGAATATCGTCTCATAGTCCTTGTCGCATACTGCCTCGCATACGCGGAGCATCTCGTCGCGTCCGCTGGAGCCAACAGTGATATTTACAAGCTCTGGGGTAATCTTCTCGCGACTTCCCGCGCAAAGCTCAAGTAGGCTTATCGCGTCTCGCATACCGCCCTGCGCCTGCTTTGAAAGCATTATAGCCGCATCCTCGCACAAGTCTATTCCCTCCTCGGAGGCAATATACATAAGACGGTTTTTGAGTACGTCGGTTGCTATTCTGCGGAAGTCGAATCTCTGACAGCGCGAAATTATAGTCGCAGGGAGCTTGTGAAGCTCGGTGGTCGCAAGTATGAACACAACGTGCTCGGGCGGCTCTTCAAGAGTTTTGAGAAGCGCGTTGAACGCGCTTGTGGAAAGCATGTGTACCTCGTCGATGATGTACACTCTGTATTTGAGCGACGATGGCGCGTAGACTACCTCGTCACGAATGTCTCGTATGTTGTCAACGCCGTTGTTTGAAGCGGCGTCCATTTCAAGCACGTCAGTTGCAACTCCCGCCTCGACCGAAAGACACGCCTCGCATCTGCCGCAAGGGTTTCCGTTTACGGGAGAAAGACAGTTGACCGCCTTTGCAAGAATTTTTGCACACGTTGTCTTACCCGTTCCACGCGAGCCGCAGAACAAGTACGCATGCGAGAATTTGGAGTTGTCAATTTCGTATTTGAGTATAGAGGTAATATGCTCCTGACCGCAAACCTCGTCAAAGGTCGCAGGTCTCCACTTTCTGTATAAAGCCTGATGCAAAATTTTCAACTCCTTTCGGTGTAATTATAAATCTTTTCAATAGGTCAAAGAAATTGTTTTTGAGACAAGGCGCACCGGATCAAGTAAAGTGAAGGCTTACTTACGTAAGCCGAACTGCTTGCGAGGACAGCAAGCGTAGCTTGCGTATAGAGACGACGTATCGGAGAAAATTTCGCAGACCGTCAAATAAAAAATCAACTGTGCTGTAAAAGAAGACCATACACCGCAAATTCGTGTTTCCCCTCCACGCGATCTGCATACCTACTGCTCAAGGCAGGCAACCTCACGGCACATCAAGTTTACCGCTTAATGCTGCTTAGTTCCCCATCTGACATGATTCACAGCTCT
>JAZOUO010000061.1:0-1173 GCA_045658225.1 Eubacteriales bacterium
GGGGGCCGTCTCGCTCACGCTGAGCGTGTGACCGAGCGGAGAGGTGTAGTTGGCTTTGTATTCAAGTCCGCAAGTGCTGCAACTGTAAAGCTCGTAACCAAGCTCGTCACAGCTTGGCGGAACTTCCTTGACGCTGATCTGATGTCCCGTGGGGAGCGTAACGTCGCTCAGATAAGGGCTACCGCAGTCAAGACAAACGGCATAAGCCTCGCCCGGTAAGTCGCAGGTGGGATCACTCGTCTCTGTTTTTACGTTTTTGTGAAAACATTGATTAAAACTGCAGGAACAGGAAAATAATAGCGGTATAAGGGCTATTATAATAAATAGGATGGGTTTTGATGCGCGGATCTTTTTCATCATTGTTCCTCCTCTGGCACTTTTAAACAAATTATAGCATAAACAGAGTGCGAAACGGATAGAATGGTGTAGGTACAAATAGCCACGGAATGGGTTTTTGGCGCCATTTTTCGAGCGAATGCTGTGCAAAAAAACATAAAAGTGCTCATATCAAACAAAAATATTATATTTTTTTGCCAATTTTGCTTTTTTCTTAAAAAATTTCAAAAAAAGTATTGACAAGTAAAAGGGTGTGTGGTATAATAGTCAAGCTGTCACGCTGGAGCGAGGCAGTAACGATCATTGAAAATTGAACAACAAGAGAGAAGTACAAAGCATATAAAAAATAGTGCATGTGCAAATCTCGTCGAAAGAGTTATATATACTCAACAAAGTAAAAGAAGCTAAGAAAGAATAGCTCGAAAAGATTGTAACTGCCGCAAGGCAGATATGATATAAATTTTTCGAGAGTTTGATCCTGGCTCAGGATGAACGCTGGCGGCGTGCATAACACATTCAAGTCGAACGGAGCTTAGTGGAATGAACCTTCGGGGGAATGAAATTAAGCTTAGTGGCGGACGGGTGAGTAACGCGTGAGCAACCTGCCTCTATGTGTGGGATAACGTCGGGAAACTGACGCTAATACCGCATGATACGTATTTGTTGCATGGCAGATACGTCAAAGATTTATTGCATAGAGATGGGCTCGCGTCTGATTAGGTAGTTGGTGAGGTAACGGCCCACCAAGCCGACGATCAGTAGCCGGACTGAGAGGTTGAACGGCCACATTGGAACTGAGATACGGTCCAGACTCCTACGGGAGGCAGCAGTGGGGAA
>JAZOUO010000062.1:0-1022 GCA_045658225.1 Eubacteriales bacterium
GCTCATGATCGAATAGGTCTGCTCGCTCTGCTTGTAATATTCAAGCGAGAAATTTTCAAAGCTCTGACGCGCAATAAGGTCTGCCATACCCGACGATGCAATACCCGCCTCAACCAGCTTGCGTCTCATACAAGAACACATCTTATTGTCCACCGCACCCGTGTCCGAGCAAAGCTGACACTCGTATTTTATCTCGGTATAATCCGCAGGATAGCCCGCAGACGTGAGCATCTCTCCTCTTTTTTCAAGAAGTACGACATTCTTTTTCTTAATGCTGTCAATTTGGGAGCTACGTCCGCTTATAGCCGCCTGAAGAATCTCAAGACCAACGCTTGAAAGCTCACGGTCTATCTTGGCTATCTCGGGAAGCTCGGCGTGTATCTGCGCGCGGCGAAGATTTGCCGCATCCCGTGCTTTAAGGTACTTACCGTCGTATTCCTCTTTTATTCTTTTATAGTTTTCTCTGTTAAAGCTCATTTTCCATCTCCCCCGAGGCTACGGCGTATCGCCGCCTCGAAAAATTCATCAGTATTAAAGCTGGAATTCTGGTTGTCGCTCTCGCCCTTGCTTTTGGGCGATTTTTTTGTCTTTTTCTGCGCCTTTTCAGCCTCGAATTTCTCGGCAGACGCATCTATCTGCTCTATTGTACGTATGCCCTCTGCGTTCCATCTGTCAAGCACCGAGTTTGCGTAATGAAGCGATGCGCCGCCCGTGGCGTCAACAGTCGTCTCGTACGCTTTCTCTATTATCTCAAAGGTAAATCCCCAGTCGTTTATCCAAGAAGATATTTCCCTTTTCTCCTTTGCCGTCAGCGCTCTGCCGCCAAGACCGAACAGGGTGCGTATTTTACCCTCGACTGACGCTACGTTCTCTCGGCGCTGAAGCTCGGCAGAAAGTGCATCGACCGTAGTAATTCCGCTGTCATAAAAGCTGAATGCCGTCTTTTCCGCATAGTGCAGAGTCTTTTTGCCATGAGCCACGCAATAGGTCAAAAGAAGCATTATGTAATCGCAGTCAAGGTC
>JAZOUO010000063.1:0-14615 GCA_045658225.1 Eubacteriales bacterium
CTTAAACTGCACAGGTATGTATTTATAAAAACTTTCGTCCGCAGGGTTGATTTTTTCAAACAAATGTGATATACTAATATTGGCAGGGTGAGCAGAGTAGGCAACTTCCTTTACGGATGTCCTTTCCGCTGAGATCTCTGCCTTTTTTATTCCTTCAAGAGTAATGGCTACATAAAGTTTATTTTTCTTGTCGTTAAACTCTTTGACCTCCAGCTTTACAGGAATAATACTGTCACCGTCTGCAAAAGCACTTGCCAAAACATAAACATTCGCAAGAGACGGGTCAGGTTTATATCCGTCATTATTTCTATTGTGCACCTCAATTCCCACGGCGTTATCTATTACCTCGCCAAATACGGAAAATAGTTTCGCAAATGACTGGTAATTGCTCTTTTGTTCATTGAAGCTCTTTCTAAGCCCTCCGTTTGAAAACTCAAACGACAGACCTATATCAGAGTTGCTGTACTCGCCACGTTCAAACACTCCAAACTCAGATGCTATTTTATGTATCAAAACCCGCTTTTCGCTTCCAAAGTGCTTATCAATATCTGACCAAGAACTTATTTCAGGCACAGACTTCACGATATCCTCAGAAAGCTCCTGTGCCGTCGGTATATTCTCAATATATCTATCCTTCAGCACCTCATATCTCTCCGCATCGGTCATCCCTGCGGAGATTTTTTTGTTTGAGACATTATCAGTGCGCTCAGTTGTCTTTCCTAACGCCGTCTCATCCAGATATGTTGCGCCTTTCTTCTGCGCCTTTTGCAAGAGCTTTATTCGTCTGTCTATTGCGTTTATCTCGCCGTAGGAGTCAATAACCTTGCCCGTCACCTTCATAGCATCGGCAGAAAACATCGTGATCGCCTTCATAAACTCGCTGCTGGATCTCATTGCGCCCGAGCGCTCGGTAGCAAGAGAATTCTGCTGTGTTTCAAGTATTACTTTCTCAAGCAACTCACCCGCCGCTATTTTGTTGGCATCGGTGCCCACCTTGCCTCCGCCGTTCTTCTGCACCTGTATTTGGCATGCGGCAAACAAACGCTGAACTACGTATCGGTCAACTCCGCCTATCGGCTTCATAAGAATGTCCGCGGTCTTATTCAGCTTGTTTACAACGCCCTGCGCCTTGGCGGCGGTGTTGTCGTTGTTTCTCAACTGCGCGAGGCTGCAATAGGTATCAACGTCCTGGGCGTCCATCTTAAAGCTCGCCACAACGGAATCATAATCAAGCATACTCGTTGACGCGAACAGAGACGAAAACTGTGTCAACCACACCTTCGGATTAGCTCCAAGAGCAAACGTCGCGTAGTTTCCTCTCATTTTAGCCATAAGCTTGCCGCCCTCGTCGTAAGCGGATATTCCCTGTATGTCCTCTATGAGCTTGCGAAAGTACTTATCTCCCAAATGCTCGCCCGACGTGTTATCCTTACCCTTGTAGTTCCACGCCTCCTTGGTCTGCGTTTTGATCGTCACAGCCTTGTTCTTGTTGCCTGATATATCAAGGTTGTAGAGCTTATTAAAGGTATCTATTGCAGGCGACAAATACGAATACTGCGTCATAGCGTGGACGTGTCTTAAATACACCTGGTCAACTCCGCCAATATAAAGCTCCTGCTTTGCTCCCTGCACCGTGTCCTTATTGAAGGACGGATTGCTTGCGCGCTCTATCTCGCCCTTCATTGACGTATCTACGCTCTTGGCGGTGTTCGCACGTCTTATCGGATAATAATATCCCTCCAGGGCGTTGGTGTAGCCGTAGCGCTGCATATCTCGGTCAATCTTCATTTGCTTGGCGGTCCCAAAGCCCGCCTCTACAACCTCGATATACGCCTTATCGTCAGCCGAGAGCAGAGTTTCCATCTCCCTCTGAATATCAGCAACCTTCTGCGCAAGCTCTTCACGGCTTATATTCTGCTCGCTCGTCCATCCCGGCACTCTGATACTGTTGCCGTCAGCCCCTACGTACGTATATCCGTTTACGACAAGGCCCGCCTGCGCCTGCTCTCTCTTCGAGGTCATATACAGACCTATGAGCTGCGCGCGCGTCATCTTGCGGGCGCGGTACTCTACTGTCTCGGACAGCTTGCCCTCATAGCCTTTATGCTCGCGCATAAATTTCTCGTAGTCCTCAAGCGTCTTCATCTCCGCTATCTGAGCATCAAGTCCAGCGCGCTGAAGCGTGTTGAATATAAACGTGTTAAATCCATTCTCCTGGTATCTGTCCACGAGCTTCATGAGCGAGAGAGGGTTGCCAAAGGAGTCCATATATCTCACAAAAAGGTTATGCGGGCCGACGTTGCCTACCGCGGTATTGGTATCCGCAACCTCTACAAAGCCCTTTGCAAGCGGCAGCGCGTCAACGTATTTGCCGTTGATAAACACCTTGTTGTATTGGCTCATAATGCTCTTGAAGTGAGTCAAGGTATTATACAGGTCCTTAAGGTCAGTCTTTGAAAGCTTGTCCTTACCGTTCGACAATCTCTCAAGCGCCTCGTGAATATCCTCCACGTAATAGCCCGTATTACTTTCGTTGACGTATTCAAGCAGATGATTATCCTTGTTATACCACGAAAGCAGGTCCTTGGCAGCTCCGCTCACAAGCTTGGGATTGATATTACCCTTATACTTTATGCTCGCAAGCATGCCTATGGACTTATCAAATATACCGTCGGCATATTCAGATGCGTTGAGATATGTCTTCTCCTTGAGATCTCTTATCTCCTGCATCTGATAGTCTATCGCGTTTATAATTTCGTTTCGTCCGACAAGCTCCTTATATGAAAGCTGCCAGAAGGCAAGCTTGTCTGCATAGTGGTCCGCGAAGTATCGGAGCCCCTCGCCTTCATTATCGAAGGATTTGAGCAAGGATTCCTCCATATACTTTATCATTCCGTTGATTTCCGCATCGGGTATCACCTCGTATATAGACACAAGCTTGTCATCAAGCTCAGCCTTCGCCTTGGTGTACATATCATCCATCTCAAGAAATGCTTCAACGGGATGCATATCCTCAAGATACTCCATGCCGGGTGTCTCTCGGGCAAAGTCTATGACGAACTGCTCCATAGTATATACGTGATTTCTCGCCCTCTTTTTGTTCCAGCGACCGAGTATGGAGCGCATACCTGGGAGATCTCTGTTGTACCGTATCTCCGCAAGATCGGATTTTGAAAACGTGAGCGAGCCGACACCCGCCTTAAGATGCGCCACTCTGGTCTCAAGCGTTTCGGTATCTATCTGTGGATTATCCACCATTATCTCGCGCATCTCGCGTGCGACGATGTACTCCGCCATATCGTGAGCAAAGGTCTGTCTCTTATCCGCACTGTCAAGCTGCTTATAAGCCTCGTGCAGAACAGTGGCAAACTCCTCGCGGGATTTAAGGCTCATACTACGCATATCGGGAAGCTTGTTTATTACCGACATCATAACGCCTTTTCCGTAAACACGCTCGTTGCTGAAATTCGCAACTACCTGCTTTATTCCCTTGGGCACTGTCAGATTCTCGGTCGGTGCGCCCTTGAGGATCACCGCGTCAGCGTCAAACAACTCCGAATTTGTATCATCCGCCTCTGCGAAGATCTCCTCAAGTGAATCCCAATCAAAGTTGTCAGGGAGAGCATAGTTTATGTCCGGGTTGCCTTTATTAAATGTTCCTATGTTCCTCGTAGCAGATTTTATTTGTGTTGGAGAGAAGACTGACACTTCTCCCCATCCACCACTATCCATATCAGCATACCAGCCGTCATACCCTTTTTCTTTGAGATATTTGACCTGCGCTTTTTTATCCTTCAACTGATAGAATTCTCTCGGCTGATGGTCGTAGTCTGCAAGATTTCTCGCCGATAGGTAAACCTCATACACATTTTTGCCGTATGCTGCCGCGTCCTCCCGGTTTTCAGCAAAGAAGAACGATCCCTCTCTAAACGAAAGCTCCTCAGGATCAAATGCACTGAACTTGGCATCTGTGCCATGATAAAATACCTTTGGCGTGCCGTCGTTGTTCGTCAAATGCACACCAGTTTCGTGGCCTACAGAAAATTCTTGATCAAATTGCTTGACAAAATTATACAGTTCTGCTATACTGTATTTGGTAGTCGATTCACCATTTGTGGAGCCGCCGCTACGAGCATTCTCGGAAGTGCGTCCGCCGGAGAGATCGGCTACTTTTTCTATATATTTTAAGTTGTGGAATTTCTTGTTCGCAGGTTCGCTTTTACTTTGAAAAAACTCCTCAACAGTTATTTTATATAGCCCGACCGAGCCGTCAGCGCTTCTTCCTAACGAATACAGTTTGTGATCGAATGAGATAAAATCATTTATTGCATTATTACTATGATGTTCGTGCGTCTCCGAATCAAATAAACAAGCGTTTTGAATAAGTTCTCGTATTCCAGAAAGGCCATATTCAGACAAACGTCCCTTACCCGAATGCGAAATTGTATTCGTTTCTCCTTCGCGAGAAATGCGAATGTTCCACCCTGTATCTCCATTTGTGACTGTGCCTCGATTCTGTTTTCTCGCTTCATTTGAATCAACATATTCCGGAATGTTAGCAATCGATATGTAATCCTTTGTCTGTTGTGCTCTCCAATCGCCAAACCACGCTCTAAAGAATGGGGACTTTTCGCCCATTTCGTCATAAAATTTATATGCCCATTTCTGTGCTTTCACTATATCTTCAGAAGTAAATTCGTTTATGCTCTTTCTTCCAATGCTATGAAGAATGGCAATGTCCTTCAGCGTGATAGGCTTGTTATATTCCTCTTTGGTGTTTGCAAAGGCATACTCCCTCTCGTCGCTCTTACTCCTCACTGTCCTCTCAACGGCATTGGTATCAGCGTTCCGCGCGGAGAACTCGTCGAACAGCTTCTTATACTGTCGGTAGAGCTTATTTGCCTCGGCGCTGAGCTTTACGTCGTCCGCGTAATCGGTCGCGGCGCCCTTAAAGAAATTGAAGATCTTGTCCTTAAGCGTCGGCTTGTCCGCAACGAGTCTTTCAAGTATCGCGCGATCGGCGAGCATTCCTTCCGCATAGTGAGCGTTCTGCTCGTCCGTTATCTTGATTGAAATTTCGCCCTCTGTCAAGTTTTTGTGAAGCTTGGCATAGTTCTGAGTTATTCTGTCCTTTTCATCTTGGGTGAGGTTTTTTACACCCCTCACGGCGATTATAGCGCCGTCCGTGGTTTTGAATATCGCGTGGGCAAGCTCATGGATGAGTAGCCTCTCCGCGCTTCTCGCACCCTCGGGATTTACGGTTATTTGGTTCTTTCCTCTCTCGTAGAAGCCGTCGGCATAAACATCGTTTCCCTTTTTGTCCTTGCCGAGATAAGTCGCTTCCTTATCGAACACGATATTCACGCCCGAGCGCGTTGCGACCTTTGCGTAAAGCAGCAGATCCGCGTCGGGTATTCCGAGCATTCGTCCCTGGCGAATTATCGCGCGCACCATAGCCTGATTAGGCACGGATAGCGCCTTGTAGCCCTTCACGTTCTCCCTCAGATATTCGTGTATCTTGTCAGGACGAACGGAGTCAAGACGTGACAGGGTATTATTCGATACATTGGTGTTGCTATCTTTCGATATGCTAAAATCGCTGTCGCTCGTCGATGAATTATCAACACGTATTATTTGGTCGTCACGAAAAGCAATATACGAATCCCCTTGGCCTTCAAAGCCATTAGGATATACAATACCGTCATACCCTTTAGCCTCAAGAATTTCACGTAGACGTACAGCTGACGCACTTTGATATTCATTATCGCCGCGCTTATACATTTTTTCTATTTCTATTCTCTCTGCATCACTGATAATATCCAACGACCAAAGATTTAGTGCCGTCGCTTTAACATTCCAAGACATAGGATCTCTTGGGGATCGAATAGGGTTTTTTATATTAAGATATGCTCTCACATATTTGGGATTTTCATACCCCTTGTCCGTAGCCCTTTTATTCGCTTGATCCCTACTTCCAAAATGAAAACCTATGTCACCCTTATCAAACGTATCAAAATCTGCATTTGTAGAATGATATACAGCAATAACGCGACCATTTGAATCAACAATAGTGCTTTCAGATAACATCTGCGCAATGTTTAGTTCAACTCGTACACCTTCACTATCCGTACTGAGAATTCTTTTTCGGCTTCTTCCTTGCTGTAACCCGCTTTCAAAGCTATCTCGATTAAAGCTTTTGATGATTCCTGCGCTTTTTCCCACTTGCTTTTGGGCATATTGCGTCGAGCTCCGTCGCCCATCTCCACCGTGATCCACTTCTCTGCCATTTTTCAATGCCTCACTTTGCTCATTATTTATCTCTATTGTACCACCCTCGCCGTCTTTTTGCAATACGACATCAGAAGTTTTTCGTTCTATGACATCCGCAGAGTGATCTATCGGCACCGCCACGCTTATATACCTCGCACCGTACTGCTCCTGAATATCAGAGAGCAGCTTATTTATATCCATCTTGGTCTGCGCGAAGCTAATATTACCGCTTGCGTAGTCATAGATGTAATAATTCTTGCCCTCTTTGATGATTCCGAGTGCCTGACCGTCCTCGGCCACAAATCTGTGCGCACCATCGGTTATTTTATCTGCGCGCGGCAAAGCATAATCTTTTCCATCTAATTTTTTCGCATTTCTATTGACTTTTTGGGCGTTTTCGGGTATACTATTATTAGAAGTTTGACCAGCTCGCGTTTCGGACGTGTGGCCGCGGGGATTATCCATCGGCAGGGTTTTGGCAAACTTCTTTTTTGTGAAAAATTCTTGACAACAGTCTCTTTTTTGTGTATAATATTATTGGTAGCATTGCAGTCAAGAGGCGGTTCGGACGTAGGGTGCGGAGATTCATTTGAATCTATGTTCATCACTTGACCATTGCTATCTTTCCAACACAATAAAGACATTATAAACGGAGCCGGCGGCCTTAATTAAGGCTTGACCTGCAGTGCCGTTTATAATGTCTTTTGTAATTTAGAAAGCCTTGTCATTATATAGTGACAAGGCTTGATTTTATATTTTCTTTAATTTTGCATACGTCGCCATAAGCTTTTTAGTGCCTACGTTGTCAAATACTACCTCGTAGAGTGTATCTGCGCCCATGGGCTTGACGGAGATTATCTCACCCTCGCCAAACGTCATATGACGGACTCTGTCACCTGCGCTGAACTGTTCTGCCGACGCGCTCTTTCGAGGTACATTATACGGCTTGCCTATAGATATGGGTTCACTCTTGTAGGCAGGCTGTTTTATGCTGTACGAGGGGTCCTGATAATACACCTTTGCGGTTTGCGTGGGAGGTGTGTAGTAGTTCTCGTATCCTTTTTTCTCTATGAGTTTTTCAGGAATTTCCGAAACAAATCGAGAGACAGGATTGTGCTGCGTCTGACCGTAAAGCAGACGTGTTGCCGTGTGGAATATGTATATCTGCTCTTTCGCGCGAGTCAAGGCAACGTATGCCAGACGGCGCTCCTCCTCCATATCCTCGGCAGAGCCTACTATATTCTGCATACCTGGGAATATTCCGTCCTCCATACCGGGAAGGATAACTATGGGGAATTCAAGTCCCTTGGCGCTATGTATGGTCATAAGCACGACCGCATCGGCGGTGTCGTCGTATCTGTCAACGTCCGCAACCAGTGCGTTTTCCTCAAGGAAGCCCATAAGAGTAGGGTTATCCGTGCTTGTCACGTATTCAATAATGCTGGATTTGAATTCGTCGAGGTTGTCAAGCCTGTCCTTTTCTTCCTCGCCTGCATCTATAAGCATCTGTCTGTATCCGCTGAGCTCCAGGACTGCGTCAAAAAGATCGGGTAAGGAAGATGTATTGGCTATCTCTGTGAGCCTATTTATAAGCGAAGCAAAGCCCTCAAGCGCTATCGCGCTTCTTGAGAGAGCCGTGTATTTGCTTGCGTTTTCAATAACCTCAAACATACTGCAGTCGTTCTCAAACGCAATTCTGCTCACTGCATCAAGTGTGATATTTCCTATCTTTCTGCGGGGCTCGTTGATTATGCGCAGAAGTCTTTCTCTGTCGCTATGATTTTGAATGAGCTGAAGATATGCTACAACGTCACGGATTTCTTTTCTGTCCGAGAAGCGAGTTCCACCGAGCATTCTGTACGGAATTGCGCTCTTGGCAAGCGCACGCTCGATTCCGCTGGATTGCGCGTTGGTTCTGTAAAGCACTGCGAAGTCCTTGTAGTTTCTGCCATCGCGAACTGCTTTATAAATAGTTTCAACTATCGTTCTTGCCTCGGAGTTCTGGTCCTCGAGCTTGCGCAGGGTTATCTTTTTGCCAACCTCGCCTTTTGTCCAGAGTTCTTTTCCCTTTCGTCCCGCATTGTTCGCGATTACCGCGTTTGCAGCGTCGAGAATGGTTGAGGTGGAACGGTAGTTTTGTTCGAGCTTGATTATAGTAGCATCTGAATATGTCTTGTCAAATTCAAGGATATTGGTGATGGTCGCGCCGCGGAATTTGTATATAGATTGGTCGTCGTCACCTACCACCATTATATTTTTGAACTCGCTCGCAAGCATTGACGTAAGTACAAACTGCGCGTGGTTAGTGTCTTGATACTCATCGATGCAGACGTACTTGAATTTACGGCTATAGTAGTCGCGGATATCCTCATTTTCGCGCAGAAGTGTGACGGTGTTCATAATTATATCGTCAAAGTCCATTGCGTTTGATTCCTTGAGCTGCTTCTGATATACACCGTATATGCGCGCAATTTTGGACTTTCTGAAGTCTCCGTCGTTTTCTACCGCGTACATGTCGGGGGTCATAAGGTTGTCCTTTGCCCTTCCTATCTCCGCGATAACGCTCTTCAGCGGAAAGCTCTTTTCGTCGATATTACAAGCCTTCATAGCGGACGCTACCGCTTTTTTTGTATCATCGGCATCATAGATTGAAAACTGAGGCTTGTATCCGAGTCTGTCGAAGTTTGCACGCAATATTCTCATACATATTGAGTGGAATGTTCCCGCCCAGATGTCGTTGGAATAAGACTCATCATTGTCAAACGCCTGCGAAAGTCGTACTTTTATCTCGTTTGCTGCCTTGTTGGTAAATGTTATGGCAAGAACGCGGTAAGGCGGGCAGGGATTGTATGCAAAGTCTGGGAGCATTGACTCGGCGATAGACGTTCCGTCCGAGGACAATGCTTCTTCCATTTCTTTTATGTATGTATCGTCAACAAAATCGGGTACAAAGTTATTAAAATAAGCGTCGCCGTATTTGATTATAAATACTATTCTACGGACGAGCACGGTGGTTTTTCCGCTTCCTGCGCCCGCAAGAACAAGCAGAGGGTTGTTCACCGTGTATACGGCTCTCCTCTGCTCCGGGTTAAGATCTGCATAACATTTGTCAAATAATGCACGCTTTAATTTTAAATATTTTTGGTCTCTGTTCATATATGTAACCTGCTGGGTGATGGGTTGTTGCTGTGCAACAACCCATTTTTTTATTGTCAGTTGTTCTTGTTCTGATTCTGGTTGTTCTGATTTTTGTTCTGGTTCTGATTGTTCTTGTTTTGATTCTTGTTCTGGTTCTTGTTCTGGAAATTGTTCTGGTTGTTCATAAATTCAAAATTCCTTTCAAAAATTGCTTTGTTGGGCAACTATATTTTTATCGGAATTTTTATCATTTATTCACGCAAGAGAGTATCTTGAGGATATTTCTTTTTTTAATGTGTTTCCAAACCAAATTGCGTACGCACCAAAAGCGACGTCGCATACAAGAGTAAATATAACAGATATTTCAACGTACCAAGCGTTGGAATAGCTTGTAAGAAAATATACGTAATAAATGGTGACTGCACTGCTTAATACAGCAAGCAGAATAAGGATAATTTTGTTTTTTTGAAGGTCCTCAAAGAAAAGGTCTCCTTTGCAGAGCGTATCCTTGTCCTTTGGCGCGGCGTGTGTTTTGGCTAAGTCTGCAAAAAGTATCACGCAAGATATTACAAGCATTACGAAAAAGACAGCGTCTGCTATGTCAGCATAAAACATAGTCTGATACTTGTTGTATGCATCGGTCACCTTTAGTGCCGCCTGAGGGTAATATTCATTGAAAAACCGTAGAGACAGTGTCCAAGATGTAGCGGATATGAAGCCATAAATCCCTGAAAATACCGAGACAAGTTTCCAGCGAGGTGAGAACTTACGAAGACTAAACGCTCCCCAAAGTATTACTGCCGCACTGAGAAAGTCGGGCAGAAAATTGAAATAATCACCATATAAGTCAATAGAAAGCGCAAGTCCTATGCAAATGGCTCCTATACCGAAAATAAGACGTCTTTTTACAAATAGCAACGGACGGGTCTCTCGCAGCACAGCGTATTTTTCAGATATGTTATCAATAAAGAGCTTGTCCTTCTTTATTGCCTTTATGTAGCTTACAATCTTAACAAGCCAGATAATCCCTATGACAAGGCAAATTATCACGGAACATATTCTCAAAATTCCGACAAATCTGTATTCGGAATTATTTATGAGAGATGTGAATTCGGGCAGACAAGAAAGCGTTGCCTTTAAAACTACGAAAATTCTTGTGATAAGTATCACGCCTTCGGTGTGATTTACCTTTCCGCTTCGAGTCACGAACATTGCAGAGCCGTTGCAAAGCATACCGAGGTTTAAAAATCCCTCAAACAGCTCCTTAAGTGCGGGAAGAAGAATAATAATATCGGCTATGCCGAAAATAAATGTCATTATCAGAAGCGTTATGCTTCTCTCGGACTCGATTACAAGTCCGAAAAGTATTGCTAAAGCGACTAGCTCGGCAATTCCGACGTATATTGCTTGCTTGAATTTTTGTCTTGATTGATCAAAATGAATGTCTATATCCGAGAGCTTGGTTAAGGCAAAATACATGATAACGTAGCCAAAAAGATCGGGTATTGGATCAAGCGCCGCAAATTCGGGATTGAACAAGAAGAAAAATGACGCGATAATAAGTGAAAGTCCCATACTATTTTGCTTTGTATTCATAATTTTGCCTCCTCTCAATTATTTTTTCTTGTGTTTTTTCTTGTTATGTCTTTTGTTTTTCATGTCCTCGATCTTTTTATTGTAATAATCAAGGGTCTCCTGTTCTTTTGCATCGTTTCTGGCATTTATTTTATTGATAAACTCAAATCTTGAGGGCTTTCGCTCCATTTCCTCATCTCCCTGCGGACAGATAAACGCATAGCATTTAAATATCAGCGTAAGATTAAGCACGGTATAAACCAGCATAAGTATAACGAGGAGTGAATAAAGGAAGCTCAGGTCGTTTTGGATAAACGCAAACGGCAAAAACAGGAAGAGCTGAAATAGATTGTAAATGCCTACGAAAATCATATTTCTGAAGGCTTTTATGCGTATGTCGGGAAAATCTACGCGACGTGCAATGTCTGCTATTCCGTACAAAAGAGCGAGATTAAATATAAGCTCAATCGCAAACTCCACTATCTCAAATGTTTTTGTCAGCCATGCCATGTTTGTGAGTATGCCAAGTCCGAGAAGTGTGTCGATACCAGCAAAGCTTTCAAAGAAAGAACAGAATATCATAAGCACGCAGGAAATTATGGCGTAAAGGAACGTAGGACAGTATTTTCTGAGTTCCGAGAGCGCCCAGAACATCATAACGTATCCTATCAGCATTCCAACAAAGCTATATGTTCCAAGCATGGAGAATATCGCCGCGATGATATATCCTAAAAACAGTATTCCAAATCCCATATTAAAGTTCCTCTTTAATTTGCGGAATTTGCGCCGCAGCAATTCTTGTATTTTTTACCCGAGCCGCAAGGACAGGGCTCGTTTCTGCCAACCTTGCTTGAGGTTTTGGGAACATTTACTTTTTTTACGGTGGTTTTCTTTTCACCGCCCGCAAAGCCCGCGTTTATCGGGTTTGCGACTTGAACGCGCTTTATTTCCATTTTAGGTCTAGGCACGACAGAAAGAAGGGTTCTTACAGTCTTTTCTCTTATTTCGTCGATCATTACGTCGAACATATCACCGCCGATGATACGGTACTCAGTGACGGGATCTCTGTGAGCATAGGACTGAAGTCTGATGGTATCCTTTAGATCATCCATAGCATCGATATGCTCCATCCAAGCGCGGTCAACGTTCTGCAAAAGTACTGCTCTCTGGATCTCAAGATACTGTGCCTCTCCAAAAAGTTCTTCTTTTTCAGCATACTTTTCAAGTGCCTTTTCGCCAAGCATATGAACTATATCGTCTACAGCGAGCTTGGAGAGCTGTTTTTCTTCAAACACAAGGTCTCCCTCGTCGCAAACGAAAGTAAGATCTGCGCGGAGCGCGTCAAGATCCCAAGAAAGTGACTCGCTGTCACCTAGATGCGAGCGAACTATATCGTTTACGCTTGATACGATAAGCTTTTTGATCGTATCCTTGATTCCGTCGCCGCCGTCGAGAACTTCTTTTCTTTGGCTATAGATGATAGTTCTTTGCTGATTCATTACGTCGTCATAGGAAAGGACGTACTTACGGCGCTTGAAATTTGCATCCTCAAGGCTTGCCTGAGCGCCCTCTATTCTGTTGGAGAGGATGCGCGCGTCAATGGGGGTGTTCTCGTCAAGTCCCATTTTATCTACGAGACCGATAAGCTTATCCGAGCCGAAAAGTCTCATAAGATCGTCCTGAAGCGACAGATAAAATCTTGATTCACCGGGGTCGCCCTGACGCCCCGCGCGTCCGCGGAGCTGGTTGTCTATACGACGGCTCTCGTGTCTTTCGGTACCGAGTATGAAAAGTCCACCGACCGCCTTTACCTGCTCTGCCTCGGGTGCAATTTCTTCCTTGCATTTTTCGTAAAGCTCGGAGAATATCTCTCTTGCCTTGAGTATTTCGGGGTTGGTTGTGTCGGACGTTCCGTTTGCCTCGGCGATTATCTCGTCGGGAATGTCCATAGAACGCATTTCTTTCTTGGCAAGGAACTCGGGGTTTCCGCCGAGCATAATGTCTGTACCACGTCCTGCCATATTGGTGGATATGGTGACCGCACCAAGCTTACCTGCCTGGGCGACTATCTCCGCTTCCTTTGCGTGATACTTTGCGTTGAGGACGGTATGAGGAATTCCCACGCTTCTGAGCTTACGCGAAAGCTCCTCGGACTTTTCAATAGAAACAGTGCCCACAAGCACGGGCTGTCCTTTTTCGTGACACTCGCGTATCTGCTCAATAATCGCGTTATACTTTCCGTTTATGGTTTTATAAACTCTGTCGTCGTGGTCGCGTCTTATCATAGGCTTGTTGGTGGGTACTTCCACCACGTCAAGCTGATATATCTCACGGAATTCGTTTTCCTCGGTGAGCGCGGTACCCGTCATACCCGAGAGCTTTCTGTACATTCTGAAGTAATTTTGGAACGTGATAGTCGCAAGAGTCTTGTTCTCTTTCTCTATTTTAACACCTTCCTTTGCCTCAATCGCCTGATGAAGTCCGTCAGAGTATCTACGGCCGAGCATAATACGTCCCGTAAACTCGTCAACTATCATAACACCCTGATCAGTCACCATATATTGCTGATCGCGGTGCATAGTACCGTGAGCCTTTATAGCCTGGTTGATGTAATGAGCAAGCTCGGCGTTTTCGGGATCTGCGTAGTTCTCTACCTCAAAATATTTTTCCGCCTTTGCAGAGCCGCGGGGGGTGAGAACTGCGTTTCTTGCCTTTTCGTCAACCACGTAATCTGCGTCTATTTCGTCAAGTTCCTGCTTGGCGTCCATTTCCTTGGTGACGTGCTTTTTAAGAGTACGGACAAATCTATCTGCTCTGTCGTACATATCGGTAGGCTCGTCGCCCTCGCCCGATATGATAAGAGGAGTTCTTGCCTCGTCAATAAGAATAGAGTCCACCTCGTCGACTATCGCGAAATCATGTCCCCTCTGTGCAAGTCTTTCCTTGTATATTACCATGTTGTCACGAAGATAGTCAAAGCCGAACTCGTTGTTAGTTCCGTAGGTAATATCTGCGTTATAAGCCGCCTGCTTTTCTGCGGGGCTCTGACCGTGAACTACAAGACCTGTGGTGAGTCCCATAAATCCGTAAACTCGGCTCATTTCCTCATATCCGTAGCGAGCGAGGTACTCGTTGACAGTCACGATATGAACGCCCTTTCCCGACAATGCGTTAAGATATGCGGGGAGCGTTGCAACGAGAGTCTTACCTTCACCCGTTTTCATTTCAGCTATTCTTCCCTGATGCAGAATGATACCGCCTATGAGCTGAACGTGGAAGGGTCGCTTTCCGAGAACTCGGTCATCAGCCTCTCTTATCGCCGCGTATGCGTCGGGCAGAATATCCTCAAGAGTTTCTCCGTTATCAAGACGCTCCTTGAGCCAAGGAGTTATGGCTTTGAGCTCATCGTCGGACATCTTTGAATATTTATCAGCGAGAGCTTCTATCTTAGACGCTATTTTTTCAACTTTTTTTACTTGCTTTTGACTATACGTTCCGAAAAGACCCATAAAATTTATAACCTCCGTATGCCGATTTGGCGATAAAAAATCACTGAAAATGTAAAAAAACATACAATACACATTATTATACCATAAAATTAAATATAAAGTAACTTTTTTTTGTAAATTTTC
>JAZOUO010000064.1:0-45202 GCA_045658225.1 Eubacteriales bacterium
GAAAATCCGTGATGCTCGCCGATGTGACGGCATAAGTCGTCTCCCATATAGCACTCCAGATGCTCCAGATGACCGCACTCAATACACTTCAAGTGAAAATGGTCACTGCACGCGCTTTTTTTGCCTATATACTGATATACCGAGCAGTTCTTCCCTTCGTCCTTGAACTTGCGTACGTATCCACGCTCGCAAAGCAAAGAGAGATTTCTGTATATCGAGCTTTTACCGCTAAGGCTGCCGTTTACCGCAAGGCACACCTCGTCAACTGTATAATGCGTATCGGGGTGAGCGCACAGAAACTCTTCCAGCTTGCTTTTTCCCTGTGTTTTATATTTTTTTGACATATTTATCTCCTTTTGAACAAACAAAAATGAGAATCATTCTCAAAACCAAAAGAAATTATACCATATCCTCGCGCAATTGTCAATGACTTTTGAGAATGATTCTCAAATTTATTGCGAATTATATCTCCCCATTTACAGAAAAAACACTGGTCGAAACTTCGCTATAATCTTTGAAAAATAATTTTTGATTTACTATTGCATTTTCAAAAAATATATGATATAATACATAAGTCGCAGAAATGACGGCAAAAAACAAACATGTACAGTATGCATCAAGGAGAGATATTTCGCCTTCGGCGAAGATACCCACACCCTGCGCCTGACAAGCAAGCTTGTCGATCTTCGGGTGGGATATGCGAAGTGGATTCGGACAACAAGTTGCCCGAGCCTCATCTAATCATGCTCCATAATTATGATGCACACTGGCGCATCATAATTATGGAGAGATATCGAAGTGGTCATAACGGGGCTGACTCGAAATCAGTTTGTGCGAAAGCACACGAGGGTTCGAATCCCTCTCTCTCCGCCATCGCAAAGGACGCCAAAGGCGTCCTTTTTGCGATGGCGGAGAGAGAGGGATTCGAACCCTCACACATAAACATCTCAAAACAACTAAATAAATCCAAAAAGATCCCCCGACTTTCGTCGGGGGAATTTTCGTTTAATTACTTTATTATATATGTGCCGTCAGCTGTCCAGATGATATAGTAATCTTCGTAAGATTGATAGTCTACAATCCAACTATCACTCTCAATCAAAAGCTCATTCTTGGCATTGTAAAGCTCATATACGCTATTAACAGTTCCATCAGCTTCATTGGTTACGGTGTATGTCACTACATATCCGAAGTCATAAACACCTACTATGCTCCAATTATCCTTAGAAGAGTCTATTTCTTTCTTCTCAAGTCCGGGGATATACGTGTAGTAAACCTCTCTCTGATTGCCTTCTTCATCTTCAACAATCTTTACAACCAGCGCGTAGTTTCCAAATTCGTTCCATTCAAAATCGTCATAGTCATCAAAATCAATAAGGACTTCGTTGCTGTAAGACCAAAGCGCATTACCAACTATCTTGTAGCCATATCCCAAATTAGCATCTGCGGGCAGGTAATCAATATGCTTTCCGTTTACGTCAACAAGCTCGTATACATATCTTCCATCATTGTATACAATCTCTTTGATAAACATGTTGTCATCCACGAGATAAGCATCCGCAACGTCTACCTTGCAAACAAGGTTAAGATCATTATCAACTATAAAGTAGAGTGTCTCATTAGAGTTAACATAACCTCCCTCAACAGGGTATGCCACAACTATGTTGTGCTGAGCAGCCGCATCAGTGACAAAGCCCTCGGAATCAGACAACGACCATGCGTATTCGATAACATATCCGAACTCAATGTCCTTAGCTGTCTTGCTTTCAACATCGATTATAGTGTAAACAAGATCATATTTTTCTCCGTTTACAATGTAATCATACGAAACTGCAGCATCAGCAAGCCTTACGTCTGCCCATACAAGGATATTGCCGTTCTGAAGAACTGCAAAGTCTGCATTCTCATATTTCTCGGGAATAACGTAGGAATATACGCAATCAATCCATTTAGTAAGGTCATAAACGTAGATACCCTCAAATTCACCGTATTCAAAATTTGCAACAAAACCGTAATTTCCGTTTATTTCATCGAATTCGGGACGCTCTATAAATGTTTGAGAATCACCAGCACAAAGAATCTCATTTGTTTCTGGATCTATAGCAAACATCTTATCCTGGAATGTTACATAAACCTCCTGGCCGTAATTAGATACGATAGGAGGAACGAATGCTCCGTCGTTATCTTCACCGTCAATCTGCCATGTGTATGTTTCACCAATCTTCTTATTAGCATATGTATACACTTCAATAGTAATCTTTAATGTTGTTGAAACAGGGGGATCTACAGTATCATCTGTCGTAAAGGTTATAGTCTCAACAGTATACCACATATCATTAAGACTAACATTGTGCTCTACGTTGCCCTCATCTGTGACGCTATCTTTAGCACTCCATACAGTGGTATATTCTTTAGATGCGATATCAATAATGGAAAGCGTTCTTCCACTCTCGTCCTCAGATGCCTTCAAAACATAATTGTTTACTATATCGATGTATCCTTCGATCTTTGTGCCAGTGCTGATAAACTCATACTCAGGGAGAGTAGTATCAATGTAATCTTCAAGCTCCACTTTATCGGGAATGGGATTAACGACCATCTCTGATGCAGTCTCTTTATCAACGGGTATCTGCTCTACTATAACAACTACCGCTTTGCCGCATTCGTCACAGATCTTGTCAGCATCGGTATCCTTGTGCTCACAAATGCCTTCTGTTGCTGCCTCTGTATTAGTCTCGGTCTCGCTAGCATTTTCAATTGCCTCACCGCACACGTCGCAAACGGCGTCATTATCCTCATCGGCGTGCGTTTCGCAGGGCTTATCACATGCAACAAGAAGCATAGAGAGGCAAAGGATTGATATTATCAATGCAAAAAGTTTTGTTTTCATTGTTTTCTCCCTTTCTCTTACTTAATGATGTAGTACTTATATACTACTGCGTATTCGTTTTCGATCGTGGGTTCGGGATGCGTTGTTTGCAATACTATGCAACCTTCGTACTCAGCAATAACAACTACATTTGTTGTGTTGTTGGCATCTCCAAGCTTAATCTCATAACCGTGTTCGTTGTAGATACGGAGGCTCTCTTCTGTCTGAACTGTGTACAGACCAACATATCTGTAATTATATGTCATCATATAGTTAACATTTGCGTCCTTACCTATAGCTACAGACTTAAAGTTGCCATCATTTCCAATATATCCCACATAACAAACCGTCTCATGTGTTTTGGCTTCTTCCTCAAGATCGGGATCATATTCCTCGTCCACCTCTACTGGAGGTTCTACGGGATACTCGGCATCGTTTTCAGATGTATTGATTTCCTCTGTTTTTACAAAATAAACATGATTTTCACGGATTTCATAATCATCCACATACGTCAGGTCGCAAACAACATCAAGATTGTTGTTATATACCTTAACGCAACGTTCGCTGTAGTTATCAAAATACTCGCGTACGAAACCACCGTCAATATATGTAAGGTTATCGCTCCAGTCATAATAGTCCTCGCCCAAGAAACGAGATACGTTTCCTGAATCAAGATTAGCAGTATAGTTAACTGTGTCGTTTTCAATATTTGCTACCTTTATTATCAGGTCGCCGTTGCCCTTGCCTTCTACAACAGAAGTCTGATTCTTCAAAATGCGAGGAAGCGCAACTACTTGAGCAAGTGCATTGTCAAGAATTACAAATTCCTTGTCCTTGTCACAAGTCTTATCGTTTATTCTTGTGATCTCTGCATACTGATAATCTCCATTAAGCTTTATGCCGGTTTCCTCGGTATCATAATTAGATATCAACTTTGAAACTACGAAAGGAGCATCAATTTCTGTTGCCTCACCCGTCTTAATGCTCACAACAAGATGTATAATATCATACTTATTGTCTTGTTCAATAAAGTCATAACTCGTTGAATTTTCATCGCAGTTCAGAATTGCGAAAATGTATACATCGCCGTTTGCAAGAATAGTACTACTTGCAGACAAGTCCAAATAACTGGGGACAGAATAGTTAACTACCAACTCATATCTATCGTTAATTACTTGAATCTTGTCTGATGTTAAAGAATATCTGTATCCATTGTACTCTACATCGAAATCCGGAATTGCATATGTATTATTGCTATCGCCGACCAGAATAATCTCTCCGTCTCTCATGTGATACGCCTTATCGGCTATCTTAAGGCAATGTAAACCGGTGAAATCATTCACGTATTCAGCCCTATCATCAACCCCAAGGTCACTGGCCAAAACATTACCACCATTGTCATAGTAGGAATATGTGGTCACCATCTGCCAATCCGGTTCTTCATCAGTTCCGAGATTTGTGCGCTTTATATCCGCTATCTCAATAATGGCATCGCCATAAATGGTTGTATTGTATCTTGATACATACCCATTTATTTCGAAATCATATATATAGCCTCTTCGACAAGCGCCGTTGATCTTCGCGCCTGTTTCAAAGTTGTAAAATACCGTCTCTACCGTCTGAGCAGACGTCATCTTACCGGTTTCTTCATCATAGATTGCGTATGTGGTCTTGACCGCTTTAGCAATCTTTCCGTATCTTGTCACAGACACATCAGTTGATTCACTGTGATTTTCAGTAAAAAGATGAGTTGCAGAGGTGAATATACTGTTATTTTCATCACCTACTGATGTGAGATATTTGCCCCATTCGGAAAGGATAGCTACATAATTCACCTTTTCGTCCTCGGGTATCTCCTCATTCTCTGTCTCTGTATTAGTCTCAATATCTTCGACAGGCTCTTTTTCGCTTGGTCCCTCGGTATCAACAGTTTCACCGGAGTCGCAAGCTGCAAGCAGCATCGAAAGACAGAGCAACGCGGATATGAACAAGATCCATAATGAGCGTTTCTTCATATTCTTTTCTCCTTTTCTATTTTTTCAGATACCGCGGGGATCAGTCTATTGCGTAGAGGACATAGTGTCCTGCAACGTATGTAGAAACTAAGTATCCGCCGTTATATTCTACAATATTCATGTCACTATATGTCACAAGGATCTCTTCAAGCTTCTCATTATAGAGAACGTACTTATCATCGCTTGAGCGACGAACTATCATGTACTTATCGGTGATATCTTCAATAACAACATCATCTACAAGCCACGATGATACACTAACGTCTTCCTCACCTGTCAATACATCAAGAGTATAATAAGATGAGTAGTCATATGTGTCGTACTCTTTATCTCTCAAAACGAGCTTGCCGAAAATTTCTCCAACCACGGTGAACCCAGACTCACCAAGTTCAAACACCTTATTGAGGTCGTAATCGTACACGTATTTATCATCATATACATATCCACCCGCAACCTGCATGTCATTTCTCAAATAAGTTCTTACCGTGCCGTCTGCCTTAACTATAGCCTTGTCTACTACTATGTCATGGAGATCAACCAGATAGTCGCCGTTGGAAAGAATCTCAAATCCAAACGGATTGATGGCATCGAACTCATGCTCCGGAACTATTCTCTCAAGTGAATAGAGCACCGACATATCATTATCGAAAACTACCACGTCAATCTCACCAAGAGCTTTGTTGGTTATCTCATAGACATAACCAATATTTCTTGCGTTCTCAGTAATTACAATATTGCTGCTCTCAAGTTCATTCTGTTCTGCAAAACCTTCCCCGTCACTCAAATCGCTTATGTAATAAGGAAGCTCGATCTCACTGGTAATTCCATCGTCTGCGCTGAAGATAACGTGAGTTATTTCATAGTAGCAGCCTTCCCATCTGTCATAAAAATCATAAGCGTCATCGCTCTCTTTCTCGTTCATATACTGAACAAGAAGATCTCCGTTATGGAGCATAAACATATTAACAATCTCATAATTACTGTCAACAAAGAAACTGTGCGTCATCTCTCCTGTTGCCTTATCCACAACATAGAGCGAAACAGTGTTTCCTAATCCTGCGATGGATGATGCGCTTCCCACATAATAACCATATTTTTCGGTCTCCATAAAATACGGACCCGTCACCTTTTCATTATCCAGGGCGGAGGTCTTTAGAAGCTTTCCTGTTTCTCCGTCAAAGTATGCAACAACCGAGCCGAAATTCAATATCTCGTTCTCACTGTAATACATGATAGTGTAATTATAACTTACAGGGACATTAGAATTCGCCTGAGTTATAATGTTGCCAAATATATCGTAGTATTTATACACTGTATCTATCGTATAAACGCATCCTTCGGGATTTTCAGCTCTTACCTCATCGTCAATGGGGGTTATCTTAGCTTCCTTGACAACTATATATGTCACATCGCTAATGGATTCAACAGAAACGTCCATAACGGTTTCGGGATATTTTACGGTAATATCGCTCTGTACATATCCGTGACCGTTGTCTTCAAAGACAATGTTTTCTTTGACCATAAGATCGTACCAGTTGAATGAATCGTAATCTCCGTTAAAGTACGTATTGGATGCAGTGAGAACAACATCGCCACTCATCGTGTTGTATACGGAGAAGGTTTCAACTACATTGTTCTTGGTATCAATATCGCTAGTCTTGACTACAAATATTTTTCCGTAGTCATCATAATCATACACCTCTCCTTCGATTCTCGAAGCAGTGGTCAATTCCGTTTTACCATTTTCAATTATTTCAAAGAAATTTTCGAATTTAGGTTCTATGTTTTCAAGCAAAGCTTCCTCAGTTATCGCCTCAGTGGGTTCCTCGGTAGTATCCTCCACCTGCGTGGGTGCGCTTGCTCCGATTTCGTCAGCACCTTGCTCGGTGTCATCTTGATTACACGCCACAAAAAGCATTCCAATGCAAAGCAGAACCGAAAGAAGCTTGATAATATTCATATATTTCATATTTGTTCTCCTTTACGAATTAGTTTCCGCTGTACATTTCCTAAGAACGTATGTAATGGGCTCTCCATTAAACCACGAAGTCACAAGAGCGACGTTTATATCTTCGTCTGTTATTGTTGATACAGATATGTTCTCGTAGGAAACGAGAAGCTCTGTGCCTTCTGTGTTATAAAGTCTGTATACACAGTTTTCTATATCATACGTAATATAATATCCATTTTTTACACTATGAAGTTCGAAGCTGACACCGTCAACAAAGAGTTCGGGCGCCTTGGATTCTGCGGTGATGACATAAGTCTCTACCTGTCCGGTCACAAAATTATTTTTGGTAAGATAGATATTGCCATTTTCCACCTTGTAAAGAGAATATCCGTTAGCTGCAAAGTCATAAACGAGATTCATATGATAATCATATATAGCTGTATTAGAAACGATATGCTTATCAGTCAATCCTTTTTCCGCAGCAACGGTAGAGACAAGGTTGCCGTCAAGATCAAAGATTCCCATGCTTATCACACCGTCGGATATGATAGTCGCACAATAAAAATTGCTATTTATAGGATATATTCCATAGCTTAGATTAACTCCGAGGGTGTCATTCTTCACAGTATAGAGCACATTAAGATCATTATCAAGTACGCATACAGACGCAGAAAATGCAACAGATCCGTTAGCAACCTTGTAAACTACAGCGTAGCTCTCTGTCCCCTTTGCGAGACATAGCGTATTGTAATAATCGTTGTTGCTCTGATAGTATGCAGTGCTGAGATCATCTACTATAAAATCAAGCTCAATTTCAGAGGTTTCGCCGTTTATAAAATTCATTATGTAGCTCTTCATTACATAGCGCGTTCCCTCAAGAACGAAATCACATTTTTTATAAACACTTACCTCGGTAAATTCCTGAATAAGTACATTGCCGTTGTTGAGAACGAAAACATTGATAGTTGCATCTTTACCCGAAACATATCTACCCGAAACCATTCCCGAACGGTTAAATACGAGAAGCTCCTCGTTATTCCACGAATAAAGATAACCCTTGTATTCTGTATTGAAAGCATACAGATCATACCCGTTTGCAACTATAGCATCTATGCTACGTACGACATTAAGGTTCTTATCTATCCACATATACTTGTCGCCCAAATGAACTCTTACAAGTCCGTTTCCATACCATTGGCTTTCTTTTCTGAGCGTTTCAGATGTGGCATTAAGCAGCTCGCCGTCTTTACATGCCGTGTAGTAAGCAATGTCACTTGTATATTCCTTTTTGTCATCATAGTCATTGTCGAGATTCTCGCCCTCATCGACAACAGTACACGTGCGTCTTTCTACTCTGATAACGGGATAATCAATTTCAACGCTGAGATCCACTCTACCGTTCTCCTCTCCGAACAGGGAGTTGCTAACCGTCTCGGAGCGAATGACCTCGCCGGTTAAAAGATCATATACGTCATAGGTCGTGATAACATTGTTCTTGTTATCAAGATCCTGCTTTTTAATGACCGCAAGGTTGTGTGAATAATCAACATCTTGAATTTCTCCCTCAATCCTTGAGATCTCCGAAAAAGGAAGCTCAGCCTCTTTGACGGAAAGATCAAAATAGCTGTGCATTTCGTGATCTGGGTTTTCTTGCCACTTCTCAATATCGGCTATTACCTCTTCATTGTCCAAGGACGACGGTGCTTCAGTGCCGACAGGAACGTCGGACTCATCTGTGGTCGTCTTGTCACACGCTATGAAGAGCATAGCCAAACTCAAGATTGCTATAAGCAGGAATAAGAGTTTACCTTTTTTCATAGTTTTCTCCTTTTTAGATTTTTGAACGCAATTATGCGTTTTTGCTTGTTAAAGCAAAGTAGCAGACTAAAAAGCGGTGCGGTGGCGAGCCCTCACCATTTTTTAGTCTGCTGACAAATTGCAACAATCAGTCTGTAAGTTTCGTCAGAGACTACACCCCACACTTTACTTTATACACCATAATTATAGCACACCATGCATATATTGTCAATAAAAATTTTAGCATTCCATCGTGTGTTTCTCTTTTGTTATCAGCATTTTCGCCTTATTATTACAACAAAGTTCATAAAGCAAGAAATAATTAACAAACGCCGTTGGTAAGCCTGAGGCGGTTGAGATTCCCCGATGTTTTGTACCCGTTTCATGAAACAAAATAATTGTGGGATAAATGTTGACTCGTTTTTGAGAAGAGGCTCGCCTTAAAAAGTTATTGAATTACATAAACACATATGATATAATATTTGTATGAAATCATCCACATCACGAGGCCCAAATGAACATACAAAAATGGCTAAACAAAAACGCCACCTCCCTATCAGGCAAGGTCGTGGCTGTAAGCGGCTCAACGGGCGGGCTGGGTCAGGCTTTATGCGAGCATCTGGCAACACTTGGCGCTTCGCTATTGTTGCTTGACAGAAATGAGAGCAAGGCAAGTCAGCTTATTGGCAGACTCAAAAAATCTCATCCCGACATTCGTGCTGATTATATGAAACTTAACCTGTCAGACATTGATAACGTCAAATCTATCACGGACAAATTGTGCGAGGCTCCACCCGACTATCTCATTCTCAACGCGGGAATTTACCACGTGCCGAGGTTTATCTGCGAGAGTGGCTACAACAATATTTTTCAAGTGAATTTTCTCTCGCCTTACTACTTAGTGCGCAGACTCAAACCGTATATTCAGGCAAAAGGCGGCAGAATAGTCGCCGTTGGCAGTATTGCGCACAACTACTCAAAAATCGACGCAGACGATATTGACTTTTCGACGCAAAAGCAATCAAGCAAGGTTTACGGAAACTCCAAAAGACTTCTTATGTTCTCGCTCTACGGTCTTTTTGACGGCGAGGACGGACTTTCGGTCGCTCACCCCGGCATTACCTTCACAAACATAACGGCGCATTACCCCAAGATAGTCTTCGCGCTCATAAAGCATCCTATGAAGGTGATCTTTATGAGTCCAAAACGCGCGAGCCTTTGTATCCTGCGCGGAATTTTTGAGGGCTGCGGCAGAAACGAGTGGATAGGCCCTTCCCTTTTTGATATATGGGGTCTGCCAAAAAAGACCACCCTCAAGACCTGCTCACCCGACGAGGCGGCGCAAATCTGCAAGATTGCCGAGGATATTTATAGCCAAACAAAATAAAAAAGCCCTTGCCTGTGTCTTTACACAAGCAAGGGTAATTTTTACGCCTTTTTATCCGTTTTGTCAAACCATTTCTTTGAAAATTCCGCAAGGACACCTGAAAGCTCGTCTATATCCCAACCCGTTGTATTTACCACGATATTGTAATTTTCGGGCATTCCCCAACCCGATTCCGAGAAAAACTCCGCCGTACGAACGCGGTTTTTATCCACTCGACGTATCTTTCTCTCCATTTTCTGAGGTGTGATATTCTTCTCGTCGTCTCTGAGGTGCTTCATACAACGCTTGACACGCGACTCCATAGTAGCACAGACAAACACCTTGAGTAGCTGCTCCTGAGAGAGAAACGCATCTGCATTTCTTCCAACGACTACACAGTCTCTGCCTCGAGCCGCGATGCCCTCAAGAACTCTTCTCTCCTCCGCGATAATTTCCGTCTGGAGATTCTGCACCGCTACCAAGCCGTCAAGCGAGCATCCGCAGTTGAGTGTCATTGTCTGCCATCCGCCCTCCTCGAGCGTCTTTTCAACGTATCCCTCGTCAAAGGGACAGTTTTTTGCTATCGCCTCTATAATTTCCTGATCGTAATAATCGAAACCAAGCTTTTCTGCAAGTCTACGTCCAAGCTCTCTGCCGCCGCTTCCAAATTCACGGCTTACTGTCACTATCTTCATATAAATTACCCCTTTGGATAAGCTTAAGATTATTATAACTCAAAACACATAATTTGTCAATGGTGGGATGTCACTATTGACATAAACTAAAAAATAGTATAAAATATATTTAGAATATATCGTTCAGGAGGAATGTATGAGAACATTTTTTAGTAAGCGCTTTTATATATACCTGTGCTTGATCTGCTCAATTTTGGTATGCTTGTGCCTATCTGCGTGCAGCGACCCTATAAATCCTTCAGAGAATAGTTCGGGTAATCAATTCCCCACTGAAACCCCAACGGAAAATCCAACTCATACTCACACACACACAGAGGAGATAATTCCCGCCGTGCCTGCGACCTGCATAAGCGACGGATACACTGAGGGTGTAAAGTGCTCTGAATGCGGCGAGATAACCCTTTCGCCCGCAAAAACGGCAAAACTCGCTCACACTCCCACGACAATTAAAGGTACTCCCTCGACTTGTCTTGAGGCGGGTATCTCTGACGGACAAATATGCTCTGTTTGCGACGCCGTCATTATGGAGCAGGTGACACTTGCCGCAAAAGGCCATATTTGGAGTATGTCATACGAAGCAGACGAAAATAAGCATTGGCAAAAATGCACAGGATGTGATGAGGTCACCTCGCTGTCAGAGCATAAAAAGAACGGTACTGATATATGCGAAATCTGCGGATACGGTTGTGCTCACAAGAGCACAAAATGGCAGAATTTCAGCTCATCATCCTGCTCTGAAAACGGACTGGACATAAAATTATGTCTTGATTGCGGAGCTATAGTCGAGCAAACTCCGCTTGAGCTTCTTCCACACACTCCCGAGGGTAAAGTTAGTTGTACCACATCCATAACCTGCTCGGTCTGCAATGCCATTGTAGAGGGCGCCAAGGGACACTCTCCCGGTACAGTTGCAACCTGTACGACATCTCAGGAATGTAGCGTATGCGGCGAGATACTCGTTGATATTCTCGGCCACGCCGAGACAGCTACCCCCTCTGTCCCCGCAACCTGTACGGAACCGGGGCTTTCGGGAGGAAAGCATTGTTCAAGATGCAAGCTCGTTATGCTTGAGCCGACTTCGGTTCCTGCAACCGGACACAACTATCAGTACAGCATGTGCGTAGGTTGCAAGGATATGATCACCTCCGATGACGTTCAGGCTTCCACCCTTCCGCGAATTGACATCAACACAAGCGGAGCAGCGATAAACTCCACGGATATATATACGTCAGCAAAGATTACTCTTTCGGGCTGCGACGAAAAATTTGTTTTTTCAGATATAACCGCAGGAATACGTCTTCGCGGAAACTCCACCGCGGGCGCGGCTAAAAAGCCATACCGCATAAAGTTCGATAAAAAACAAAATGTTCTCGGGCTCAACGACGGCAAGAAATTCAAGAGCTGGGTGCTCCTTGCGGACTATTTTGACTCCACTATGCTCCGCACTTACTCGACCTTCAGTATGGCAAAAATACTTAACGAGGGCAAATATTTCTCGTCCGACTTCACACCTGTTGAGGTCTATATAAACGGCAATTATCAAGGTGTTTACTTGCTCTGCGAGCAAACGCAGATTGACGGAAACCGCGTCGACATATACGAGCGCGAGGACACCGATACCTCGCTTGAAATCGGTTATCTTCTCGTGGGTCAGGGTGGCCGTACCGACGAGCCCAATACGGTGTCTATCAGCACCACCCTCACTGCAACTGACAGAAAGGGTACCACCTCCTACGCCGGCGGTGGAAACTTCTCGCTCTCGGGCGGAGACTACACCGATGCGCAGATGGCTTACGTCAAAAAATACGTCGAGGGCGTATACGAGGTAATCAATCAAGCCATAAACCACAACAAATATTACACTCTCAATAGACAAGGAAATCTTACCCCAAAAACCACATTTGTCGGCAAGACCACAGCAGAAAAGCAGATAGAAACTATTGACGCCGTGTTCAACATAGACGCATGCGTGCGCCTTTGCATACTTGACGAGATAGTCAAAAATCTTGACGCGGGAACGTATAATATGTACGTTGACTTAAGCCCCGAGGGCGACGGCAGACTGACGCTCGGTCCTCCTTGGGACTTTGACTTCGCGCTTGCGAATACACATTACGACTCAACTCACTCGCCGTTTGATTACTATGCGACTAACTTCACGTACAGCGACGGCATGCGAGTCAACACGATGTTCGTGCTATTCGGCAATATTCCGTGGTTCGAAGAAATGATAAAGGACGTCTGGGAGGAGCACGTCGACGAACTTTACGCGACAGCGAACAACCTGAGCGTTATGACTAAGCTTTACGGCGAACAATATCAAAAAGATTACGCTTATTGGAATCGCATTCTGATGAGTCATCACTGCACAGACTGTCATTACAAATTCACTTGCCACTCCGACGCGGTAGATTTCCTGTCAGATTGGCTCTATAAGCGTCTGGATTGGCTTGATTACGTCTGGGGCGACGGTGAGATGCCCGATATGCCTGAAACGTCCGGAATTTTGGAATTTGACTTCACAACCCCCAGCATTCAAACGTATCTTGTCGGCTTTACCCGTTGCAACCCCACTGTGACGCAAGATGGTCTGAAGGTGGAGGTCACCGAAGCGAAGGATCCATTCTTCACTCTTGATATATCCCGTCTTTCCGGCAGCTTTATGGCGCAGGATTATCCGTATCTTGAGATAGAATTTATGATTCCTGTCACCAACTCCAACGATTGGTACAACAATATGCAAATATTCCTTTGTGCAGGCTCGGTGATGGGGGCAACGGAAGATTCCTCGATCGCACAATACCTTCGTTATTCCTACGGAGAATACCACACTATAACCTTTAATCTTGCAACCGTCCCACAGTGGCAGGGAACGATTCACAATATCCGAATAGATTTTGTAAGCTCGTGTCAGGTCGGCGATGTAATGTATATCAAATCTGTTAAATTCCATCAATAAAAATAAAGGCAACGGCTATGTAGCCGTTGCCTTTTTGATATATTTACTGACGGAACTGCTGGGTGTAAAGCCCTGCGTACATCCCACCGTTCTCCATAAGCTGATCGTGTGTTCCCTTCTCAAGAACGCAGCCGTCGGATATTACCGCTATCTCGTCAGCGTTCTTTATGGTAGAAAGTCTGTGCGCGACAACAATTGTCGTTCTACCGTAGCAGAGCTCGTCAAGAGCCTCTTGAATAAGTATCTCGGTCGCGTTGTCAAGTGCACTTGTCGCCTCGTCAAGAATAAGTATAGGCGGATTTTTAAGGAATACTCGCGCGATAGAAAGTCTCTGCTTCTGTCCTCCCGAGAGCTTAACACCTCTCTCACCTATCTGCGTGTCGTAGCCTTCGGGGAGTGTCATAATGTAGTCATGTATGTTTGCGCGCTTTGCTGCCTCGATAACCTCGTCGTTGGTCGCGTTAAGTCTACCGTAAAGGATATTTTCTTTAATACTCGCATTAAAGAGGTATATATCCTGCTGAACTATACCAATATTTTTTCTCAAGGATGCGCGAGTCATCGTGCGGATATCTCTGCCGTCGATAAGTATCTGACCGTCTGAGATGTCGTAAAACGCGGGTATGAGATGACATATAGTCGTCTTGCCGCCACCCGAGGGACCGACAAGCGCAAACTTCTGCCCCTTGCCGATCTTGAGGTTTATGTTCTTGATAACTTCCTTGGAATCGTCGTACGCATGAGTGACGTTTCTGAATTCTATCTCGCCCTCAAGCTGACCTGCGTCGGTCGCATTGGGATGGTCCTTTTCGGGCTCTGTGTCCATTATTTCGATAAAACGTTCAAAGCCCGTCACGCCGTTCTGGAACTGCTCCATAAAGTTGATAAGCGTAAGCACCGGGGAAATAAATACGCCGATAGACACGACGAATGCGGAATAGTCTCCAAACTCCATATCGCCGCCAAACCCTGCCGCCCCAAACAGTATAAGACCGCCGGCTATAAGCAACACAACGTTGAAAATATCCGTCACAAATGAGGTCGTGGAATGGAACTGTCCCATTGCCTTATAAGCCTCTTTTCTCGCTTGAACAAACTTTTTATTGCCAACCTCAAATTTTTCGCTTTCCTTTTCTGCATTACCAAAAGCCTTAGTCACACGGATGCCCGAAATGCTGCTCTCAAGAGATGCGTTTATCTCGGCAACCGACTGACGGCTCTTTTTGAACGCAGCGCGCATTCTCTTGCGAAGCACTATAGAGATGATAAGCAAGAATGGCACGCAGGTGAACAAAATCAGCGTCAAAGGCGTGTTTATAGTGCAGAGGTATATAAACGAGATTATTATGGAAATGGACGAAATAAGGATGTTTTCGGGGCCGTGGTGGGCAAGCTCGGATATGTCCATGAGGTCGTTTGTCATGCGCGACATTATCTTACCCGTCTCATTATTATCATAGAATTTATACGGCAGCTTTTCGAGATGGTTGAACATATCCGAGCGCATCTGCGCCTGCATACGCACACCCATTACGTGTCCGTAATACTGTATGAAAAACTGCAAAAGCATCCGTATGATATAGAGCAAAAGCAGAGCTATGCCGAGTATAACGAGCATCTTATATTTGCGCTCGGGAAACAGCTTGTTTAGCATATAACGCGTGATAATGGGATAGGTAATTCCTATCAGCGACATTACCAACGACGCCAACATATCCATTGTAAATATAAACCTGTGCGGTTTGTAGTAAGCGAGAAATCTTTTTAGCATTGTCGTGTCCTTTTAAATTAAACTTGTCTGTTATTCTAATTATACAGTTTTGCTCATGTTTTGTCAATGCCAAAACAAAAGAAGCCGACATAGTCGGCTTCTTTTATTTATCCGCAAATTATAAATAGCCATGCAAGCACCGCGGTAATTATAGAGCTTGCGTTAATTGACGGCAGAGCAACTATAACCGCAACGAGCGAGCACACGAAAATAATTATACCAAGCGTTCTGCCGGTTTTCTTCTTGAATCCAAAAAGCCCGAAAATACCCGCAAACAGCATAAACACACCAACCGCCGCGGCAGCAATAGCTCCTACGTCAAGCGCGATCACAGCCTTGAGTGCTGACAGGGGCGCGTAAAATCCCCAAATAATGTAGATGATGCTGATGATAACTCTCAAAACATTTTTAGTCTTCTTTTTCATAATTATCTACCCTGCGTTTAATTGGTTTTAGATGTTTTATAAAAAGCATCTTATTATTTTAATAACGTCTTTCGTTATTCACTCTTGGTCTCTTTAGTAAGCGACTTGTTATCGCTATCATAGTTTGCATCAGACAAAGATATAACCTTTTTCAAAACAAGAACAATATATGCGATTGCAAACATCGCAACTCCACCAATAACAGCAAATTTAACTGCCGTGGTAATAAATCCGTCTGCAATTTCCGCAACTGAGCTGAACGTACTAATTAGCGTACACTCTACTCTTGCCGCAGACGTCATTTTCTCCACGTGCTTCTCAACAAAGGGACCCGTGCGAAGCTTAAGCTTTTCTACAATGAAATCAGCAAGCTCTTTGTCATCCTGAACCTCAACATATATCTTGATATATCCTTTGTTTTGTTCAGCATCGGATGTCTTGGACGCTGATGTGGTTTCGAGTTTGGCATATTCATAGGAAACACTATTCATAATGGCGTCCACCTTATCCTGAACAATTGGGTCTTCTCTCCAAGGAGCAACAACCTTCTCTACAAGAACTTCCGCCTCGCGTCTAGCATCGTTAACCTGAATAGACAGGAGAGAATACTCCTGATTGTATTCGGTCTTTTTAAGTATAGTAGGATTATACTCATTCTCCATAAACTCAGCCCTTTCAAGAGTTATCTGTGAAAGCTGCGCCTCAAGAATAACGATTGTTTCCTTGTGCTGCTGGTCGTTGGCAATAACGTCTGAGGGTGCTCCCTTGTATATACTGAGCTGCTCAAATATCTTGGTATACTCCTCATCATAATATGTTTTCTTGTATTCAACCACTGCTGTTTGAAGCTTGTTTATGCGTTGTCTGAGTTCCTTTTTCTGTTCGCGCAAAGCATCAAACGCTTTTACCGCCGCAAGAGCTGCCTCGTAATCCTGCGCATCGCATTCTTCCTTAGGAGGCAATCCGTTTTCATCGAGAAGAAGCTTTTCGGCAAAATACTCGGACTGAAGATTATACAAAAGAGCATCCGTTGAATCACTGTGTGATACGCTGAACTTTAAAGTAGCGGTATATGTTTTGTTAAAGCAAGTAAGTATTCCTCCCACAGCTCCAACAACTATTCCTCCAACAAGCGCAATCACTATCAAAAGCACCATATTGCTTTTAAATATATTCCACAAGTCAGCAATAGTAATTTCTTTTTTTACATTGTTATCAATGTTATTTTCCATAAGTATTCTCCCTTCAGTCTTGCCCTCAACAACAGAGCAAAATGCAATATATGTTCAAAATTTGTCGATTTTATATCCAATACATTATATCATGATATAAAACCCATGTCAACAGAAAAAATCATCCTCTGTTTCCGTACATTTTCTCATAATAGTCTCGGTATTCGCCGCTGATGATGGTCTCCCACCACGCTCTGTTGTTCAGATACCAATCTATAGTTTTATCAATTCCATCGGCAAATTTAGTCTCGGGCAACCAACCAAGCTCGTTATGGATTTTTGAAGGATCAATCGCATATCTCATATCATGGCCTTTTCTGTCTGCAACGTAAGTGATGAGACTTTCGGGCTTGCCGAGCTTTTTGCATATCAACTTAACTATATCAATATTCGCCATCTCATTATGCCCGCCGACGTTATAAACTTCACCAACTCTGCCATTGTGAATAATAAGGTCTATTGCCTTGCAATGATCCTCAACGTACAACCAGTCACGAATATTTTCTCCCTTGCCGTACACTGGCAGAGGCTTGTCATTTAAAGCATTTGCTATCATAAGCGGGATAAGCTTTTCGGGGAAATGATACGGACCGTAGTTGTTTGAGCAACGGCTTATGCTAACAGGCAATCCGTATGTCCTATGATATGCAAGAACCAAAAGGTCTGCTCCCGCCTTTGAGCTGGAATACGGCGAGCTCGTGTGGATGGGGGTATCCTCTGTAAAGAACAGATCGGGGCGATCAATAGGAAGGTCTCCATACACCTCGTCTGTAGATACCTGATGATAACGCTCTATTCCATACTTTCGGCAAGCATCCATCATGACCTGCGTTCCGAGAATGTTGGTCTGCAAAAACACCTCGGGATTCTCAATAGAACGGTCAACGTGGCTCTCTGCCGCAAAATTTACAACAACGTGGGGCTTTTCGTCCTCAAATATTTCATATATTCCCTCTCTGTCGCAAATGTTTGTCTTATAAAACTTGAAGTTGGAGTTTTTCATAGCATCCGCAAGGGTGGACATATTTCCTGCGTAGGTCAGGCAGTCAACGCAGACTATCTTATAGTCAGGATGCTTATCCAGCATATAGTAAACAAAGTTTGAGCCTATAAATCCTGCTCCGCCTGTGACAATAATAGTTTTTGACATTTTTCTTCCCGTCCCTTAAAGTTTTTTATTCTTTGCCTTCTTTTGCAATAGCGAGCAGATACTGACCGTATTCCGTCATTTTAAGCTCCTCGCCCAGCGCCTGGAGCTGTTCGGTGGAAATAAAGCCGCGTCTCCACGCAATCTCCTCAATGCAAGAAACGTAAAATCCCTGTCTTTGCTGTACCGCTTCAACATATTCACTTGCTTTGAGCATTCCTTCAGGAGTTCCCGTGTCAAGCCATGCCATACCGCGGCCAAGAAGCTCAACATGAAGCTCTCCCATTTCAAGATACGCATTATTTACTGCGGTTATCTCTATCTCTCCACGCGCCGACGGCTTTACATTTTTAGCTATATCAACCACACGGTTGTCGTAAAAATACAGTCCGGGTACTGCGTAATTCGACTTGGGATGCTCAGGCTTTTCTTCAATAGATACAACCTTTTTATCCTTGTCAAATTCAACCACGCCAAATGCTCTCGCATCCTTTACGGGATAGCCGAATATGGTAGCTCCGACTCGTCTGTCACGCGCGTTCCATAAAACGCGGCTCATGTTCTGTCCGTAGAACACATTGTCGCCGAGAATAAGGCATACATTGTCGTCGCCGATAAAGTCCTCTCCAAGAATAAACGCATCTGCAAGTCCGCGAGGGCTCTCTTGAACCTTATACGTAAACTTCACGCCTATTTTCTCGCCCGTTCCGAGCAATCTTTCATAATTGGGCGTATCCTCAGGAGTGGAAATTATAAGTATCTCTTTTATACCCGCAAGCAAAAGTATTGAAAGCGGATAATAGATAAGGGGCTTATCGTAAATGGGTAAAAGCTGCTTTGATACAACCTTGGTCATAGGGTAAAGTCTTGTCCCCTTACCACCGGCTAAAATTATGCCTTTCATACTGAAAACCTCCGTTTATTTTAAGTCAAAATTATATCGCATATTTTATCAACGTCGCTCGTGTCAAGATGCGCGTACATAGGAAGACAAAGAATATTTCTTGAGTATTCCTTTGCGTTTGGTGTCAATATCGACATATCGGTCGAAAACTCTTTGTTTTCCGAAACCAAAGGATAAAAGTATTTTCGCGCAAAAATTCCATTTTCTGCAAGTCTTTGAGCCAACACATCACGGTTCAAGCCAAACTTTTCACTATCAACTAAAATCGGATAGTACGCATAGTTTTGCTTGAGTCCCTCGGCAAACCGCAAAATCGTCAACCCGTTTGTGCCACCTAAGCGCTCATTATATTTCTCAAATGCTTCTCTACGCGATGCGATCTCATCATCAATGTGGCGAAGATTGCATATTCCCATAGCAGCTTGAAATTCATTCATTTTGGCGTTTGTTCCAAAACATTCGAGCTCATCTCCCGCAACTCCAAAGTTGCGTTGCTTGAATATTTTATCCGTAAGACCGGCGTCATTATATGTCAAACATCCGCCTTCTATTGTATGGAACACTTTTGTAGCATGGAATGAAAACATTGAAATATCTCCGTAGCTTCCTATTCCCTTACCCTTATACTTCACGCCAAACGCATGCGCTGCGTCATAAATGACTCGAAGTCCGTGCTTGTCCGCAATTTTTTGTATAGCATCAACGTCACAGATATTTCCGTAAACATGAACGCCCAGAATAGCCACGGTCTTATCCGTGATAAGCTCCTCTATCTTGCTCTCGTCAATGGTGTAGTCCTCCTTGACGTCGCAGAACACAGGAACACAGCCTGCCTGAACTATGGCGTTAGTTGTAGAAGCAAAGGTAAAAGGCGTGGTTATTATCTCGCCGTCAAGTTCCAGCGCTTTAATAGCGCAGTAAAGAGCGAGATGTCCGTTGACAAACATTTCCACATTTTCAACACCCATATAAGCCTTTATCTGCTCCTTGAGCCTGTTATGAATGGGGCCCATATTCGTAAGATGAACGGTGTCCCATATTGACTTTATTTCCTCGCAATACTCCTCATACGAGGGCATTGACGAACGGGTTACGTTTATTGACATAAATATCCTCCGGATATTACTTGTTTTTATTTTTCGTCGTTTTGAGGGGTATCCTCTGCTGCGCTCTCAAGATTTCGCGAATCTTCCTGTACGCTCTGCTCGGAAGTTTCTTCCTCTTTATTTGCCTCTTTGTTTTTCTTTTTGGATGTCTTCTCATCCTTCAAGAAGTACAGAGCAATCCATCCAACCACCACTGATATCGCCGATGCGGATATTACCCACGGATAATATTCGTTATACAAAAATACCGAAATGGCTTCTCCCGTGGGCCCTCCTACGATGAGTGCAATGACAAATGGTATAAGTGGCAATATTCCTGCAAAAAAAGCAACTATAAGGATAGCTCCGTATACCTTATTAAGCACTTTATATATTTTTTCTCTCATACTATCTTCTCCTTACCCTATCAGTCCCCATACGGGAAGCCAACACATCATCATTACAACAGATAGCAGATAATGTATTATTATCCATATCGTACAGTTGAGCAACGTGGGCTTCATTTCTGCTTCGGCTATTCCCATTCCGACATACACACAAGTACAGTATGGGGGGGTCACTCCGTGCATCGCTCCGCAAATACAAGGAAGCATTGCCGCCGCCATCATAGGATTTCCGCCTGCTGCAGCAATGATAGATATAATTATTCCTCCGAATATTTTTACCTGTGTCGATCCGGGAATAAGCATTCCGAGTATCGCCATAAACAGCGGAATAATAAATGCAAGCGCGATGAGTGGGAGGTTGAATTTGCTAATAAATTCTCCTATAGCCACCTCAACCTTGAGGTCTGCAAAAACATTACTTACAAAGTATGCAAACATTACCAAAGCTGACGTAGGAACCACCTTTTTCATTCCCTGACACATCTCATTATATATAAACTTCGGCGTCATCTTTTTCATAGTAGCCTTGCCTGAAAGAAGAACTCCGCATATAACTATGAGCGCAGGAATAAACAAAAGTATGCTATTATTAAATGCTTTTGCACCAGCAACACCAAGTCTTGCCTCAAAGAACGTATCAAATACGCTTGTTATAAGGAAAGGCGCAAATACTATTATAGGGAGGAATATTGCTCTCCAGCCTTTTTTCAAAGATTGTCTCAGACTCGGAATATCCTCTTTTTTCATAGGCTCTACTTTATAATATCTGCACATAATATACATCGTGATGATTCTTTGAGCTATAAACCAGATAGCTATACCCCAAAGAAGAATCCAGTATTGCGATATTGTATATGTATTTGGATATAAATTGTCAAGCAGAGCAAACGCCACAGCGATCATTCCTGCGGGAGGGATCATATTTCCCATGGTGCTCGCGTGCGCCTCTACGTTTGCCGCAAGATGTGGGGGGAATCCCGATTTTTTCATAGCGGGGATAGTAAATACACCTGTCGTAGCCACATTGCCGGGGCCATTTCCCGAGAGGGAGCCCATGTATGCGCTTCCGATTATGGCTACATAACCTGCGCCTCCTCTGAAGCGTCCAAAAACAGACAAAATAATGGCGATGCAATCGTCAATTACGGTAGTCTTTGACAGAAGCGCCGCAGACACCACAAAAACTATCATAACGTACAGGCTGGGCTCTGTCATAGCATCCCATATGTAATTTCCTACGTTTGACCAAGTTCCCGTGACGAATACGAGCACGATGAACGCCGCAAGCATACATTCATACAACGGTCTTTTAATGATCATAAACCCTACTATCGCAACGACGAACACGATTGCAAAATATAAGAACTCTATCGGCATAGCGTGTATTTCCTTTCCTTATCAATTGTACTTTTAGGTTCTTTGTTTGTATTCAAGAATTGCGGGATCTACAAGAGACGTTAAAAGATCATTACCGTCTTTATCAAGAACCTTTAACTTTGACTGCACCCAGCGCACACTCTCACATACGGATTCGCTCTGCTGTATAACAAGCGCGACCTCGCATATACGCTGTCTGACGTCCCCTGTTTCAGGAATCGTCTCACCCGCCTCATATCTCTTGAAAGCAAACGTGACATTTGGGTGCTTCGCTATATCCTCCATTCCCTCAAGAACGTCTATCTTTCCGGGACGTGCAGTGATAGGCAACTGTATAGTATAATGATCTCCGAGCATATAAGGTTTGTCGTCTATCCCCTCAGGCTTCGACATCCTGCCTGTAAGAGCAAACTCTACCAAAGCCGACATTAGATCAACACCCGTTGCCTCCTTGAGCATTCGCTCATATTCTCCACCTGGAAATCTTAATCCGGGATCGTAAAATCTTACTGTGTCTCCGTCAACGAATCCTTGCATAAAAACGGGCCCGTTTGTAATACCCAACTCAGCAATAAAAGACACAACCTTATCGTGAACCTTATCAATATACATATTAGTGTATTTTGAAGGCGCGATACAGCCTACACATTGCTTATTGAGCTTGTCCTCGGGTCTGCCAAGATATCTGTCACAAGTTCGTATCAGATATGGTGTACCGTCACACACAAAATATGTCATAGAAAAATCCTGCTTTCCCTGCATGAATTTTTCTATAACTACACCGCCGTCACTGGACTCGCTCATAGCCTCAAGCAATGCTATCTTTGCTTCATCTTTATTGTGGCACGTTGCCTGTCCGCGAGAGCCGCGACTGTCAGTCGGTTTTATAAAAATGGGATATTCACATCTATCTGACTCTATATCCTCTCTAGTATATGTCGGGATAATGTCAACTCCGCATTTTTTGCAAAATTCTTTGAATGCCGGCTTATCGGTAAGCGTGTAAAACTGCTCTGCGGTTCCATAGCACGGAACACCTAGCTTTTCACATATCTGCTGATACGGTCTTTGGCCGGGATCTATACAGAAATTCAACACGCCGTCAACTTTCTCCTCGCGACATTTTTTCACTATCGCATCAACGTCGGTTATGTTCAACATCCAGCTTTCATCTGCAATAAGCTTAGCGGGAGAGTTTTCAAGATAATCTGTCACTATCGTATAAACTCCCTTAGCTTTTGCGGCATCGACCACCTTACAGTGCACCGCCGCACCGGCGAGAATCAGTAATTTTTTTCCTTTTAATGACACCGCGATCTTCTCCTTTTTATTTTTTTCTTGGGAAAGAAGTGTTTGTTATTACAAGCTCTTTATATCCTACCATTCCAGTCGCAGAGCTAAGGCTTTTTTTGTCTACACTATCTCCTTTACACCATGCCACTATCGCCCCAGGCAAATCACACCCGCCCATATGACTGAATGGATACCCTCCGCCAAAGCGAGCGTTCATTTCAAGCACATAGGGTTTTCCGTCAACCAAAAATATATCACAGTCCATATTGCCGATATGTCGGGTTAACTTGCCAAGTCTCTCCGCTTCAAAAGAAATCGCAGGCTCGCAAACAATCTCAGCTATATCAGTCTCGCCTGCTCGCATAGCAATCTTTTTCTTGACTATGACATTTTGCAATTCGCCGTTAAGATCATTTATAATATCAGCGCCGTATTCCTGACCGTCAAGAAATTCCTGATAAATTATTTTTTCATCCTCGGCGGCAGATTCGTATTTAAGATAAGATTTATTTATTGTGCGCGTGTTTCTTCTGAAGTAATAAAGCAACGCCATTTCGTCCTCGGCTATAGACATAGCTATTGAACCGCATCCAAAACGAGGCTTTACAATAACGGGGTATTTTATCTCCCCTCTGTCAAGCGCGAGTATGGTATCCTCAAGACGCAGATATGTCTTTGGCACATTAAAGCCGTTTTCCTTGAGGAATTTATACGTCTTCCATTTGTCATTGCAAATACTTATAACACTCTCATCAGATACCACAACTCTTGTTCCTATACTCGCAAAATCATCCTTATGCTTTGCAAGCACCATAAGGTCTATATCAAAAAGGGAAACAAGGATATCTATTTTATTTTCTTTACAATAATTAAGCAAAAAAGGAATATATTCTCCATCGTATATAAGGGGAGAAATCACACTTTTGTCCGCATAGTGAAATGCAACAGTTTTATCGTCGGAATTGCAGACGTGAACCTGCCCGCAATCTCCCAATGCGTCCTTGAAATATTTTACCATGTACGCTCTGCGTCCTACAGAGGTCAAAAGTACATTCATAGTTATCCTCTCTTTCCCGCAAGGAAACGTATCAGATGCATATCATCGGGGCGAGGCTCATCAGAAATTTGCCACTCCTCAAATCCAAGCTTTTGATACATTCTTATAGCGGGAATATTTTTGCGGTCAGTATAAAGATGAACCGCTTCTATATGTTTTTCTTCTGCTTTCGCTATAAATTCTTCTATAAGCCTTGACGCATATCCACGCCCGCGCGCGCCGTCCAATGTCGCTACAACGGATATATATGCCTTGTTGTTTAATATATTATCCGTATATCCTGCAACCATTGAGCATATTTCATTGTTTTCCCACGCAAGACAAAGAGTACCCTTCTCACAAAACTTTCTTGCAAGATCCTCAATGTCCTGCTTTTGTGATAATGCCACGGGAAATTTTTCATCCACCCGACAAAGAAAAGTTTTTATATCATTTATACTCGGTTCCATCAAAGCTGAGTTCCCTTTCTTGTGGCCTTAGCGCTTAGCGCTTGCAAAATCAACTTAAATGGCTTAGGCTTGAATATCACGGACACAAGCAAATATACCATAATCCCAACTATTACCTGAATCACAAGCAAAAGGAATATGTTAATATCAAGCATACCGACAAGCAATACCGCGCCGCACATAATTAAGGAAATCATTAAAGACGGCAATATATCCTTCATCTGCTCCATATACGAATATTGGATAAGCTTTTTGTTAGGAAATGCGTTTACAAAACAACTGATTACCGTGGTAATAGCACCGGTCATAGCAATGGCAATAGGAGAGTTAAAAAATACAACGGCAATAATAAGCGCTATAATACCGTAGGATTTTTTTATTATCTCAAGCTTTAAAAATATGTCGCTTCGTCCCATTGCGTTTATTGCCTGAAGATTGCATGAATGAACAGGATAAAACGCAAGTGTAAAGCAGTATATTTGCATATACGGTACAGCAGGAAGCCATTTGTCAGTCAAAAGCAGACTGACAAGAGGAGTTGACACTGCCGCAAGTCCCGCCATCATAGGAAATATAATATATGAGCTCAGCATTATGGAATTGCGCATCATATTTTTGACGCGCGCTTTATCATCCTGCTCCTTGGACATTGCGGGAAGCATTACACTCTGTACAGCACCATTTACCGCATTTATAATAAACTGCGGAAACTGCTTGCCGCGATTATAATATCCGAGAGTTCCGCTGTCGTATTTCTTTCCTATAACAAGGCTTCTCAGATCCTGATAAAGAGTATCCATAAGAGATGATACGAGCAACTTCCATCCAAATCTAAAAAGCATGCCTACACGTCTTAGATCACACCAAAAGCGTATCTTAAGTTTCACCGTGAACTTCATAACTATGCACGCAACAAAAACATTTATCAGGCTCTGCGCGACAAGCGCCCAAAGACCGCCGCCAAGAACAGCTATTACTATTCCGGCAACACCTGAAACAAGAACTGCGCCCACATTGCTGTAAAACACCTTTCGGAAGTCCATTTCCCTGCTGATCTTTGCAAGCTGAACGGAATTGAGCGCGCCCGGGAAAAGCATTATCGCCAGAACTCTAAGCGGAACGATTATCTCTGGCATCTCATAAAATTTTGCTATAAGCGGCGACGCAAAGAAAATCGCGGTGTAAAGCACGCCCGCAACTCCAAGAGATACCCAAAGCACCGAGGAATAATCCTCTTCCTTTACGTCCTTGTTTTGTATAAGCGCCGTATTAAAGCCGTTTTGTATGAATACGTTTGCAAGAGTCGTAAATATTATCATGATTGACAACGCTCCATAATGCTCGGGAGCAAGCAGTCTTGCAAGTATTATTTGTAATATAAACTGTGCTCCCGATACGCCGAAGCGCTCGCCAAGCTTCCAAAACAACCCTTTAGATATGCTCTTTGACAATTTAATGAACCTCTTTTTTCACTTTTCTTATCAATTTCAATGCAAACTCAGGCGTTAATATTTTTACCACGCACTTCACTTTTTGTGAAAAAGCGAGGGATTTATAAACGCGTTTATTTCTGTCATCTTTAAAAACCTTAAATGAGCTTGCTGAAAAAAGCAACCCGCGTATATAGCGATAAGATATTTTCTCTACCGCAGCCTCGTATTTTCCGTCGAACAGCTCGTTGAGCTTCAAAATCATATTCACTATTCTTTGGTTGTGTACATACATCTGACGCTTGGTATACTTTTTCCAACGAGTCATTGCTGAACCGGGAACATTCTGACGATATACGCAAGTCTTATCCTTAAAATAGTAGGAATATCCACACGCCGTGGCGTAAAGCCTCCAGCGCAGATCTCCCGTAGGGCATTTTTCCTGGAGCCATGGAAGTATTCTGTGAAGTATCTCGGTAGGCAGGAGATATGATGCCGTAGGAACAAACGTCATCTCGTGCATATCGTTAAGAGTGTACACGCGGCTCTCATCTGTATAGGTCTTAGCATCGTCATCGTTATACGGAACAAAATCTCTCATTTTGCCGTCATCTGCCAGATCCTTTATATATCCGTTTGTAAAGCAAAACGTACAATCAGGATGAGCTTCCATGTAATCCACCTGCTTTTGCAGCTTTTGCTCATCTATCCAATAATCGTCTCCCTCGCAAAAAGCAACGTATTTGCCATTTACTCTTGGAAACTGATATTTAAGACTTATGGGAACTCCCTTGGAATACTGATTTTCTGTTTGATATATAGGCTTTACAATATTCGGATATTTTTCCTCGAACTCACGGATTATCTGCGCAGAACCATCTGTAGACGCATCGTCATGTATCAACACCTCGTAAGCAAAATCCGTTTTTTGCGAAACGAAGCCCTCAAGGCAGCTACGTATATATTCGCCGTGATTATACACAGCACACACTATTGAAACCTTTATTTCTGTCATATTCTAAACTATTAGCCTCTTAACATTTTTGTAAGCTTATTTATTAAATAATACAATCGCGGTGAAATGCCGTACAAAAAAGCTTTTCTCTTGTTTTTAGGCAATCTTGCGTTTCTTTTTATAAAATCCTTGTGCAAATATTCGCGACCGTATCTGTAAAGCCTTCCCTGCTGAAACAAACTGAGATACTTTGAAGAAAGCGAATTCAAAAGCATCTCTTTAAGCTCAACATCCTCTATGTTTTGATATATAGACTCAAGCTCACAGCATGTAGCATATAGATCAGTTGCGTTCTTCCTCTTATCCTTTTTTGTCGTTATAGAGCCTTCGCGTATAATATAGTGATAAAAGCAAATACCTGTGACCACTACGGATGAAGCCTTCAAAAATGCTCTTGGAGTAAATTGCTCATCCTCGTGCAGTATTCCGTATTTGAACTCAAGCTCATTTTCCAGTAAAAAACTCCGTCTGTATACGTTAAGCCACGCTGCCATAGGCGCTCTGCCCGCTTTATGCGCAGCCTTCAGGTATTCATGACCTGTATACACACATTCCGTATCGGCAGCAATATGATCCAATGGGCAAGGTCCGCCCTCTACCACCGCGTCACCTACAAGAATGTCATAACCCTTTGTAGTAATCGCGGCAAATTTCTCACACATATCAGTGTCAACGAAATCGTCCGAGTCAACGAATATTACGTAGTCTCCCGATGCAGCCGCCAACCCTGCATTTCTCGCATCAGAAAGACCTCCGTTTGGCTTGTGAATGACCTTAACATTTTGTTCCTTTGATGCATATTCATCGCATATTTTGGGACACTCGTCGCTTCCTCCGTCGTCCACCAATATAATTTCAATATCGCTGTACGTTTGTGCAAGCAAGCTGTCAACGCATCTATGAATATATTTCCGAACATTATATACAGGAACAACAATTGAAAACAACATAACCTTTTCTCCTTTTTAGCATCACAGTTCTTATTTTGCAATTATCACTGCCACATAAACAAATAATTTGCCTGGCCCTGAGCATTGCCGAATATGGAGGTTATCAGTACATATCCATATATCAATATAAGCCCCGCCTTCAGTATAGCCTGATTTTTGGCGAGCTTGGCAACCATTCCCATAAATACCGCCTCAAAGATATAAAAGTATATACCTACTCGATCTACAAACGGGAATACATATCCGAACGCCGTCATAACAAGTCCGATTATATAATATATTTTAACCGTTGTCAGGGTATATTTTGATGACACGCCGTATTGGTCAATTCCATTGACGGACTCATTAAGTCCCCCTATAAGCAACACAAGAATAAAAAACATAAGCTTCAAGGGAAGCATAATTCCAAAATTAAACTGTATGTTTTGAAAATATGCTATATATTTGCCCATAAAAATGCTTACAAAAATCACAGCAACGACAGGAACAAGCATTGCCGCACAAAGCAAGAATCTCTTTTGCTTTTTGGTCAAATACCTCCACGCAAACACCTCACACGCCAAAAAGATAATACCGAGTATTGCGCTCTTGTGGAACAAAAATCCTATAAGCACACCGAGCACATACTTGAAATATTTTTTTTGAGCAATGTATTTTGTCGCGTAGAATACTATTGCCGCCGCTACAAATTGACGCATAATATTAAACGTCATAAAGTAGAACATTCCGCAATATACCGCAACCGCCCAACCAAGAGAGATATGCTTGCGGAAATCCCAAAGCCTTCTTAAAATAAGGAAATTTGTAATACACGCAAACAGCATAAACAGAAAGTTGGGGCTGTTCCAAATCTTCAGCAGCGCACCGCAGATAGCTACGAAAGAGTCCTCAAGTCCATATACGAGATTAAGCTTGCCTTCTGCAATAAGACCAAAATATCTCGTATATGCCGGCGTATCAATGCCAACAGAACCCCCTCTCAGTCCCGCCACGAGCGACAGTATCAGCGCGGCAAACATTATATATATTTTTTTGTCTTTTTTATCGGCAATGTTCGCCAATGCCACCGAGAATAAAATCACGGCGATGTATATGATATACGTTTGCATTACAACACCTTTACTGTAAACTGAATTTCATTCCCACTATGACTATAATATCACAAGACGCAAGCGCCTTTATTTTCAACTATACCTTACTGCATGTGGGTTAATGTAAGATATAACATTATGAATCCTTCTCGGATACTTATATTCTACGATCTACATACTCCTTCGCGCCCTTGAGCATAAGCTTGATTACTTCACCGACAGAACCATATTCAAAATAACGCTTTTTATGTTTAAATGCGTGGAAGCATATTACAAATCTATATGTTTTGGGGCACATGGCTCCAAAAAGCACGCCTTTATCAAAAATAAATTTTTCGTTTATACCATTAAACCACGTGGACGTTCTTTGAATGTTTTCTCCAAGAGTTTCGCTACACAAATAAATGTTTAATCCTTTGTTATAACAATCCATTAAAAAGAGCGAGTCCTCTCCGCAGCTATATTTGGCTCCGCCGCCAAACAAAAGCGAAAAACAAATACGATTTTTCAAAAGCGACTCTCTTTTGGCAGTGATTGTGGGAGCGCCGAATCTAGTTATATCTCTAAGACCTGCCTTTTTATTCTTGGTATTTGTATTGCGCATGCATCCATCGTCACACTTTTTTCTGAAATTAAAAACAATAATGTCTGCATCCGGATGATCCCTATAACATTTCTCTATTTTTTCGCTATATCCATCATAATAACGTATATCGTTATCAGCAAACAAAATCACGTCTGCTTGGGAGTGAAACAATGCAAGATTTCTGTTTTTTCCAACACCTCGCTCATTCCTTGACAATATCGTCACATTATGTCCCTTATGAGTGTAGCTTTCATCCTTTGTAATATCACACTGGTTTCCAACAATAATGTCCGTTTGAATATTCATATCGTCGAGAAATCCCGCTTCCTCATTTTCAAAAAACATTGTTGCCAACAATATATCTATTTTCATCTGTATTTAAACACTCCTTTTATTGCCCAGTGGATCATGTAATACGCGCTTTTAATAACGGATAATTTCTCTACGTTTCTATATACATTCCATTGGTATTTAACCATTTTAAGCTTATTGGACGAAACCGAATTTCCGTGTATTTTATATGACGTTAAAGACTCTTCCAAACAATCTGCACATACTCCAGTCCGCAATATACGCAACCAACACGCAAAATCCTCACGCTTTATTGCATCCTCAGGCATAAATACAGCCCCAAGAGCTTCTTTATCATATATTACGGTAGAACATCCGATATAACAGTGCTTTAAAATTGTGTTATAGTCATATTTATCAAGTTTGGGACAGAACTGTGCTGTTTGCCTGCCGTTTTCATCTACAACATAATAGTGTGTAAATGAAAATTTGCTATCCTTATCAGTCATAAATTCAAGATGACGTGAAAGCTTTTCACTGTGCCACAGATCGTCACTGTCTAAAAAGGCGATCCATCTTCCGTTTGCCGCTTCTATAGCTCTATTTCTGCTGACCGCCGCGCCGCTATTTTGCTCATTCTGCAATATTTTAATTCTTTGGTCGCCGTATGAACGGATTATATCAAGCGAGTCATCCGTGGAGCAATCGTCCACGAAAAGAAGCTCCCAATTCGTATAGGTCTGCGCCAGAACGCTATCAATAGTCTCTCGTAAATACTTGCTTCCATTATAATTTGGCATTATTATAGATACTAATTCCTGCTGTTTGGAGGATTGCATGTCCTCTATGACGCATTTATCTTTTGTCATTTTAGTTATAACTCCTGAATTTATAATGTTTTTATTATCTTCCTGTCATGAGGGCATACTTACTCATACTAATCAATATTGTATCATATAATGACGAAATAGTCAATAGATTGACCTAAAATAACCTCTGCCAAAACACTTATCTATTATAAAAGAGCCGCCGAAGCGACTCTTTTAAAAAATTATTTATTTACCTATAAACATTTGCGTCCAGTATTTACCGCTAGCTACGTATCCCACTCCGATGTGCGTAAATGACGAATTAAGAATATTCGCTCTATGCCCCGAGGAATTCATCCACGCGTTTACAACCGCCTGCGGAGTAGCCTGACCTTTTGCTATGTTTTCTCCCGCGCTTCTGTATCTAATACCAAAGCTCTTCATCATATCAAACGGCGAGCCGTACGTGGGGCTATTGTGGGAAAAATACTTGTTGTCCTTCATATCCTGCGACTTTATGCGCGCAACTCGACTGAGCTCCCAATCGTAAGTAAGCTCTTTAAGTCCCGCCTTGGTACGCTCAACGTTAACAAGCCTTACTACCTCGCGCTCAAAATTCAACACCGACGAGTCCGTCAGCGGTATATAAACTGTCTGGCCGGGATATATAAGGTCGGGGTTTGTAAATTGGGGATTTGCGCTTTTTATCTCGCTGAGTCCTACCTCATATTTAACCGCTATCTTCCACAAGGTGTCACCCTTTACTACCGTATGGGTCGCGCCCGATGCCGACACACTCACGCAAAAGAGCATAAAAACCGTAATTATACTAACTATAAACACTAATAATCTTTTCTTCAAATCTACAAATACCTCCTCGTAAAATAATGACGTCATCTATTACATTATACCATATGTCATAAGGGTTTTCAAGCTGTAAGTATTGGGAGGAGTAGCATAAAGCCCCAAGGCAAACCTTGGGGCTTGAATGTTATTTTAGTGCCTTTTTCTGCATACGTGTCTTTTCCCTCTCGGCCTCAAGCACGGCTTTGTCGTCTCCCGAATAACCCCACTCGTTTTTCAAGCAGTCAAGCAGTCTGTCCTGCGTGGCGACTGCCTTGTCATACTCCCCAAGTATCTCATATATCATGGATATTCCCTGCAAGGCATCGGTAAATCTCGGCTTTTCATCCTTTTCCCACGAAAGCTCATAAAGATGTATCGCTTTTTCATACTCACACTTTCGCGCGTAATACTGAGCCGCCTCAAAAAGAATAATACCCTCACACGAGAACTCCTTCAATGCGTCCTCAATAATGGCATCCGCCTTTTCTACGTCATATTCCGCCAAGGCAATATGCGCCCGATATACCCAAACCATCTCGGGTCTGTGTGCGGGGAGGGTGGCGAACATATTCAAGTACTCCTGCGCCTCTTTTGTTCTGTGGTCTGCAAGCAGATTATCAATAACGTAATAATACGGCATTGGCGTTTTTGGCGAGCCACTGTCATCTACAATTACTTCCTTATAAAAATCTATTGCCGACGAATGATTTGCCACGTTCCAATCCCACGTAGAATGTCCCTCTGCCATCTGTAAAAGCCATTGACAGTCCTTTTTCTCGGGTGCTGACATAATCGCCTCTCGTGCGTATTTGCTTACTCTACGCGCGTCAGACTCCATACGGTGATGGTACAAATTCGCGAGCAAACTTATAACACGGGGCTTCTCCTTATTATCTGTGAGCTGACCCTTCAAAAAGTTCTCGTATTCCTTAAACGTGTCAGAAGCAAACTCCTCCTCGACATCAAGGCGATTTTCAATTCTGCGGAGCTTCTGCTCGACCGTCAAGTCGAAAAGCTCATCAATGCTAACGCCAAACACCTCCGCGATGAGAGGAAGAAGCGTGATGTCGGGCATCGCAACCGAGTTTTCCCATTTGGACACCGACTGCGCGCTTACTCCAAGCCTTGCGGCAAGCTGCTCTTGTGTCAGCCCCGACTTGTTTCTTAACTGCTTGATTTTATTGTTTATTTCCATACCCTTCTCCTAAAACTAATATTGGACGTCCTTACAATCTAATTATATAGCACAAAATAGCAAAAATCAATAACGCATTTTTATTGTGGGCTCAACTAAAAGGATATCACACAATAAGCTTCCGATGATAGAAAGCAGGTAGGCAAACGCCTACCTGCTGTTTAGTATATTAAGTGGTCTGTACCTTCTTTTTTCTTCTGACGCGTCTCACAATAAGCCAGACAATCAATACGATCACGGAGATCAGTATCAATGCCACCGCAATCACGAGATACGTGAATATGTTTGCGTTGCGAAGAAGATCTACGGGGTTCAAACTGGAATACACAACCTTGCGTCCGTCGGGCTCAGCGTATTTAGCATCCATTTCCCCGCCCATATTGTCGAGGTAGTCCGCAATAGCGTACCACTCCTTGAGGGGATTGCCGTTCTCGTCCTTGACCACGTAATTGACAAGGTCACTCGTCTCAATAGGATTGCCGTCTGCGTCACGGGGAGTGATCTTCAAAATTCCCATAGACGTCTCCTCGACAGATCCAAGCATTTGTCCCATATACATTCCCGCTACGACGTAGTAGAGCTTGTCGTCCTCAATCTCGCAGAGCGTTCCGTCGTCATTCTGTAGCATTGCGTAGTCAACCTTGTTGAAAATCATTCGATTTTTATTGAATGAATATTCCACTCCCGACATAAAAAGCTGCGCAGAGCTCATAAGGGGCTGAACCGACGCGTCAAGCTCAATGGCACTCTTCAGATCCTTACCCGTAATGTAGATTGCGATAAGCTCTCCCTCCGTGCCCACACCAAGAGATGCGGCGTTAAACACGTCGGAAACCGTAATATTTCCAACAGGCATACTTGCGCGGATAACACCCGACGCAGTCAACGCCACGTCAACCTGCTTGCCCGTGACTTTCTCCACGGCAGCCTTGTAGGCATCAGAGAACAGATTGCCAAGCGTGGACTCGTGCTGAGTTGCGTAAACCTCGTCCACGGTATCAAACTTGTATGTGTTGTGCACAAGCACCTGATCAAAGCCAAGTCCGTATTTGGAGAGATAATCCTGCTCTACGGACGTCTTATAGCCCTCTACCATAGCGGCGATAGCAGGATCCTCTGCCACCGTCTCGTCCACGGGAATAAGCTCGTAGCTCTTAAGAGTTCCCTCTTTTGTCAGCTTTATAACGCCAAGATAGCGACCGTATTCGCCTGCCGACGCGATTATCGTGTTGTTAACGACAATGGGTTCGTTAAGGGTGGTGTGAGTGTGTCCCGAAACAATAACGTCAATGCCGTCAACCGCTTTTGCAAGCTCGTAGTCCTCGCCCTTGCCGTCCTCTGTGCCGCTGTGGGAAAGACAGATAACTACGGGATCTACTCCGTACGTGTCCTTACAGTCCTTGACAGCTATATCCACAGTTTCCTGCGCTATCTCGATCGGATCTTCAAGAATCATACCCGAATTGGGCGCGCAATCGTCCGAGTCAATGCCGAAAATGCCAAATATGACGTAGTAAACTCCGCCTCGTTCAAGAATTTTGTAATCCTTGACACCGTAGTTGTTCAGCGCGTCCCACATTGTAGCGTCATATCCATCATGACCCTTTTCGGGCGGCCAATAGTTAGCGCACAAAATCGGCGGCACGGGGTCTCCGCAGTCGGCTGCCACGTTAAGCATGGACTTTAGACCGTCCTGCAGATAGTCGTACTCGTGATTGCCAAAGGTGGTTGCATCATAACCCATAGCACCCATCATTCGCAACTCGATTGCCGACGTGGCAAACGCGGTCTGGAACAAAGATCCCATTGAAAAATCTCCGCCGTCAACAAGAATAGCGTCGGGATCAATAGCCTTCTGCTGCTTGATCAACGTCATAAGGCGCGCATAACCGCCAAACTCGCCTTCTCCGTCCTCGTCAGCCGAGGGGAGCAGATGCGAGTGCAGGTCGTGCGTAAAGAGAATGGTTATCTCGTCATTGTCGGTTGTCTGTGCGCTTGTCATAACACAAAGCGACGACATGAGCATTATCATGACAAGAGAAAAAGCCAATAAGCGTTTTACAATTTTCATAATCGTAGTCCTTTTCATTAAAATAGGGCGCGTTTGGTATATTATAGCATATTTATAAGAAAAAATCAAGTCGGGGTGTTGGTTTAGAGCACAAGAGGGGAAAGCAAAAAGAATGGGTACGCATAGTGCGTACCCATTCTTTTTGAATTTAGAGGTCAAAATGACAACCTCTGAATTTTACGCTAAATATTGAAAATTTTGTTTAATTTTTCTGCGGTTTTGTTAAAAAAACACATCTCTATTTCTTTAACACCGTCAGTTAAACGTATTCCTTTGCTAAATGGGAGGATAGTAGAGATGCGAGAAGCTATAGTTTTGTCAATTTCAAATCTTGCTACCGTTTGAAAAAGATACTTTACTATATATTCATTTTCGGTAATGATAAACTTGCCACCATTGGTAAACCACATCGAACCGGACTTCTGATAGTGGACAATTTTGAATTTTTCCATAAATCCACCGCCTTTCTTGGATTTATTATATCACAAAATATATTATATGTCAATCCGTCGCAATGCTCGAACCATGCGACCGCACATAACTTGCGGTGAAAGTTATATAGATGTCGTTGGTGTGAGAGTCTGGCAGGGAAGCACAACAAAAGCCCAAGGCGATTGCCTTGGGCTTTTGTGTATTTAAAAGTCAAAATGACTCCTCTTTATATTTTTTCAACAGCTCGTTATAGGAGTTCAAATACCGTTCCTTCTGCTCCGCAGTATGCATTACGCGCTTTCCTTTGCCATAGGGGAAAATATCTTCAGAATCCTCACAGTATATACCATATTCATCGGATAACTTGAACTTTTTCGCCTCAAATTTCGCATAACTTTCTGTTGGAAAAAGGTTAGGCGAAATCCACAGATATTCAAGACTTGGTAAATTAATCAAATAATCAATATTATGGTCAACGGGCTCGGTAGCAGAAATAACGACTTCTTTTAGATTTCTAAGGGTTGAAATCGGTGTAAGGGATGCTATCTTATGAACAGCCGTATCTGAAACAGATGTATAGAATTGCAAACATTCTAAATTTGTGGCAGTTTCCAAGCCGGATAGAGACTTCAATTTTTTATTCATCCAAACGGTAAGCATTCTCAAATTTGGGTTTTTGGACATATCCCAAAACTGTGCCATTCGTTGACCTTCAAAAACAACGAATTCAAGATCTGTAAATCGTTCTAACGGTGAAGCATCCAAAACCGCGCCGCAAATCACAATTCCCTTTACGTAGGGAGCTATTCTTTTGCACACTTCTTCAAATTCCTCTTGTGTCCTTACCTTACGTAAAGTAACAAATTCTTGATTTTCAAAATTTACACTGAACTGATTTTTTCCATAGTAAAAACCTTGTCTTTCAGTACGAAATTCGCATTCTCGACAAGTTTTCTCTCCATCTAAAATGACGTCAAACCAAGAATAATCGTCACAAATATTAACTCCCGAGCAGTTAATATTCTTCTTACTTTCCACATTGCAGGTTTGATAAAAATGCTCAAATAAATATTCGTCTGCTAATAAAGTTTTTTCCTTCATAGTATACCGCCTTCCCGAAAATAATTATATCACAAACGCATCAGGCTGTCAATGATGAGCACGGCGGGGGGAGACACAACAAAAGCCCGAGGCGATTGCCTCGGGCTTTTGTGTATTTAAAAGTCAAAATGACACAACTCTTTATTTTTTGTTATATTCTTTGATTGAACAACGTTTCGCAATTTTTATAATTCTATTAAATCCCACGATTGCATTGTCAAACGAAATTAACAGTTTCTTATTCTCATCGTAAAGTTTTATAGAATTATTCTTACCAATCCTGATTTTTCTATATTTGACGTCACTCCATAAAATTTCTTTTTTCCTTTTTATAAAAAGAATAAAATATTCTTCTATCAGAACAGTCTTATTCACAACGCAACGATATGAAAGTATTGATGGCAAAACGAGCAATGCTGCTATACCAATTACCAAAAATATAATTCCTACATCTTCGTGCCAAATAAATGTGTTCGGTATTCCGACGGCCAAGCTGACAAATGAAGTTATGGATAACGCTATTTTATAGGCCTTACCCATTTTTGCGATAAATTCACCTTTTGGAAGATCAAACTCTTCGCTTGCAACAGATGCTTCTAAATAATCAGACATTGCTCTTCCAAGACCCGGCATATAGCCCATATTCTCACCGCCTTTCTTTGATTTATTATATCACACACGCTATACGGTGTCAAGTTAATTGAACCAGCAACATTTCACCGAGGGCAAGCCCTTGGTTATGGGTCTCTGGTGTTCGAGTCCGGCAGAGAGGTACAAAAGTGATTGCCGTTGTTTGTTAGTCGAACCAACGACCTTTTACAAAGCTTCGCTTTGTGATGGGGTGTTGGTGATGAGCACAAGAGGGGGAGCCAAAAACAAAGCCCGAGGCGATTGCCTCGGGCTTGTTCTGGCTCCCCACAACAATTTCGAACCTTTAGCAAAAGCCAATTTTTCTTGGTTCCTTCATTTTATTCGCTGATGATATAACAATATCGTCAGCTATAATAGTCGAAATCTCTCTATCACTAATGGTATCAAGATCAAATTCCATAAGGCGAGACGCTTGATTCATTTTGGCTTGCTCAAATACATTACGAACATAACGACCATTGCCGAAATCCCCTTGCAATCTTGCAGTATCAAATAAGATTTTCAATTTATCTATCGCACCATCGTCGATACGCATACCCTTAGCGCGCCCAATGTGCTGAGCAATTTCACAAAGTTCTGTGGTACTATAATCTGAAAACGGCACGTGAAATGCGATTCGGGAGCGAAATCCGGGATTCTTTTGTAAAAAGCCTTCCATCTTGTCGGGATATCCCGCAAATATCACAACGACATCTTCGCGGTGATTTTCCATTTCTTGAACGATAGTGTTGATTGCCTCGTCCCCATATGAGCCATCGCGGTCATCTACAAGCGAATAGGCCTCGTCTATAAACAAAACGCCGCCCTTTGCCGCTTTAAATTTCGCTTGAACCGTTGGAGCTGTCCAGCCTACATACTTACCAACAAGATCGCCGCGTCCGACCTCAACAAGATGCCCTTTGGAAAGCAGACCGTTCTCGCGCATGATACGCGCAAACAATCTTGCTACCGTTGTCTTTGCCGTACCGGGATTACCTGTAAAGATCATATGCATCGCGGGGTGATCCTCCTTGAACCCTCTCGTTTGATATATCTTTTGCATTTTATAATAATTCAAAGCTTTCTTGATAACACTCTTAGCTTCATCCAAACCAATCATTTCGTTAAGCTCGTCGTAAGCAGAACCCTTGGGCTTTGCCTTGACAACTTCACATTCAACGGCTGAGATTTCTTTATACTGTGGATACACCGAAGATTTAAGTTTGTTATTATACCACTCTTCAAATAAACCTTTCAATTCAGTGGCAAGATACATCTTGTCTGGTTCAAGTCTTACAAAAAGCTTTTTGTCGGCACGGATATGTTTCTTTTTGGCTAACATCTTAAGGTATTCCATAGCCCGATCACTCTGAACTAAATCTTCTTTCAATTCCACAAGTGAAATCGTTCCGAGATTTTCAAAGAAATGAATTTTTGCTTTGGTGCACTCTCTTGGGAGACAGAATATAGTAAGAACTTCGTTACGATATTTCTTTGCTGCCTCGCACAGTGTTGCAATCATTTCAACTTCCTCAGACACAACATCTTCGCTGCCAAAATTCTCATCCACCACATATCTTACCACGACAGCACCACCTGCACAGGTCTTATATAGCGCATCATATGACATAAGCGAAAAGCTTTCTCCGGGTCTGATATCCAAAAAGGTATAGCGTTTGCTTTCAATACGCCCGTTGGCATACAAGGCATCAAGTACCGTCTTGTACACTTCTCGCCTCGTATCACGGTCGTCGGTCTCTACCATATAATGCACCGGATGTCCGCTTACTTTCATTTGTGCTTTTCCCGCATAGATGCGTTCAAGTTCAGGAATCAGTGTGTCATTCATAAGATGCTTTTCGGCTGTGACTATTAACTCGTCTTTTTTGCAGTTATCAACAATGTTCTCTCCAAACTCAATGCTATGCCGACCGTCTATCTTGTCAAGGTTGAATTTTTCAAGTACCGCATCATCGTCGTCAATATAGTCTGATCGATAGGAGGTCCTCAAAAGCGACTTGAGTGTGTTGAATGTTATTTCTGTGGTGGTGACATCTCTAAGAGGAAGGCCTACAAAGCGCAAAAATTTTGAAAGGTCAGTCAAAAGCTTTTTAGCACTATCTGTAATCAGTCCGACATTTACTACCGAATCTGATGAATCTACAACAAAATAATAAGAATTCTTGTCATTCTGCAAATTAAAGTTCTCGCTTTTGATACAAATATCCCGAGCGATTTCTCGAGTTTCCTTATGCTCGTCCTTGCTCTCCCCCACAATCAAAATGCCTTGAATCTTGTAAAATAACATTTAGACGTCCTCCCGATCTTCTTTATTGTAATCATTATACCAGAAGTTATGTCCTTAAAATGGTACGCGACTTTGCAAAAAGAAAAGGAACCGCCGAAACGGTTCCTTTTCATATATTTTATTCAAATGATTTATAAATTTTTTTATCCATTGTTCCGGCACTAATGTTTGATGTGTTCCCATGAGTGTGCAACTTAAATCCTTCTTTGCAAAGATTATTACAAAGCTCTTGAAATTCCGGAGAAGCCTTGTCTCTATATCTACTTTCAAAGTCGTTACAACCTACAATCAGCAAACCAAGCAAAGGTACTTCATCCGACGTCTCCTCCATTTCTTCGATTTTACTGTTTGCAATCTCGTTGTAATATTGAATAACTTTATTATACTGCTTTTTGATATGGACGGCTTGATCTGTAAGTATCGTTCTATAACTTCTCATCTGTTCCATTATTTCTGCTTCTTGAGCGTTTTGAGGGTATAGCCGTGCATCCGAAATTCGCTTAACCTCTACAAAGATAAGTTTTTTTGTTTTTTTATTATATAGAACAACATCTATTCTGTTTGCTTCGATCTTATTCGTATCAATATTTCGTCCAGCGAATTCAGCTTCAATATCCAATAAAACCACATTACTATTGTTGCTATTCACCATAGGTGAAAATCTATAAAAAGGCGATACACTCAAAGATTCAGGGGCTTCCTCTTTTTCCAAATTATCAAGAATCTCCGGAAGCGTTGCAGTAAAATCACAAGTGTTATTAGTGGCTCTAATATATTGTGCTTCATAATAAGGCTTTTTCTTTGATTTTCTCAATGTAGCGGAGCGCAACACCGGCAAAAAATTGTTAAATATGGTGGGAGAGTAATTGGGCAATGTATTGCTGCCATCTGTTGCTTTTAGAAGCATATTACACAAGCGACGCCCTTTGTAATAAATCGTGGCATTATTATTTCTAAAAGCAAAAAACGCCTTGCCTTCTTGTATAAGCTCGCAATTTACTGTTTTCAAAAAACTATCTTGCTCTATTCGTGCTTTCAAGTCACTTAGATTATCGATTTTTCTTATAAACATAATCATTCTCCTTTTACTGTAATAAATCTATATACGATTTGGCTTCCTAAAAATCAACTCCAAAACGAAGCTTTCACAAAAAGTTTTAATTTATATCAATTATACTTTCCAATTCCGTTATTCAACGATTCACGAATCCGCTCTCTCAAATGCTGCGGCGCCGTAACCTCAACGTAGTTCAAATATTGCATCGCCCAATGCTCCATAGCGTTGGGGCTTGCAACGAGAGATACTTTTATTGTTCCTTCTTGATCTGTTATTTTAGAGATACTGATATCCTTGCCAAACCAATCGTATATATGGTCGATAATATATTCGTCTGCAATAAATTCAATCCGTTCAGGCTTATCGGTATACATATATGGCATCGTGGTTGCTATCTGCTTAAAATTAATGCCGTTTTCGTATCCAGCAACCGTGTTCAGCGGTGTTGCCAGCTTGTCGTAAATCCGCATATTGGTGATTCTGTCAAGCCTGTGGAACACCATATTGCCCCAATAATCGCTATATCCCATCAAATAATATTTTTGATTATGCAGAATAAGCTGATAAGGACTAACACGTTGAAATGAAGATCTTTGTAAGTTACCTTCAATATCATATTTGTTATAATCAAATTGAATCTGTTTACCTTCTTCAATCGCACTGTCAATGACCTCAATATTGTAGAACACCGATTGGTTTTCGGTCTTACTCCAATCATTAACAGAATAGACGTTTTTGATATGCGAACGGAAATACTTGTTGGAAAGCTTTGAGAGCTTTTCGATCAAGTCGGCAGAGTGGTGCGCTGTGATATGTTTGCTCTGCAACACACCATCTATCAAAAGCTTAAGCTCTGAATCCTCAAAATCTCGGGTTTCGATGTATGTACCGGCTCTACGTGATTCAATGTCGACACCCGCTTCCTTCAAAAGTGAGATGTTGCGGCCTATAGCCTTACGTTCAATGACAATACCGTAATTATTTTCAAGATGCGCAGCAATATCATCCTGTGTAAGCGGATGGTCATAGTCGCTGTATTGGTGCAAGATCTGCCATATTCTGATCAGTGCTAATTTCTTAGGTTCAAAGCTTTCCATTCTTTTGCTCCTTTATGAGTAGTATCGCTTCAAATATTCTCTTTTATCATCGCTCATATCAAGTGAGTTTGCAAAATCCTTCGCGGATATGTATTCGATTCGAATACCTGCGTTACAATTATTATCAAATACCCACGGGATCTCACAATGCTTCATCGTATCACGGAAAATCTGCGCTTCGATGCGTTCTTCATTCAATGCCTTTTCATACTCAACTCGTGTTTTCTCATCCTCAATAAGCTCTGCCGGAAATTCATTGACAACGTTTGCTAAGATGATATTATTGTACTTTCCCGCCATAGAACGATTACAGTCAAACTCGTTAACCGAATCCTTTGTAAGGAATGAGGTATAATTGTAAATGGCAAGAAGATGTTTAAACATCTGCCAGGCATCGTAGCGCTTAAAAGCTTCTTGTTCTATAACCTTCGCCCATCTGACGAAAAATTCAAAAGCATCCTTGGGGAAGTTTACCGCAGTTTCATCGGCCTTAAAGCAATATTTATCCGTAAAATACGTGCGAGATATGCTTGACGGCTCACCAAGCCATTCCAAAGTTTTCATTTCACAAAAAATTGCGGTTTTATGAGCCTCATCGCTTAAAAAGGCGTCTAAATGCGCGGGGCTATTGCCACAAGCAATGGTATGCATCTGTTTTTCATATTCAATGTCATATACCCCATAAGGCAAAACGCCATCTTTCGGAATATCAATATAATCATTTCCAAGCAGATTGAATGTCATTGCGGAGGAAGAAACGATACTTGCCATCTTTGCAGGAGTAGTATAAGTCACTCCATTTCTTGTGATGGTTTGCGGCTTGGTTTCGGCGCCCTTGCCCCGTGCATATGCTCGTTCAGCTTCCTTCCCCATAGTGCAATATAGGTTGTCAGCATAATCTTTGTAATAAAAAGCATACTTCGGATTTTGTAATTCGGCGGAAATGGGATGATTTTTCAAAATCTGATTTGTAACTTTGTCTCTGAGTGTCATAATTATTCTCCTAAATCTTTCGTTTTTCTAATTATATCACGCCATACCCGACATTTTTGGTACATAACATTATAACACAGAATGAAATTCTTTTCAATATGATTATGTAAATTCAATTACACATCAAAATTATTATTCTCTCCTTTGGAGTCGTAAGATAAAAATTCATTTAGTGTTTGATTTTTTATGATATACTATACTTTCAATTTTTTCAAAGCGAAAGGAAAATATCATGAACAAAAAGTATTCAGACAAGACCAAGGAAAAAGTAATCGAGCAGTATTTAGCTGGAGTTAGCGTGAGCGATCTCGTGAGCAAATTCAACGTTTCAAGAACCACCGTTTACACGTGGATTGAGACACACAAGAAAAACAAAAAGTTCGCTCCTGTCGATATGAAAAAGCACAAAGAACTGCAACATCGTTGCGAGCGTTTGGAGAAATTCATTAAAATATTGCAAGAGGCACCGTTTACCAAAGCAGCTTCGCTTGACGAAAAGATCATGTATATAGACTCTCAAATATCTGAGGAATATACGGTCAATCTTCTCTGTGAAGCTTTGCAAATATCGAAGGCAACATACTACAACAGAAAACTTCGCGGCAAAGGTGGGCAAACCGAAACCCAAAAGCGCCGCGCCGAGCTACTCCCCATTATTCGAGAAATATATCACGAAAGCGGGCAGATATACGGTGCCGGAAAAATAGCCGCCATTATGAAAGACCGAGGGTACAAAATCACGGAACGAGTTGTTGCAAGCATTATGCACGAAAACGATATGTTCAGTATGCGGAACTGCGCTAAGACGTTATATCTGATGAATCAAGAGAGAAAAGAAAATATTCTAAAGCAAGAATTCAAAGTAGACCATCCGAACACGGTTTGGGTTAGCGATGTTACATATTATCATTACAATAACAGAGCCTACTATATTTGTGTCATATTGGATCTATATTCTCGGAAAGTTGTGGCACATCGTGTTTCTTTAAGCAACAGCACGCAATTAACCAAGCGCACATTTAAGCTTGCATACAATTCACGTCAGCCACAAGACAACCTTTTATTTCATTCCGATCAAGGAGCCAACTACACATCTCGTACCTTTATGACATATCTGAAGCAACTGAATGTGCAACAGTCTTTTTCACGAAAAGGCACACCTTATGACAATTCTGTCTGCGAATCCTTCTTTGCGAATATGAAGCGTGAGGAATTGTATAGGCGGAATTATCAAACAGAAACAGAGTTCTTAAATGGCGTACATAATTATATAGCTTTCTACAATTCAGAGCGCCCTCATTCCCTGCTCCGCTATCAGACGCCCGACAAATATGAGGAAATGTATTATTTCTACAATCCAAACCGTACATCAGTGGTTCAAACGGAGGAGGAAAATTAAAAGCGGCTGCCGATTCGACAAAAATCAGCAACCGCAAATATAAAAATATTTTCAGTATAAAAGTGGCAAAAAGCCTTATGGCATAAGGGTTTATGAAACAGAAAAACACCTCAAACCGAACACTAACAGTTCGAAATTGAGGTGTTATTCATATGGCTCCCCCTGTTGGGCTCGAACCAACGACCCCATGATTAACAGTCATGTGCTCTACCGACTGAGCTAAGGAGGAATATTCGTTTTACTCATATTCCTCCTTAGCCCAGTCGTGCTAAATTGGAATATGAATATTATCTCCACAAGGAGATAAATTTAAACAGCTAAATCAATTGACTTAGCTGTTTATGAGTGTCGGCAATGACCTATTTTCCCGGCTCGTCTCCAAGCAAGTATTTTCGGCTCAGCAGAGCTTAACTTCTGTGTTCGGAATGGGAACAGGTGGACCCTCTGCGGTAATATCACCGACTTTGCTTTCCCTCTCAGGAAAGCTTTGGTATTTTTCACGAAAACCTCACGTCTCTTGGGCGGAGTATTTTTCGCAAGAAAAATACGTCAATTTCAAAAAGCTTGCTTTTTGAAATTAAATGACTAATTGAAAACTTGTTTTCAATTAGGAATGGTGTGTCAGCATTGAGCTATCTTCCCGGCTCGTCTCCAAGCAAGTATTGTCGCCTCAACAGAGCTTAACTTCTGTGTTCGGAATGGGAACAGGTGGACCCTCTGCGGTAAAAACGCTGACTGATCGGGTTGTGCTCGCCTTTTGAGGTTTTCACCATCGTGGGACGTTCATACGACTTATGCCGTATTTCACCCGATGTTAGGGCGCGGACTCTGTCCGCTGGTGCACCTTCGGGGACTCGAACCCAGGACCCACTGATTAAGAGTCAGTTGCTCTACCAACTGAGCTAAAGGTGCATAAGTACCTTGCGGTGCTTTTTAACTTCCAATCGAAAATAGGTAAAGTAGAGTGAGAAAAAGAAACTCAAACTTTAAGAACCCTCAAGGAAATATCCTTGAAAGAGGTTCAAGCCCTCGGTCTATTAGTATCGGTCAGCTGAATACATTACTGCACTTACACCTCCGACCTATCAAACTCGTAGTCTAC
>JAZOUO010000065.1:0-26113 GCA_045658225.1 Eubacteriales bacterium
AGATGCCCGTGCTTTGCGGTGACTCTCTTGACTTTGAGACTGTTATGGAGAGATACAATGTTTATATTGAGTGGCTCTCTCGCTTGTACGTAAATACAATGAACGTCATTCACTATATGCACGACAAGTATGCGTATGAAAAGACCCAGATGGGACTTCACGACACCTACGTTGACAGATTCATGGCGTTTGGTGTTGCGGGACTTTCTGTCGTTGCAGACTCGCTCAGCGCAATAAAGCACGCAAACGTTCGCCCCATAAGAGATAATAATGGATTTATAGTTGACTTTGAAACAGTCGGAGAGTTCCCCAAGTACGGAAATGATGACGACAGAGTTGACCTTATCGCAAAGGATATAACTCACAAGGTAATTTGCGAGCTTCGCAAGACTCCCACGTACAGAAACGCAATCCACACGCTTTCTGTTCTTACTATCACCTCAAACGTAATGTACGGCAAGCACACTGGTGCTACTCCCGACGGCAGAGCCGCAGGTATGGCGTTCGCCCCCGGAGCAAATCCTATGCATAACCGCGAGGAGAACGGTGCGCTTGCGTCACTCAACTCAGTGGCGAAGATAAGCTACGACGATTGCAGAGACGGTATCTCTAACACCTTCTCCATAACTCCCGAGGCGCTCGGAAGAACAGACGAGGACAGAATTTCCAACCTCGTTTCCATTCTTGACGGATACTTTTCTAAGCACGCTCACCATATCAACGTCAACGTGCTTAACCGCGAGACGCTTATGAAGGCGTATGAAGACCCCGAGGCATATCCCAATCTCACTATTCGTGTTTCGGGCTATGCCGTAAACTTCCACAATCTTTCCCGAGAGCATCAGCGTGAGGTCATCAGCCGTACGTTCCACGAGTGCTTATGAGTAATATAGGAAGAGTACATTCAATACAAAGCCTTGGAACGCTTGACGGGCCGGGAGTTCGCTTTGTGGTGTTTTTGCAGGGATGCAATCTGCGCTGCAGGTGCTGTCACAATCCTGACACGTGGGATATGTCGGCTGGCGAAGAATATACACCCGACGAGATAGTGAGCAGAGCAGTGCGCTTTCGTGAGTATTTCGGCCGAGAGGGCGGAATAACGCTCTCAGGCGGCGAGCCGCTGCTCCAAGCGGAATTTGCCCGTGAGGTATTTGAGAAATGTCACAGAGAGGGAATAAACACCTGCCTTGACACGTCTGGAAGTATTCTGAACGACAAAACACGGTCACTTCTTGAGGTCACGGACAGAGTTTTGCTTGATATAAAATACACAACCGACGAGCTTTACAGAGAAAACGTCGGCTGCGGGATTTCTCCCGTTATGAGTTTTCTTGACTATCTCAATGAAAAGAATATCCCAACAACTCTGCGTCAGGTCATAATCCTGACGGTGAATGACAACGCGGAGAATATTCTCAAGCTTAAAACAATAGCGCAAGCCCACGCTTGCATCGACAAGATAGAGCTTTTGCCGTTCCGCAAGATTTGTCAGGTCAAGTATGACAAACTGGGAATTCTGTTTCCTTTCGGACAGTTCCCCGAGCCAACGCGTGAAAAAATGGCAGAGCTTGAACAGCTTATATAATAAAAATCCGACTCGTGCGAGTCGGATTTTTTGTTATTCATTTATTATTTTCACCTGACACATTTTCATAGCGTCGAGTGCGGTTTTGTGGCTTTGTGGTGTGACTCCCGCGCAAGCTTTAGCGTCAACGATGAGAGGAATTTCGGGGAAGTAAGCTTTTGTCAGCATTACGTTTGAAATAACACAGATGTCTGTGCAAAGACCAATGAATGTTATGCTCTCAACGTCTTTCTCTTTTGCGATAACATCTACAAGTGCTGACGAGCCAAAGGTCACCTTGTCTATTGCCTCGGTTTTGCGAAGACTGTCAAGCTCGGCTCTTATCTGCCAGCCATGCGTACCCTTGATACAGTGCGGCACGGGGAGGTTTTTTCCCTCCTGTGTATCCATATAGTTTTCGGCGTGAGTATCTCTTGTAAAGTACACTTTGCCGTCAAAGCTCTCAATAACGCTCTTGACGTAGGGCACAATCGCTACCGCCTCGGGCGAACCGAGCGCTCCGTCAATAAAATCATTCTGCATATCTACAACAACAAGTATTTTCATAAAAAACACCTCCGTCTTAATCTATACTATATTTTACCACAAAACTCTGTCTCCGTCAATAATTTGGTGAAAGTTCTTGAAAGAGGGCACTAAAGCAACATTTTCACATTTCGCGTCTTAGCTTATACTTTAAATTTTTGCGGATTCTGATTTATCTTTTTCGGGAAAAGTTCTTGAAAGAGGGGGTGCGGGGGAGGAAACTTCTTTCAAGAAGTTTCCTCCCCCGCAATCCTTACTCTCTATTCAATTTTTTCTTCGTGCCGTCGGGATATTGAACGGTGGTGTTGTTGAGAGTTGCTCTCAGGTCGCCAACGTAGGATTCAATATACTCACGGCGGAGAGCGTCGCGCTCGGCGAGCTCGTCGGCGGTAAGTGTTTCGCCTGCTTTGACGCGTCGCGCGTACTCATTTATTTTATCTATTTTTTCCTGTGTCATGGTATCTCTCCGTTATTCTCTGATACCGATGCCAAGTCTGAACTTGAGGTCGTTGAGTATCTTCTTGGATGCCTTGTCTGCTTCTTCAACGGTCAAGGTTCTGTCAGATGCGCGCAGAGTCACACGGAAGGATACAGACTTCTTGCCCTCGCCAATCTTTTCGCCGCGGTAGATGTCAAAGAGCTTAACGCTCTCGCAAAGCTTACCTGCCGCACGGCTCATAACCGCCTCTATCTCGCCAACGGTGAGTTCTTCGTCACAAATAAATGAGAAGTCACGGCTGGATGCGGGGAACTTAGGAAGGGGCTTGTAGTCGATTACGTGGTCAGCGCAGCTCCAGATGTTATCAAAGGAGAGTACGCCTGCGTAAACGGGGATGTTTACGCCGTAATTCTCGCAAACCAGGGGGTGTACCTGACCGAATATACCAAGATACGTGCCGTCTGCCGCATAAACTGCCGCACAACGTCCGGGGTGATACGAGGGATCGTCGGATACTGCCTTATACGTTGCACCCTTGATGCGAGCAGAGGCAACAATGTTTTCAACAACGCCCTTGAGCGTGTAGAAATCCGTGTCACCGTATGAGCCGAGGACTATCATCTTAGGCTCGTCGGGGAGTGAATTTTCCTCGTCCTTGGGGAGATATACGTTTGCCATCTCAAACAGACTTACGTTCTCGTTTGAGAAGTTGATGTTTCTTGTAAGCACCTCAAGCATAGAGGGGAGCGCGGTTGTACGCATAACGCTCGTGTCCTCGCCAAGAGGATTGGTAATAACAACAGACTTGCGGAGACTGCTGTCCTCGGGAAGTCTTATCTTGTCGTAGCACTTGGGGCTGATGAATGAGAAGGTCTGTATCTGGTCAAAGCCAAGACCGTAAAGGAGATTTTCGGTATCCACCTCAAACTTCTGCTTGGGGGTACGTCCGCCCTGTGTGGTCTCTGCCTTGATGCAGGTGGACTTTATCTTGTTGTAGCCGTAGATACGGATAACTTCCTCTGCGATGTCGTTCATACAGGTAAGGTCTGCACGGAAAGAGGGAACTGTTATCTTGCCGTCCTCGACCTTACACTCGAGGCGTGTAAGAACGTCGGTCACGTATTCTTCCGTAAGCTCAACGCCGAGGAACTTGTTGTATCTCTCAACCTCAAGGGGAAGGACTGTGGGCTCTGCCTTTGTGGGATAAACGTCGATTATGCCGTCAACTACGTCGCCTGCGCCGAGCATCTGAACGAGCTCGCAAGCGCGGAGGAGTCCTGCCATGCAGTTTTTTGCGTCAAGACCCTTTTCAAAGCGCGCGCTGGACTCGGTTCTCATACCGTTCTTCTTTGCGGTCACACGTACGCTGGGACCCGAGAAGCAAGCGGACTCAAACACGACAGTTGCCGTGTCGTCCTTGATCTCACTGTTAGCGCCGCCCATAACGCCCGCGAGAGCGACAGCCTTTTTGCCGTCCGCGATAACCAGCATAGACGAGTCAAGCGTGTGGTCCTTGTCGTCAAGCGACTTGAAGTTCTCGCCGTCAAGAGCGCGGCGAACGTTTATAGCCGAGTCGTCAAGGCAGGAATAGTCAAACGCGTGCATGGGCTGACCGTATTCCAGCATGACGTAGTTCGTAATGTCAACAATGTTGTTTATGGGGCGCACACCTGCCGCACGGAGTCGCATTCTGAGCCAGATGGGCGAGGGAGCGATCTTGACGTTCTTTACAACCTTTGCCGCATATCTGAAGCAGAGGTCGGGAGCGCTTATCTGTACCGAGAGGTAGTTGTCTATCTTGTCGCCGTCACATGCGTCCTTGACTGTGGGTGCGGGGATATTCAGGGGTTTATCAAAGGATATAGCCGTCTCACGAGCAAGACCGATAACAGAGAGACAGTCGGGGCGGTTGGAGGTTATCTCAAATTCAACTACCGTATCGTTGAGGAGAAGTGCCTCCTTGATGTCCATACCAATCTTGTCCTCGTATTCCTTGCCGAGAATGAGAATTCCGTCCTCAATAGCCTCGGGCATATCGTGGAGTGTGAGGTTGAGCTCGGCAATAGAGCAGAGCATACCGTTTGACTCAACTCCGCGGAGCTTACCTGCTTTTATCTTAATGCCGCCGGGAAGCTCTGCCACGGGAATAGCCGCGGGGACGAGGTCGCCAACCTGCACGTTCTGAGCACCCGTGACAATCTGTGTGACCTGACTGCCAATATCTATCTGACAAATCCAGAGGTGATCGGAGTCGGGGTGTCTTTCCATTTCGAGAACCTTGCCGACAACAACGTTCTGTATGTCCTCGCCAAGAATTTCGTAGCCCTCAACCTTGGAGCCTGTGTCTGTCATTCTGTCGCAGTATTCTTTTACGGAGATACCGTCCGTGTTTGTAAAATCGCCAAGCCAATTAAGTGAAAGATTCATGTCGTTATCTCCTTTCCTTAAAACTGTTCTATGAATCTGACGTCATTCTCGTAGAACATACGGATGTCGTCAATGTGATATTTGAGCATTGTCACTCTCTCAAGGCCGAGACCGAACGCGAAGCCCGAATACTTTTCGGGATCTATTCCGCACATGGAGAGGACGTTGGGGTGTACCATTCCCGCACCGAGAATTTCGATCCATCCCTCACCCTTGCAAAGGCGGCAGCCCTTGCCACCGCAAGCAAAGCAGGAGATGTCAACCTCGGCAGAAGGCTCTGTGAAGGGGAAGTGGTGGGGACGGAAACGGATTCTTGTGTCCTCGCCAAACTCTGCCTTTGCAAACGTCTCAAGCATACCCTTGAGGTCGCCCATGGTGATGCCCTCGTCAACTACAAGTCCTTCCATCTGATGGAAAAGGGGGCTATGAGTTGCGTCCATAGCGTCGCTTCTGTAAACGCGACCGGGGGAGATTATGCGTATCGGGGGCTTCTGCACCTCCATAGTTCTCGCCTGAACGGGAGAGGTCTGGGAACGGAGAAGTATATTTTCAGTGATATAGAAGGTGTCCTGCGTGTCACGTGCGGGGTGATTTTCGGGAATGTTGAGCGCCTGGAAATTGTAGTAGTCGTATTCAACCTCGGGTCCCTCGGCAATAGAGAAGCCCATACCCATAAATATTTCCTCAAGGTCGCGCTGAACGAGTGTTAAGGGATGACGGTGACCGACCTTTTTGACGTTTCCGGGAACTGTGACGTCAAGCTTTTCGGCTACGAGCTTGTTTTCGAGCGCTTTTACCGAAAGCTCCTGCTTTTTCTCGGCAATAGCTGTCTCAATTTCAGCTCTGACCTCGTTGGCTATCTGTCCAACAACAGGGCGTTCCTCGGGAGAAAGCTGTCCCATTCCGCGAAGAACGGCGGTAAGCTCGCCCTTCTTTCCAAGATATTTTACGCGAAGTGACTCAAGGCTTGCGTCGTCAATGTCCGAGGACGTTATAAGAGCTAACGCTTCAGCCTTAATTCTGTTCAATGTTTCTTTCATTTTTTATATCCTTTCGTTTATTATACAAATTTTTTGACTACTCTATTACCCATATAAAAATTTGCGAGAAAGTTTTAGGAGGTGTGGAACCCTTTTTCAAAAGGGTTTCACGAAAAAAAGCCCAATTCACATAGAATTGGGACGAAAATTTCCGTGGTACCACCCAGCTTCCGACAATTGTCGGCACTTTGCAGCCTTATAACGCAGGCTAAACGGACTTGGCTACTTGAAAATTCTTTGACCTTGTCTGCTCAAAAGGGAAATGCCTTTGCACTATACATGTCGAGCTCTCAGCTAGACTCGACTCTCTGTGATGCATATCTGTGTAAAGCTAACTTTTTCATTGCATTTATATATATCGAATAATATTATAACACTAATTTTATATTTTCGCAAGTGTTGGAATTGCAAAATTAAACCCTCCGCTTTTGCGGAGGGTTTGTGCACATTATACAATAGTGAGTATTCCGAAATAGAACAACGCAAATATTGCTGCTGCCTGAAGCAGAATTATTACGGGGATACCTACCATAAACTTGAAATGCTTTGTTTTGTGTCTTGTGAGGAGCATACAGATAAACATAGCAACCGAGCCACCGAGAGCCGAAAGACCGAGCAGAGTTGCCTCCGGAATACGAAGCTCAACGCGGTTCTTTTTTGATATCTTCTTGTCGTAGATGCACACGACAATCGAGATAACTGACATTACTAGAATGTACGCCAACAAGATAGAGAGAACGAGATTATTCTTAACAAAATCCAACATATCAATACTCCTTATTATTTTTTCGGGAAGCTGTCTTTAAGACCTACAACGCGGTTAAAGACGCCCTCGTGCTTACAGTCCTTGCAGAAATATCCTACGCGGACGAACTGGAACTTGTCGCCTGCTTTTGCGTCTGCGAGGGAAGGCTCGACCATAGCGCCCTCAACCTTGTCAAGCGAGTTTTTGTTGAGGAAATCGAGGTAGGACATACCCTCGGGAACGTCGGCGGTGTTTTCAATATTGAAAAGACGGTCGTAGAGCATAAAGCTCGCGGGGACTGCGTATTTAGCGGAAAGCCAATGTATAGTACCCTTGATCTTTCTGCCGTCGGTGGGCATACCGTTGCCTGTTTCAAGGTCAGCGGTTGCGTGGATGCACGCAATAGACCCGTCATCATTCTTTTCGATGCTTGCGTATTTGATTATATAGCCGCCCATAAGACGAACCTCGCCGTCGGGCTTGAGACGGAAGAACTTGGGAGGGGGAACCTCAGCAAAGTCATCTGCGTCAATATATACCTCGCGAGTCATAGGAACGTCACGCATGCCAAGCTCGGGCTTTTGAGGATGATTGGGAAGGGTTATCATTTCTTCCTTATCCTCGGGATAGTTGTCGATTATGACTTTGATAGGCTTTGCGATACCTATGCGTCGGAGCGAGTTTTCGTTGAGATCGTCACGCACACATGCCTCAAGCTGACGCACGTCAACCGTGTGGTCGGTATTCGTCACGCCTGCTTCACGAACGAAGTTGAACAGGGCGGCGGGGGTATAACCGCGGCGGCGCAGACCGCAAAGTGTGGGCAGACGGGGGTCATCCCAGCCGTCCACGTGGCCTTCCTCAACGAGCTGACGGAGATAACGCTTGGACATAACGGTGTAGGTGATGTTCATACGTCCGAACTCCCACTGATGAGGCTTCTGTTCAAAGCCTATCTTGTTTACAACCCAGTCGTAGAGAGGACGGTGGTTGCGGAATTCGCTCGAGCAGAGTGAGTGAGTAATACCCTCAAGTGCGTCCTGAATGGGATGAGCGAAGTCGTACATAGGATAAACGCACCACTCATCTCCTTGACGGTGATGATGAATGTGCTTTATACGGTAGATAACAGGGTCGCGGAGATAAGGGTTGTCGGAGGAGGGGTCTATCTTTGCGCGCAAAGTACGTGCGCCGTCCTCAAACTCTCCGTTCTTCATGCGCTCGAACAGGTCAAGGTTTTCTTCAACTGTTCTGTTGCGGTAGGGAGATTCCTTTGATGCAACCGAACGGTCAGTGCCTTTGTAGTCTGCAAGGTCGTCCTTGGAAAGATCGCAAACGTACGCGTCACCCTGCTTGATAAGCTGAACTGCGAACTCGTAGCACTTGCCGAAATAGTCCGAGCCGTAGAATACGCCGCCCGTGGGTGTCGCGCCAAGCCACTCAAGGTCCTCGCGAATGGAGCGAACGAACTCGTCGGACTCCTTTGCGGGATTGGTGTCGTCATAGCGGAGGTTGAAAAGTCCCTCATACTTGTTTGCAACGTCGGTGTTGACGCATATAGCCTTTACCGAGCCGATGTGAAGATAACCGTTGGGCTCGGGCGGAAAACGTGTGTGGATCTTGAGATTGGGATTATTTCTCAAGTCCTCGTCGATTATATCGTGAATAAAATTACCGTTTATAATTTCTTCCATTGTTTTGTATCCTTTCGGGTGTGTTTGCGGAGTATTATTTAAGAGAAGCAATCATTTGGTCGAGTCGCTCAATAGACTTGTCGCGACCGAGTATCTGCATGACGGTGTAGAGGTCGGGGGCGTTCATCTTGCCCGTGATAGCCACGCGGATAAACATACTGATATCAGCCACGCTTCCCTTGAACGCCGTGGGATCTGCCTTGTATGCTTTCATATCCGATGCGTAGCCAAGACTGTCGGCAATAGCCTTTACCTTGTCAAACCAAGTGTTCATATCGTCGGCACAGTCATATCCTGCTTTGAAGCTTTCCAAAGTTGCTATGATGTCGGATTTGTCAAAGCTCTCGGGGTAGTTGTCCTGAATGTTGAAGAACTTATCGTAGAAGAAGCTCATATAGGGCTTTGCGTCTGCAAGAGTTGCAAGGTCCTTACGGGGCTTTTTGCCGCCGCGTCCGATTGCGAATATCTTTTCTGCAAATTCGCGGTCACTCGCAAGCTCCGCGCCAAATTCGGGGTCAAACTCGAGAGCCCAATCCGTCACCTTTGCGGTAATATCTGCGGCGGACATTCTGGATATGACATTCTTTGAAACGTCGTCGAGCTTGTTGAAGTCAAACAAGCATCCCGATACGGACATCTTTTTGATGTTGAAGGGGAAGTCCTTGTAGGACTTGTCGGGGTTCTGCATATGCCACTCCTCGTAATTGGAGTTGAGAAGTGTCATTATATACTCGCAAACTGCCTCGGGAGTGTAGCCCATACGGGTGTAGTCGTCCATATTCGCGCCCATATCGCGTTTGGAGAGCTTTTTCTTGTTGCCAAACTCGTCAAGCTTCATTATCTGCGCTATGTGCATATATTTGGGAAGCTTAAATCCGAGGTATCTGAAAAGCTGAATGTGCTTGGGGAGGCTGGGCAGCCATTCCTCACCGCGAATGACGTGTGTAGTGCCCATAAGGTGATCGTCAACTGCGTGAGCGAAATGGTAGGTGGGAATCCCGTCGGACTTGAGAAGAACGAAGTCCTCGTCGTTTTCGGGAATTTCTATCGTTCCTTTTACAAGGTCGGTGAACTTGAGCTTTTTCTCAATATCTCCGTCAGCAAGGATTCTTACAACAAAGGGATGTCCTTGTACCAGATGCTCCTCAACCTCTTGCATTGTAAAGTTGCGACGAGCAAGCATTTCTGCGCGCTTCTGCTCTGCCTGTGCCTGCCAGTCGGTGTTCTTTATTTCTTCCTTTTTGTTTACTGCCGCAAGTGCGTCAAGCTCCTCCTCGGTGGTAAAGCAAGGGTAAGCCTTGCCCTCGCGGATAAGCTGCTTTGCAAAGGTCTGATATATCTCTCCACGGAGACTCTGCTTGTAGGGACCATATGCGCCCTTGTCAGAAATGTTTCCGTTTTCGTCAAGTATTGCGCCCTCGTCAAACTCTATACCGTAGCGAGCAAGAGTTTTTATAAGTCCCTCTGCAGCGCCCTGAACCTCGCGCTTTGCGTCGGTGTCCTCAATTCGAAGGTAGAACACGCCACCCGACTGATGAGCAAGTCGCTCCGCAACTGTGGAAGGGAAAAGTCCGCCGAAATGCACAAAGCCCGTAGGACTGGGAGCAAATCTTGTCACCTTTGCGCCCTCGGGGAGAGAACGCGCGGGGTATCTCGCCTCAATATCTGTGGGGAGAGTTGTTATATTTGGGAAAAGCAGTTCTGAAAGTCTGTTGAAATCCATATTTTTAACCGTTCCTTTTTATGTTGTCAGATTTTATTAAAAGTAATATGATACTATGTCAAGCGCGCGACCGAGTGTGGACTCGTCACCGTGACCGGGGTATATTTTGAGATTTTTGTCAAGAGTGCGCAAAAACTTAAGGCTATCTCTCATCTTTCTCGGGTCGCCGCTGTAAAGGTCGCACCTTCCGATAGATTCGGCAAAGAGCGTGTCACCCGTGATGAGAATACCGTTACCGAGCAGACATATACAGCCGTCCGTGTGACCGGGGGTATTCAGTACAGTCAGACTCTCGTCGCCGATTGATATTTTGTCGCCGTGCTTCAGCGTCTTTTCTGCGGGGGAGAATGTTCTGTCTCTGCCAAAAAAGGTCTTGAACGCGTTTTTGTCTCCGTCAAGCAAAAATTCAGCATCGCTTTCGTGGATACACAAGGGAGCTCCCGAACGAGCGCGCAGAGTGTCTGCCGAGAGCATATGGTCGAAATGACCGTGTGTTAATATTATGCAATCAAGGTTTACATTTTTGATTTGCAAAAACTCCATTATTTTGTCTGTTGACGCGCTTGGGTCAATTATTGCCGCGTGTGAATTGCTAATCAAAATATAGCAGTTAGCTCCAAATGAGCCTGGGTAAAGATTGTATATTTCCATACCGCTATCTCCTTTGTGCAAAAAATACCACATCTTATTATATCACACGAAATTTGACTTGTCTACATTTTTGATCAAAAAAGTTATTCTTTTAATAACAAAAAGCGCGTGCTGGGGCACGCGCTTTGAGTTTATTATTCAATTACTCTTCTTCAGGGAAGAGGTAAGAGTAGTTAGAACCTTCCGCCTTAAATTCGTCGTATGTAAAATCTCTGAATCCATAGAAATAAGAGAAGGGGTTTTCCTTGTAATTGTCGAAGTTTTCTGAGAGGAATTTTTCGCAAAGAGTGAGGTATTCGTCGTATTTCTTAACTTCCATCTTTACGAAATTTGTATTTGTGTAGTAATCTGTATTCTTGCTCCACCAAAGAGTTTTATTTTTAAGGTTAAGAGTTTTGCTCTTAAGGCTCGCATACTGGTTGAATACTACGGGAATAGAGGGCATATCCTCCATAAGAATTTCTTCGGCACGAATGAGATCATCATTTCTGTCTTTGATATTCTTTTCGTTGTAGACAGTCTCCATAAGGTCGTTATATGCCTTGGAGTCATAGCCTGTGATATGGGGAGTAAGGTTGTAAGTTATTTCCTCTGTTGAGGTACCTGCACCGCCGATGAATGAGGGCATTACCATACCTTGTCCCGAGAATGCCTTTGCGTAGGGGGCAAGCACTGCGTAAGGAGTAGCTGCTGTTGCAACGGCATCAAGAGCGATAACTTCAAACTCACCGTTTTTGAGGTCCTTTGCGTACAAGTCGTCGCAAATGTCTGTCGGTACATTCATGGTGTCTTTTGCATAGTCGTTGTTTACGATAGTTCCGCGGAGCTTTATATCCACATTGAAACCAAGACCGTCTCTGCCCCAAGCCTTTGCTACCTGCTCAGCTATTGCTATATGCACCTCGTCATATGCTGCAACGGTAATGGAGAAGGAATAGTCGCGCGCGTCAATGCCTGCCGTGTCAAGCAGAGCCTTTGCTGCATCCATATCCTTTATAAGATTTTTATAATTGTTATCACATATCTCGCGGAAGGTTTTTTTGATATTTTCTGAGGAGAAGACGCCCGAAGGAACGATACCCGTTGCCGCTTCGGCAAATACGACCATATCCGCTATCGCCTGACGGTCGATTGCCATAGAGAGTGCTTGTCTTACTTCCTTGATAGCAAATATTGCCTCACCCGTCGCATTGCCTGCTTTCTTTATGAGAGCCTTTTGGTTGAGATAGTATGTATGTGTGGAGAGGGAGTCTCCAACGGTGAGCTCCTTGCTATCCTTATATTCGTTGCGCAAAGACAGCGGAATATCTCCCATATAAAGCACTTGTCCTGCATCGTAAGCGGCCTTGAGCTCCTCATCGGAAAGCGCGCAATCAACGAGAATTCTGTAAGGTGTGACCGAACAATCTATAGGATCTTCGTCTTCTGTATTTCTGAAATAGTATGCATTTCTTTCGATAATGAAGCTGCTGATTATCTGAGAAGTGCATTCTCCGGATCCAGGATGATAGGTTATATTACCGTTTTTCTCCTCATAGTAATCGGAGTCAAGGTATTTAACAGTGCTGTCTGTGGCAAAGTATATTCTGGCAAGCTTGAAGGGACCGCTACATACCATAGAAGCAGGCTTTTTTGCCCAGTCCTCAGATTTAACGGATGCTTCGTTCAGTGGAGCCAAAGCCAAGCTTGTGAGGTTGAAAAGAAATTGATCGTAGTCTATCTTGCCTTCAAATTCAATAGTGACTATCTTGTTATCAGCATAAAGACCGAGGTCATCGATAGACTTTTCACCCTCCTTAACGGCACGAGCATTCTTTATATCATAGAGCAAAGCCGCTGCCTCGTAAGAAGCTCCGACGTCAAGTATTCTCTTCCATGCGAAAACAACGTCGTTTGCCGAGATGGGAGTATTGTCCGACCAGAAAGAATCACCAAGGGTGATCTCCATTTTATATTCGTCTTTCTTCTTATCCTCGATGATTTTATAATCCGCAGCGAGAGATTTCTTTACTTTTCCGTTCTCGTCAAGTGTAAAGAGAGTCTCGAAAAGCATACTTACAACGTTTCTTGTTGATTCGTTGTAATAAGCGTTTGCAGGGTCAAGGTCATACATGTTTTCTGTCAAGTACATTACAATGTACTCGCCCTTGTACTCCTCGTCCTTTTTGCTGCAGGATACAAGCGATACTGCAGAAGCACACATCAAAAGGCAGAGAATAAGAGCCATTACGCGTTTCATCATGATTTAGGGTTCCTCCTCGCATAATAATCACAAATGAATTTATTTTTTGCTAAAATACGCAAATATACATATAACATTATAACACAAAAATGTTGATTTGGCAAGAGAGCATTTTATTATAATAAATATTCGTATAATTGCACAATAATAAGTTTTTTGTTTTGTGCAATTATACATTGTGTGCGAAATGTTTTTGCCAGTAAGAGCGTTAAAACTCCGACTTTATTAAAAAATAGCAGTTAATATTCCATATTGTAAAAAACAAAGGAAGGTCTCGCATCCCCATGCGAGACCTTCAAAAACAGAGGTTTTGTTTCGGGATATTCCCGAATGTTATATGTGATGCATACAAGTCAGCCACACAAAGTGAGAGTGGATATCGCCTAATTCCCCAATCAAGCAATACAGAGTGTATGCCATCTGTCAAATGAATTCATGTTACGGAGGAGCTTATTTTTTTTGCTCAACCATACTGCCTATTGTTGCAATGTCAAGAATGGCAAATATCGCGCATACGACAACACCCATAAAGAAACCGATGCTTCCGTCGTTTATCTTGCCAAGAGTTGCTACAAAGCCAACGAGTGCGAGGGCGATAACTATAAGCTTTACAACGGTCACGAATGTCTTATTTGTGAGCAGGGAAATGAATGAGCAAGCGGCTGATGTTGCTCTGTCTTCAAGACTTGTTTTTGTAATATCGGAGTCATGATAATAAGCGTTCATGGTAATTTCCTTTCGGTTTTATTGTTGTATTTTTCGAAAAGTAGTTTCTATTTAAGAATTAACTTAATTCTCAAAGCGGAATTATTTTAAAAATTCTCGTGTAAAAATTCCGCGTTTGGAACTCTTGTAAGCACATTATAGCACCGATTTTGGAGTTTGTCAACCCCTTTTTATCAAAAAAAGAAAAATTTTTCAAAAAACTATTTACAAAACGGAAAAAGTGTGATATAATAATGCCATAACAAGAAAAAACTTACTTGGAGGTTGAAAATGGAATACACCTACATCGACAGAATAAAGACTATAAAAAGTGAAAAAAAGATAACCAACGATATGCTCTCGGAAATGACCGGGATACCGCTTGGCACGCTCTCAAAGATACTTGCAGGCATCAGTGATTCCCCCAAGCTTTCAAATATAGTTGCTATATGTGATGCGCTTGACTGCTCGCTTGATTACATCCTCACGGGTATTCCTGAGAATACCAACAACTACACGCTTGAGGAAAGTGAGATGACGCTCATTGAAAATTACCGCAAGCTTGACAAACACAGCAAAGAGCTTGTAAGTATGGTTATAAGTAAGGAAGCCGAAAGAGCAGGTGAGCAGACATATCCCACACGTGCGGCACGCACACAGGGCAGGGGTGCGGTCATTCTCAGCCGCGAGTCTATGAAGCAGGCGGCAGGACTCGGCAAGAGAAAGATAAGCCTTTTCGACCTTCCCGTGTCTGCGGGAACGGGCGTGTTCCTCACGGATACCGAGTCGGTGACTATCAGTATTCCGTCAACGGCGCAGACCGAGAGCGCGGATTTTGCGCTTCGTATTAAGGGCAACAGTATGGAGCCCAAATACAAGGACGGCGATATTCTGCTTGTTGAGGAGTGTGAGTCTGTTGAATATGGCGAGCTTGGAATATTTATTCTCGACGGCGACGGATATTTCAAAAAGTACGAGGGCGACAGACTTGTGTCTCTCAACCCCGACTACGCGCCTATACTTCTCAAGAATTTTGACGAGACCTCCTGCTGCGGCAGAGTTATAGGAAAGCTTAAAAGAAAGTGATATATCTTAAATCCTTTAATCTTGTCAGCGCATACGACGAGGATATATTTCTTTTTGAATATAATCCCCAAAAGCCCATCAGTATGATGACGTGCTATTCGGACAATCCCTACCCGTTCAATTTCTTTCCCCAAAAAAACATTTCCAAATTTGAGTTTTCCGATATAACGATGCTATACGGTACAAACGGCTCGGGGAAATCCACGGTTTTGAACATTATCTCGGAAAAGCTTAGAGTCGCCAAGAATCCGCTTTTCAATTACACTCCGTATTACGAAGAATATTTGAAAATGTGTAATTATAAGCTTTCTTTGCGAAACGAGAGATTGCCCGCCAACAGTCGGCTTGTACGAAGTGACGACGTTTTTGATTATATGCTGGATATTCGCGCCGTAAATGCGGGAGTTGATAACGACAGACAGAGGATGTTTGACGAGTACAATATCCGCAAGAATATTGACGGTCAGAACCACTATCAGCTCTCATCACTTGACGACTACGAGGAGCTAAAGGAGAGAAATTACGCAAAGCACCATTCAAAGAGCGAATATACGCGCCGTCACGGACTTATGCCAAATGTAAGAACTGTGTCAAACGGCGAGGCGGCATTTGACTTTTTCGGTCGTACGATAACCGAAAATGCTTTGTATCTACTCGACGAGCCCGAAAACAGTCTTTCCCCAAAACTGCAGATAAGGCTTGCAAAATATATAGAGGAAGCTGCGCGGTTTTACGGGTGTCAGTTTATCATAGCCACCCATTCTCCGTTTTTGCTTGCTATGAAAGGTGTCAGAATATACGACCTCGACAGCGGCCAGCCCTCGTTCCCAAAAAAATGGACGGAGCTTGAAAATATTCGGGAGTATTATGAGCTGTTTAAATCTCACGAGGACGAATTTTGATTTTAAATTCAAGTAGTCTATATAAAAATACCGAAACCGAGTATGCGGTTTCGGTGTTTTACGTATTATCAAATCTCCGACAAAACTTTTCCAAACCCCTTGACAAACCAAAGATTATATCTTATAATAATTAAGTATTAAAAAGCTATGAAGAGAACAGAGGATATTTTGGATGCGCAGAGAGCTGTCGGTGGGTGCGAGACGGTCGGCGGAATATTCTTACTCATCTCGGAGCTTCAAGCCGAAACGTTAATACAGAGTAGGGGAGACGGAGTCCGCCGTTATCGGAGTTGAGAGGGATACTTTTGCATCCAATCAGAGTGGTACCGCGGAGGGCTTGCGCTTCGTCTCTGTATAGAGACGCGGCGTTTATTTTTTTCTGAAAATATTTTAGATTTTTCCCATATGGGCGGAGGAGTAAAAATGAAATACGATCATTTATCAGTTGAGAAAAAGTGGCAAAAGTATTGGCAGGAGAACGAGACGTTCAAGACTGACGTCTGGGATTTCTCAAAGCCTAAGTTTTACGCGCTTGACATGTTCCCTTATCCGTCGGGAGTAGGTCTGCACGCAGGTCACCCCGAGGGCTATACCGCAACGGACATAGTCTCAAGAATGAAGAGAATGCAGGGCTATAACGTTCTGCACCCTATGGGATACGACTCGTTCGGTCTCCCTGCGGAGCAGTACGCCGTAAATACGGGAAATCACCCCAACGGCTTTACGCAGGAGAACATCAAGACCTTCTCAAAGCAGCTCACAGAGCTTGGCTTTGACTACGACTGGTCCAAGATGATAGCGACCAGCGACCCCGAGTTCTACAAATGGACGCAGTGGATATTCAAGCAGCTGTATCTTGACGGCTATGCGCAGTATATAGACATGCCTGTAAACTGGTGCGAGGAGCTTGGAACGGTGCTTTCCAATGACGAGGTCATTGACGGAAAGTCGGAGAGAGGCGGATTCCCCGTTGTAAGAAAGAATATGAAGCAGTGGGTAATGAATCAGCCCGCGTTTGCCGAGGAGCTGCTCGAGGGGCTCGACGAGATAGACTGGCCCGAGTCCACAAAGCTTATGCAGAAGAACTGGATAGGCAAGTCCACGGGTGTTGAGGTCAAATTTCAGATTGTCGGTGGCGGAGAATTCTCTATCTTCACAACCTGTATTGAGACAATTTACGGTATCACCTTTATGGTGCTTGCTCCCGACGGCGAGATAGTAAAGCAGCTTATGCCCAGAATTCAGAACAAGGACGAGGTACAGGCGTACATCAACGAGACCTTGAAGAAGAATGATATGGACAGAACCGAGCTCAACAAGACAAAGTCGGGCTGTGAGCTCAAGGGTGTTAGCTGTATCAACCCCGTAAACGGCAAGGAAGTCAGAATGTTTATTGGCGACTTCGTGCTTGCAAGCTACGGCACGGGCGCGGTAATGGCAGTTCCGTCTCACGACCAGCGTGACTTTGAGTACGCTATCGCTCATAACATAGATATGATACAGGTAATCGACGGCGACGAAAAGCTTGGTCACGTTGACGTAAGCGAAAAGGCGTTTGAAAAGCAGGATTATCTCGGCAAGGGTTATAAGCTCGTCAACTCCGAGGAGTTCACGGGACTTACCGTTGAGGAGGCGAAGGAGGCAATCACCTCAAAGCTTGAGGCACAGGGAGTTGCAAAGAGAACTGTAAATTACCATTTCAGAGAGTGGATATTCGCGCGTCAGAGATATTGGGGCGAGCCTGTTCCCGTTGTTCACTGTGAGGACGGAGCAATCCACGTTCTTGATGACAGCGAGCTTCCTCTCGTTCTCCCCAAGCTTGAAAACTACAAGGGCGTAAACGGCAAAGCACCTCTTGAAAATGCAACCGAATGGAAGCAGTATGATAAGGACGGAGTCAAGGGGGTCAGAGAGACCTCCACAATGCCCGGATCGGCAGGATCTTCATGGTACTTCCTCCGTTATATAGACCCCCACAACAATGATGAATTTGCAAATCAGGAGCTTCTCAAGCACTGGATGCCCGTTGACCTTTATATCGGCGGTCCTGAGCATGCGGTAGGACACCTTATGTACTCGAGAATCTGGAACAGATACCTTTACAACAAAGGACTTGCTCCCACAAAAGAGCCCTTCAAGAAGCTCGTGCATCAGGGTATGATACTTGGCGCTAACGGTATCAAGATGGGTAAGAGATTCCCCGAGTTTGTAGTAAACCCCAGCGACGTAGTACGTGATTACGGCGCGGACACACTCCGTCTGTACGAGATGTTTATGGGTCCGCTTGAGGTATCAAAGCCTTGGAGCGATCAGGGTGTTGACGGTGCAAGACGCTTCCTCAATCGTGTTTGGGCGTTCTTTACCGAGCCTCAGAACATTGTTGACGGCGAGGTTCCCGCGCTTGAAAAGATCTACCATAAGACAGTCAAGAAGGTCACAAGCGACTTTGAAAAGCTCGCGTTCAATACCGCAATCTCGCAGATGATGATATTTGTAAACGCAGTTTACAAGGAGGGTAAGTGCCCCAAGGCTTACGCAGAGGGACTTATAAAGATGCTTTCCTGCATCTGTCCTCATATAGGCGAGGAGATGTGGAGCATTCTCGGGCACAACGACACCATAGCCTACGAGTGCTGGCCCACGTATGACGAGGCAAAGACCGCTGACGACACGGTTGAGGTCATTCTTCAGATAAACGGAAAGCTCAGAGGAAAGATAGCAGTTCCCGTTGATATGGACAAGGATGAGGTCATCTCTCTTGCCAAGGCTGACGAAAAGGTCGCGGCTGCTATTGAGGGCAAAACTATTATTAAGGAAATAGTAGTGCCTAATAAGATAGTTAATATCGTTGTAAAATAATTTTGTGATTTTACAATATTTTCTTCATAAGTTATTGACAAACCCGTTTTTGTGGTGTATAATAGTTGAGTATGATTTGGGGCGACCCACATAACTCTGTAATGCGAGGGGAGGGAAAAAGAAATGGCAGAAGTAAAAGTAAAAGACGGCGAGTCTCTTGACAGCGCACTCCGTCGTTTTAAGCGTCAGTGTGCTCGTTCGGGAATCCTCACCGAGCTTCGTAAGAGAGAGCACTATGAAAAGCCCAGCGTAAAGCGCAAGAAGAAGTCTGAGGCTGCACGCAAGAGAAAGTATAAGTAATATAAATGTATTTGTCTTTTCTCAAAGCAGATATGTTTGTCAAAAGGCAAGCATACCTGCTTTTATTATTTGAATTTAACATAGTTAATTTTTTAAACATTTTATAAACATAAGGAGATTTATCATGGAAACATTGAAGAAAATTTTCCCCCTTTCCTTTAAGGAAAGAAAGACAGGCGGCGACCTTGCCGTAGGAATTATTATTTACGTTGTTGCGGGACTTATTGTTGGTGCAGCTCTTGCACTTCTCGGTTGGCTCTTAGGTCTTATCGGCGGAGTTGTCGGCGGACTTCTCGGTACACTTCTCGGCATCGTAGGAACTGTCGTTGAGGTTTACATCGTAGCAGGTATAGTTCTCCAGATCCTTTATTTCTGTAAGGTTCTCAAGGACTAATACATAATCCAAAGCATAAAAATCCTCGGAATGCTCCGAGGATTTTTTGCTTTTATATCTATACGATAAAGGATGTTGACAAAATTCGACATTTGTGGTAAGATAAGACATATATTTTTTCTTTGGAGCAGACATATGAATATGAAATTTATAAAAATTATTTTCATTTGTGTTTTGTGTTTGATACTTGTATTCCCGATTTCATCCTGTCGCGCGGAGGAAAGGGAGGTCGTTTTCAGAGTCAGTGGAGACTATATTCAGTGGAGGTATTCGGATACAGAGCTTTGGAGCGACCTTATCTCCATTTCCGACTTGAATGAAAATGGAGCGCTGAACGGAAAAAGCGCGTACGAGATAGCAGTCTCGCAAGGCTTTGAGGGAAGTGAGAAGGAATGGATAGAGTCACTTGTGGGCGCAAAGGGAGAGGACGGCGTAAACGGACAGGACGGTCAGAGTGTATATATCGGAGACAATGGAAATTGGTGGATAGGCGATACTGACACGGGAGTTTCGGTGTTTTCGCAGAGTGGCGAGTCGATTTACCCAGTGCCTGATTTTGTAGGTATGACTTTATCAGACATACAGCAGATGCCAAAGGCACAGAATTTTGTATTTTTGTATTACGGGGATGCCTCTGTAGGAGTGGTTGCGTCTCAGTCAATTCCCGCAGGCGTTGTTGCTCTCGAGGGAACGCAAATAAAAATATATATGTCTAACTATTCAGGCGGAGGAGCAGAAGATCCTACAGAAATGCCTACACAGACTCCAAGCGAGACACCTACAGAAGGATCTACCGCCAAGCCTACTGAGCAATCTACCTCCAAGCCCACAGAAAAGCCTGCAGAACCCCCGGTGTCTACAATACAACTGAAATCTATTACAAGTCCAATACAAAAAGGACAAAAGGCAACGGTTGAAATAATAGGAAAGCCCAATACGGAATATACTATAAGCGTTTATTATTCCTCGGGTCCCAGCGGAGCCAAAGGACTTGAGGCGAAAAAATCTGACGCCGATGGACTTGTTTCATGGACGTGGACTGTTGGAGCTTCTACCTCAACAGGTTCAACGAGGATAGTCGTTTCAGATGGTACTTCAAGCAGTGAATTTTATATAGAAATCATAGAAAAAACACAGGCGTGAGGGGGTCCCCCTTCGCGCTTGTCTTTTTTGTTTTAAGCATAAAGAATTTGTGATTTTAATCTTGACAAATAATATGGTGTGTGATATAATATCTTGGTAGTCGGGTAATAACTTGGGTAATTTTAATATTTTACTCGGAGGCAATCGCCACTATCATAACATCTATACTCGGAGGCATATCGAAGCGGTCATAACGAGGCGGTCTTGAAAACCGTTTGCCCGCAAGGGCACGGGGGTTCGAATCCCTCTGCCTCCGCCAAAAACAAAAAGAATGACCGTTGGTCATTCTTTTTGTTTTTTACAGAAGCACTGGTGACGAGAAATCTAATAACACAAAGGCAAGCCTTTGTGTTGAGGGTTCAGAACCCCTATATTAAAAACCAATTTAGTTAAGCGGCTTATCCGCACAAAAGCCGTAAGGATATTCCTTGCGACTTTTTTATCCAAAGGAGAGTTTTATGGACAATTCCAATATAACCATTTTAGTCGTTGATGACGAGGCACAGATACGAAAAGTAATCCGCTTATTACTTGAAAAAAAAGGCTATTCGATTATTGAGGCAGGTGACGGAGCATTTGCCGTTGAGATAGCGAGCAAGGAGAAAATAGACCTTATTATAATGGATATAATGATGCCCTTGATGTCAGGAGTTGATGCGACGGCAGAAATACGTAAAAACTCAATAATCCCGATACTTTTTTTGACTGCGAGATCGCTTGTCGGAGATAAAATGTCGGCGTATGAGGCGGGCGGAGACGACTATCTTGTAAAGCCATTTTCATCATTTGAGCTTGTTATGAAGGTAGAGTCCCTTTTACGAAGATATATGATATATAAGGGCAAGGAGACGGAAGCTGTCACTATTGAGCTTGGCGGCGGAGTCAGCATAGATCCCGAGAAAAGACAGGTTTATAAAAATGGGGAGAGAATTGATCTCCGCGACAGAGAGCTTGACATTTTGTTCTATCTTTACGAGCATAGAGGAGAGGTACTGGACACAAAAAGCATATACGAGGCAGTTTGGGGCGAGGCTGCACTGCAGTCGGGTTCTAACAACGTAATGGTAAACATGCTTAACCTGCGAAAGAAGCTTGAGGATGATTCATCCTCTCCAAAGGTTATTAAAACAGTCTGGGGAAGGGGTTATTTGATTGAAAAATAAGAAGATTTTTGCATCACTCAAATTCAGGATGATGATAATAACGATTCTCAGTATAGCTCTCGCGGTTGCTGTGTTTGTGGGATGCTATATTTTGGGAAACTTCCTTATCTGGAAATATTATCTTGACGACAAAATGGTGGAGGACAGAAGCGACGACTACATAAACGAGTTTCAAAAGTATGTGACGGATAGCCAGCTTTTCACTACGGATATGGATAAGATAGCGGGCTGGACAAGTAGTCCTTATATGGAGCTTATCATATATAAAGATAGTCAGCTTATATATTCTCCAAGTCGTTTTGAGGATAACAAGAACGATAATGCGGAGACTCCGACAGAGCTTGGAAGCGAGCTGGGAACAGAGCTTAGTACAGAGGTTGGTGAGAATCCGACAGAGAATGGCGATAAAGAGGTAAGCACAGAACTTCCCCCATATTCTTACGGCGAGGGACGTGACTTCAGAGACTATCTCAACGAGGACGCCAAGCGAGAATATGAAAGACTGCTTGCCGATATACTTGAAGGAAACAGAGAGCTTTCTCCCGTAGTGTTCAAGGACGGAACATTGCTTGTCACCGTGGTTGACAACTCTGCAAGCCTTTTGGCGAGTGTTGTGTTGATAGGAAGCTTTGTGCTTGCATTTATTATTATGGCGGTTATTATGATGATCGCGTTTTCAAGTCTTACGAGACGCATTACGAGCCTTGCTGCCAATGTAAAGCAGGTGGAGCACGGTGCGGTGGATATTCCCGTATACTCAAAGGGAAATGACGAGATAGCGACGCTTGCGTCGGACATAAACAGCATGAGAATTTCTATCGTGTCGAATATGAGCAAGGAGCAGGAGGCTTGGGAGGCAAATGCGGGACTTATCACCGCTATGTCTCACGATATAAGAACTCCGCTTACCGTGACTATGGGATATCTTGACATTCTGGACGCGCAGACCGAGGACGAAACCTCAAAAGAATATATTGACATCTGCAAGGAAAACACTGTAAAGCTCAAAAAGCTTTCCGACGATATGTTCCAGTATTTTCTTGTGTTTGGAAAGAGGGAAATACACCTTGAGTTTGATTCGTATCCAGCCAAGGACGTTATACATCATATGCTTGATGAATATATAATTCTGTTGACAGAAAACGGATATAGCTTTGACAATAGCCTTGAGCTTGAGGACGGCAAGATATGCGTTGATATGACTTATTTTGGCAGAGTTATAGACAACATTTTCTCAAACGTAAATAAATACGCTGACAAGTCGTCTCCTGTGACCGTGCGGACATATTCCAACGGCGGCAAGGTTTTTGTTGAAGTCACAAATGGCATTTCTACAAGCATTGCCGAAAGTAGCGAGATAGGCATAAAGACCTGCCAGAAGATAATGGATCAGATGGGCGGCAGATTTACCACGCAAAAGCAGGACGGAAGATTTATTTCAACAGTCACCCTGCCGTTTACTGAAAAGTAAATAAAAGAAAAACGGGCGTTGCATTGGCAACGCCCGTTTGTACGTTCATTTTACTTTTTGTTATTATAAATCTCTCTGAACTGCGCTATTGCGGAGGCGAAGTCGTCTATCGCGCTTGTGATGACCTCGGGCTTCGTCATGTCTATCTCGGCTACGAGCAGACTTTCAAGAGGCGAGCGCGAGCCGCCACATTTGAGGAAGTCAATATACTTATTGACGTAAGCCTCGCCCTCGGTTTCGATGCGTTTAACTATTGCAGATGCCGCAGAGATGCAGGTTGCGTACTTATAGACGTAGAAGCAGGAATAGAAGTGGGGAATTCTCATCCACTCATAAGCTATCTGTTTGTCGCATTTGACATCACGTCCAAAGTACTTCTTTATAAGCTTGTAGTAGTGCTTGTTTATAAGCTCTGCGGTAAGCGGGATGCCCTTTTCGCAGAACGCGTGCATGTCGCGCTCAAACTCCGCAAACATTGTCTGGCGGTAGAGTGTGCCCTTGTAGGTTTCCATGAGTTCGTTGAGTATAAAGAGCTTTTCCTCGTCGCTCTCGCACTCACGAAGCTTGCGGTGGCTGAGTAGCAGCTCGTTAACAGTTGACGCTACCTCGGCAACGAATATGGTATAGCCTGAGTTGTGGGGCTCGTTATAGTGAGTTGAGAACCACGAATGCATAGAGTGTCCCGCCTCGTGCGCGAGGGTGGATACGTCATCAAAGGTCTCAGTGTAGTTGAGCATTATATAAGGCTCGGACTGAGGAATACCTGCGGAGAACGCGCCGCCGCGCTTGCCGCGGGAGGGATAAACGTCAACCCAACCCTTTTCGGTAAGACCCTCACGCAGAGCGTTTGAATACTCCTCACCGTAAATCTCGACTGTCTTGAGTACCTCCTCGACTGCCTGCTCGTACGTGTACTTGTTTTCAAGCTCGCCAACGAGGGGTGCGTAAACGTCGTACAGATGGAGCTTGTCAACTCCAAGAACCTCGCGCTTGAGCGCATAGTAGTCGTAAATAACGGGGAGTCCGTCGTGGACTGCGGAGATAAGGTTGTTATATATTTCGGGGGTGACTTCGTCACGGAAGGTGGATGCGGTGATAGAGTTCTTGTAGTTGCGGATCTTAGCCATCGTAGTGGATTCCTTGACTCTGCCGTTGTAGAGAGTTGCAAATGTGTTGCCAAACTGCTCGTAGGTCTTATAAAGCGTTCTGAATGCCGCTTGACGAACGCGTCTGTCCGCGCTCATAAGGAAGGGAACGTAGTTTGTGTCGGTAAGCTCCACGAGCTTGCCCTCTTCGTTTCTTATCTTGCCAAAACGGAGGTCAGCGTTTGCAAATATACTTCTCACCTCGTCGTGCGAACCGAGGCAGTCCTCGATGCGCGACACAAGCTGCTCGGACTCGTCAGAGAGCGTGTGAGGCTTGTACTGCATATTCTTTTCTATCATACGTCTGTAGGTTTCAAGCGCGGGGTACTCCTCAAACCACTTGGAGATGACCTCCGCGTCCATTTTGAGCATATAGGGGGAAACGAACCAGGACGCAGTGCCTGCCTCGATTGCAAGGCTTCTGCATCTTGCGGAGAGCGCCTGATAGTTGTTGTTGGACGTATCAACGGAGAAGTTGAGCATAGCGTACTGCCAAAGCTTTTCAATAACAGCCTCTATATCACCCATAGCTTTGAGGGTGTTGTAAAGATCCTCGGCGGAGCGGCACATAGTCTTTTCAAATTTCTTGAACTCCTTTATAAGCTTTTCAGCCTTTGAGTAGTCCTCGAAAAATTCCTTTTCGCTCGCATAAAGCACGCTGAGGTCCCATTTGTATTTTTGGTCAATATCTTTTCTTTCCTTAAGCATAACAGTCTCCTTTGTGGATTTATAATATTATACGTTAATTATAATACCATTTACTCTCAAAGTCAAGAGCAAAAAAAGAAGTCTCCCGTGGGAGACTTCTTTAAAATTCAAATTAGTTGAGCTCTGCGAAGTACTTGATAGTACGAACCATCTGGCTTGTGTAGGAGTTCTCGTTGTCGTACCAAGAAACAACCTGTACCTGATATGTGTCGTCGTCAATCTTAGCTACCATTGTCTGAGTAGCATCGAAGAGAGAGCCGTAACGGATACCGATAACGTCGGAGGAAACGATCTGATCCTCGTTGTAGCCGTAAGACTCGTTAGCAGCAGCCTTCATAGCAGCGTTGATGCCTTCCTTGGTCACGTTCTGACCCTTAACAACTGCAACAAGGATTGTTGTAGAACCTGTGCAGGTGGGAACTCTCTGAGCAGATCCGATGAGCTTGCCGTTGAGCTCGGGGATAACGAGACCGATTGCCTTTGCAGCGCCTGTGGAGTTAGGAACGATGTTCTGTGCGCCTGCGCGTGCACGTCTGAGGTCACCCTTTCTGTGAGGACCGTCGAGGATCATCTGGTCACCTGTGTAAGCGTGAACAGTTGTCATGATACCACTCTGGATGGGAGCGTAGTCGTTGAGAGCCTTTGCCATAGGAGCGAGGCAGTTTGTTGTGCAGGATGCAGCGGAGATAATCTGGTCCTCAGCTGTAAGAGTCTCATTGTTTACGTTGAAAACGATTGTCTTGAGGTCGTTTCCTGCGGGAGCAGAGATAACAACCTTCTTCGCGCCTGCATCGATGTGTGCCTGGGACTTAGCCTTGGATGTGTAGAAGCCTGTGCACTCGAGAACTACGTCAACACCAAGCTCACCCCAAGGGCAGTTTACAGCGTCCTTTTCAGCGTAGATCTTGAGAACCTTGCCGTCAACAGTGATTGTGTTAGCCTCGTCATCAGACTCAACGGTGTGACCGTCGTAGCGACCCTGAGCAGTGTCGTACTTGAGAAGGTGAGCGAGCATAGAAGGCTTTGTAAGGTCGTTGATAGCTACGATCTCATAACCCTCTGCGCCGAACATCTGTCTGAATGCAAGACGTCCGATACGGCCGAAGCCGTTAATAGCAACTTTTACTGACATGTTAATGTCCTCCGTTTTATGAATTTTATTTTTT
>JAZOUO010000066.1:0-21602 GCA_045658225.1 Eubacteriales bacterium
GAAGGCTTTTTTATGTTCAGGCTTCTGATACCGCGAGTTTTCTTGCCTCGCGTTTGTGAGCTATGTGAAGTACAAGCTTTTCAATAGCAAACACTATCATTACCATAAGAAATACGCCGAGATTTATGATAAGGTACGTGAGAGGGTATTTGAACTCTACAAAGCCCATATCAAGTCCCTGGAGGAAATACCAGTTGTGATCGTAAGCCCAGTTTCCAAACGTTGCCCAAAGGGTGATAAACGTCTGTATGATAAGCACCTTGGGAAGCACTATGTACTTGCAGGTCGCTCTGCGGAAAAGCAACGCCGAAACGCCCCACGAATATACCAGTCCGTGATAGAGGAATGTCTGGATAACTCGGTAGCACCAAGGAGTATAGTTATCTCCAAATGCGGTGTTGGGATAGGCGAAGTACATAAAGGGGCCGACTATGGCAAGAAGCGCTATCGCGTCGTAAAGCCAAGCCATCTTTTTTGAGCCCGAGAACTGCGCCAGCATTATCACAGGACACAGGAACGTGCAGATATGGAAGGGCAGCTTATCAACTATAAGGCTTCCGTCGTTATAGAAGGGCTGAATAAAGAAGTCCCCTATGTAAACCACAAATATTGCGATTGCAATAGCGCGGAGCGCCTTTGTCTTTTTCTCCTCTTCCGCATTGCGAAGGCAGAAATACAACACCAGCGGAAACGCGACTATAAGTATCACGTAAAGAATGTGCCATACTGAGAAAAGCTCCATCTTCACGGTCGCAACCTCGGGGTTGCTGAATATGTTTGTCAAAGTTTCATTCATAATATTTCTCCTGAAAACAATTTTAGTGTTCTCTACATTTCGATTATATCATAAATTCGACAAAAAAATTCTTAAAAAATCTTAAAGATAAAAGGGCGGGTGCTACCCGCCCTTAAAATTTTCATTTTACAACCGAGATTTTTTCTATCCCATAATGCTCAAAAAGCTTTATGTGCTCAGCGCTTATAACCTCGCCGCTGACAACTATAGGTATAGCGGGCGGGCAGGCCACAGTCGGTGATGCGCACACTCTACCTATGGCGTCACAGGCGCAAACAATCTCCGACGGCGCAAAAATCGCCTTACGGATACTTGTAGCTCTCTGTGTCACAACGCAAAATTCGGATGTTGTTTTATCGCTCTTATCTTCCGACTTAATATCGAAATCCAGAAGTGCACGCTCCACTCTGTCAATATCCACATCGCTGTTATCGGGAGTAAACATCATCACGACACAATCGCGGTCAGAAAACTCAATTTCTATCCCCTTCGCCCTCAAATATTCTGTAAGGTAGTTGCCTGAGAAATATGATTTGGATGCGTCTATGAGAATTTTGGCGGGCTCTCGCGCGCTTGCCTTGTAGCCTTTATCTTCAAGTCTTAGACAAAGCTCTGCGAGTCTGTCGCATAGGCAAGAAAGCTTCTCTCTGTATCCGTCAGAGAGGTATAAGTTGCACATATCAAGCGACTGCAGTATAAGATACGACGGGCTTGTGGAAGCAAAAAGCGAAAGCTTTTCTCTTGCTATCTCGCAAAAGCTTTGGTCTGCGCTCTTTGAAATATGCAGATACGCACCTCCTGTCAAAACAGGTAGAGTCTTATGTGCCGAGTCACAGCACATATCAGCACCCAATGAAATGGGATGCACGGACTCACGCAGAAACCCAAGATAAGCACCGTGGGCGTTGTCCACAATAAGCGGAATTTTGTGCGCGTGGCATACATCAGCCAGCCCTTGTATATCAAGTATATTTCCAAGATAGTCTGGCGAGGTGACGTAAACCGCCGAGGGCGTCTTGTCAAGTCCTGAAAGCGTATTTTCAAGCTCACTCGGTGTGACTAAGCACTCACACAAATGAAAGCATTTTTCGGGATATATCCACTCCACGTCCAACTCAAGCAGCGCCGCGGCATATATAAACGCCTTGTGCGAGTTTCGTGTAGCCACAATAAGTGGCTTATCCTCTGCTCCAGCTGTAGCTATTGCAAGCATAGCCTTGATACAAAGACTGCTTCCCTCCGTAGAGTAAAAAGTATGCGCCGTGCCAAAAAGCTGTGAGGCGTTATTTTCGCTCTCAAGTATTATACCGTCAGGCGAATAAAGCACGTCAGCACCGTCAATCTCGGTTATATCAAGACGCTCAATACCAAGACGCTCAATGCCCTTGTGTCCCGGCATATGCAGTCTGACGCTATTTCTTTGCGCGTATTCACGCACAAAATCAACTATCGGAGTTTTCATTATCTTCTGTTTTGGCAATCTGCATCATAACGGCGCACTCTATTCTCTTTTTGAAAAGCTCACAGCCGTATTTATAGACACCACCTATGCTACCCGTCGCGTGATAGGAGTTTGCCGCGCAACCACCCGAGCAATAAAGCTTTGCCCAGCAATCACGACAGTCCTCGCGCGAATAAGCATTACAATGTCTGAACTCATCCTGAATTTCTGTGTTCTTAACTCCGTCCCAGATATTGCCAAGCAGATATTTCTTATCACCGACAAACTGGTGGCAGGGATATAGGTCTCCCCAAGGAGTGACCGCCATATACTCCGTGCCCGAGCCACAACCCGCAATCCTCTTGTAGATGCAGGGGCCGTTTTTGAGGTCGAGCATATAGTGGTAGAACGTAAAGGGTCTTCCCTCTCGTCTTCTCTTTATCATTTCTTTTGCGAGTATTTCGTACTGCTCAAAGAGCTTGAGCATATCCTCGTCCGTCAACGCATAAGGGTCGGTGGGAGGACAAACGACAGGCTCCATGCTAAGCTCGGTAAAGCCGAGGTCTGCCATGTGGAAAAGGTCGTTTGTAAAGTCCACGTTGTTATGTGTGAACGTGCCGCGGACGTAATAATTCTTGCCGCCGCGTGACTCAACAAGCTTTTGAAAATTGGGAACTATTGTGTCGTAGCTTCCACGTCCCGCGTAGTCGCGACGGAAGTGGTCGTTGACCTCGCGTCGTCCGTCAAGAGACAACACTACGTTGCTCATCTCGCGGTTGAGAAATTCCATCATCTCATCTGTGAGCACCATTCCGTTTGTTGTATACGTAAAGCGGAAATTCTTGTTATGCTGCCCCTCAACAGAGCGTGCGTACTCCACGAGCTGCTTGACTACGTCAAAATTAAGCGCGGGTTCACCGCCAAAAAAGTCAACCTCAAGGTTGCGTCTCGTGCCCGAGTTTGCGATAAGAAAATCAAACGCCTGCTTGCCTACCTCAAAGGACATAAGCGCCCTGTCACCCTGATACTTTCCTTGCGAAGCAAAGCAATAAGAGCAGTTGAGATTGCAGGTATGCGCCACGTGCAGACACAGCGCCTTTATTACGTTTGAGTTGTTTTTATACGTATAGGCAAGCTTTTCAAACTTATCCTCGGAAAAGAGCTTACCCGCCGCCTCAAGCGCAGAGATGTCATCAATGCAGAGGTCTATCTCCTCTGCGGTGACGTCAGGCATATATCCATATTTTTCAAGCATAGCCGAGATTATCTCCTTGCGGCCTGCACTCTTATACATTGAAATTATATCGTACGCGACCTCGTCAACCGTATGCACAGAGCCCGAGCAAGTGTCAAGCACGATATTATATCCGTTAAGCTTATATTGATGTACCATTTTTTACTCCAAAATATTTTTTTGACGGTCAGCAAATGAAAACGCTGCCTTCTGGCAGCGTTCTCACTGTTAGAAGTTTTACCTTCAACAAATTACTTATTCTCGCACTGCTGGTTAGCAACGCCGCAGGATGTCTTGCAAGCAGACTGGCAGGATGTCTGGCACTCGCCGCAACCACCGTTCTTAACTGTCTTTACGATATCCTTTGTTTCGATAGTCTTAATTCTGTTCATTAGAAGACCCTCCTAAAATAATCAAGATTATGTCGGCTCACGCCGACAACATTTTCATACGTATATTTTATCACAAGCGCCCGTACTTGTCAAGCACTATTTAATAAAATACTAAAATCTCTCGGTCAATAAGCTCGCAGTTTCTCAAGCAACGCGGAGAAATTATCGGGCAGCTCACTTTCAAAGCTCATACGCTCGTTCGTCCTCGGATGAGTAAGCTCAAGGTGCTTTGCGTGAAGACACTGACCGTGGATAAGAGTCTTATTTTGTGCCTCGAACTTGGTATTTCCTCCACCGTAAACAGAGTCTCCGACAAGCGCGTGACCTATGCTCGACATATGAACTCTTATCTGATGAGTTCTTCCCGTCTCAAGTTTACATTCAATATAAGTAAACCTCTGCCCGCCAACACAAAATCTCTCCTTGACTGTAAAATGAGTTATCGCCTCGCGCGACTTTATATCGGGATTATTTATGACCGCCATTTTTTTGCGGTCTGCAGGATGTCTGCCGATAGGCTTATTTATTGTGCCGCTGTCCTCTTTTATATTGCCAATTACAATTGCGTGGTAAACTCTGCTAACGCCGTGCACTTTCATCTGCTCGGCAAGAGATATATGCGCCTCGTCATTTTTCGCTACCACGAGAAGACCCGACGTGTCCTTATCTATTCTATGCACGATGCCGGGGCGTGCGACACCGCCGATGCCCGAAAGACTATCCTTACAATGATAAAGCAAAGCGTTTACAAGTGTACCCGTGTAAATATTCGTCGCGGGGTGAACTATCATTCCCTCGGGCTTGTTTATGACTATTATGTCGCTATCCTCATATACAACATCAAGCGGAATATTCTCGGGCTCAGCTTTATCGGGCGTCGGCTGGGGATAGGTTATTTCCACCACGTCACCAGCCTTGAGCTTATCTTTTTTGTCACAGGTCTTACCATTGACTGTCACAGCCTCGCACTCAATCAGCTTTACCGCAAGACTACGTGAGATACTTTCGTGAGTTGAGATGAGCTTATCTGCTCTGTCGCTCTCGGAAAGTGTAAAGCTAACTATATTCTCGGACGAGTCATCAGCCTCAAGCTCAAGATCAAGCTTATTTTCATTCATTGTCATTTGTGTTTTCAACCTCGCCGTCGGGCTCAACAGGTGTTTCAGGCTCAGCAGTATCCGTATCGGGAGAGCAAACAGCTTCTTGTGTAGTTTCAGCTACAAGCTCAAGCGCCTCTGCAGTCTTTGCCTTTTCCGCCTTGTATTCCTTTATAGCGTCAAGTATCATCCAAAGAATTATAATTCCCGCGCCGATAACTACGAAGGAATCCGCCACGTTGAACGTCCACTTCCATACGTTCGGGAACGCGCAGAAATCAAGAAAATCTATAACGTATCCAAGACGCACGCGGTCGATCATATTACCTATTCCGCCTGCGACTATCATAGTCAGAGCCGACATGAGCAGCTTGCTCTTGGGCTTCTTCCAGAACATAAACACGAGTATGCCGACTATCATCACAACTGACATGACCATAAACAGCCATCTAGAATCCGACATAGATCCAAATGCTGCGCCTTCGTTGCGAATATAGGTAAATCTAAATACTCCGGGAATTACATTAACCGACTCATAGAGGTCAAGATTTAGTACGATAAGATATTTGCTTATCTGGTCAAGGAACACTCCGACAAGCATAAGGATTATCCAAATATACATTTATTTCTCCTTTTGAGAAGTTTTTGTGGATGGGGGTATGGGGGAAGGAATCTTTTTTCAAAAAGGTCCTTCCCCCATAATCTATCCCCAAATTATAATTCTAATATATTCTTGCATCTGTCACAAAGGAATCCGCCCTCATCATCGGACACACCCTTTGTGGAGTAAGACCAGCAACGTCCGCACTTGCATCCGTCGGCATTCTCAACGAGAACCGCAATGCCCGTCTGCGTTTCCGCAAACGCGCCCTCGGGAGCGTCACCGAGAACAACCTGCGCGCCCGACGTGGTGTAAACAGTTGCAAGCTGATCGCCAAATGCGCTTATGGACTCGTAAACACTATTGTCGTTCGTATAAACTGTCACCTTCGCGTCAAGAGCCTTACCAATCATCTTGTTGGCTCTTGCTATCTCAAGCGCCTTCATAACGTCATCGCGGTAAGTGAGCATCTGCTCCCATCTCTGACAAAGCGTAGCTGTCTTTTCTGCAAGAGCCTCATCAAACTTAGGCATATCGTTGAGGAATACGCTCTTAAGATTATCCTCGGATGCGTGAGGCATATGCTTCCACATTTCCTCTGCTGTGTAAGAGATTATAGGAGCGAGGAGTCTTACAAGGCTGGAGAGAACCGTGTAAAGCGCGCTCTGTCCGCTGCGTCTCGCAGCAGAATCTGCTCTTTCAACGTACAGACGATCCTTTGTTATATCAATATAGAGTTTCGAAAGCTCGATAGTACAGAATTTGTTGATAGCGTGGTATGCTATATGGAACTCGTAGGTATCATATCCCTCAAGACAAAGCTTCACAAGGTTGTTTGTCTCGGCTACGATCCAACGGTCTATCTCAAGCATATCGTCAAACGCGACCATATCCGTATCGGGATTGAAATCGCCAAGGTTTGCCATCATAATACGCGCGGTATTTCTTATCTTTCTGTAAGTTTCGGAAAGCTGCTTGAAAATGTTATCAGAGCAACGGACATCAACGTGATAATCCGCCGCTGCAGCCCAGAGACGAACAAGGTCAGCTCCGTATTTCTTTACTATATCGTCGGGGCTGATGGAGTTGCCGAGAGACTTGTGCATTGCCTTGCCCTCGCCGTCAACTACCCAACCGTGTGTCAAAACTGCACGGAAGGGCGCTCCAATCTCTCCAGATGCACCTACTGCAGTAAGGAGAGACGCCTGGAACCAACCTCTGTACTGGTCGCCACCCTCAAGATATATATCTGCGGGCCATTTTCTGCCCTCGCGCTTTTGAAGCACTGCGTAGTGAGACGAGCCCGAGTCAAACCAACCGTCAAGAGTATTTCCTTCCTTTGTAAAGCTCTTACCCTTACCGCAGCAAGGACAAGTGAAGCCCTCGGGAAGTATCTCGGATGCGTCAAGATCAAACCAAGCATTAGAGCCCTGCTCACCAAAGAGCTTGGATACAGCAGCGATGGTCTCGTCGTTGCAAACAGGAGCCTTACAGTCGTCGCAGTAGAATACGGGAATAGGAAGTCCCCAATGACGCTGACGGGAGATACACCAATCTGCTCTCTCGCGTATCATCTGCACCATTCTGTCCTCACCCCAGGCGGGAAGCCATGTAAGTCCCTCGCAGGACTTTGCTGCCTCATCCTTGAACGCGTCAACCGAGCAGAACCACTGGGGCGTTGCACGGAAGATTATAGGAGACTTACATCTCCAACAGTGAGGATACTCGTGCTCAATCTCCTCGGATGCGAAGAGTGCTCCACTCTCCTTCATATCTGCAAGTATCGCGTCGTTTGATACCGCATAATACATTCCCGCATACTTTCCTGCCTCCTCGGTCTGATAACCGCGGTCGTCAACGGGAACGATAATATCAATGTTATATCTGCGGCAGGTCTGGTAGTCGTCAGCACCAAAGCCGGGAGCTGTGTGAACGCAACCCGTACCGCTATCCATAGTGACGTAATCTGCGGTTACAACAACGCTTTCTCTGTCAAGGAAGGGATGCTGTGTCTTTATAAACTCAAGCTCTGAGCCCTTGAAGGTAGCGATGATCTCATAGTTCTCTACTCCGCCCTCCTTCATAGTCTTTTCGCAAAGAGCATCTGCTACAACGTAGCACTCGCCACACTCTGCCTTTGCAACAACGTAATTCTCAACGGGGTTGAGGGCTATTGCAAGGTTGCCGGGGAGAGTCCACGTGGTAGTGGTCCAGATGATAAAGTAAGTGTTTGCCTTGTCGCAGATGCCGTCAAGAAGTCCCTTGTCGTCGTTTACTCTGAACTTTACGTATATAGAAGTACACTTGTCGGTTGCATATTCGATCTCCGCCTCTGCAAGAGCCGTCTCATCCTTAGGACACCAGTAAACAGGCTTGAGTCCCTTGTATATATAACCTCTCTTATACATCTCGCCGAATATCTCGACCTCTGCCGCCTCGAACTCGGGGCTCATAGTACAATAAGGATCTTCCCAATCCGCAACGAGTCCAAGACGCTTGAACTGCTCTCTCTGTGTGTCGATAAAGCCCTGTGCGAACTTTTCGCAAGCGGAACGGAACTCGGATATGGACATCTTCTTGCGGTCAAGCTTGTTCTTCTTGATGATCGCGGACTCGATAGGCATACCGTGGTTGTCCCAACCGGGAGTATAGGATATTCTGTACCCTGTCATCGCCTTGTGCTTGTTGATAAAGTCCTTAAGTATTTTGTTGAGGGCGTGTCCCATATGCATATTTCCGTTTGAGAAGGGAGGGCCGTCGTGAAGAGTGAAGTTAGGCTTATCAGCGCGCGCATCAACCATGCTCTGATAGAGGTCTATGCTCTTCCAGTATTCAAGTGTTTCAGGCTCTCTTGTGGGAAGATTTGCCTTCATCGAAAATTCCGTTTTAGGTAAGTTCAGCGAACTTGTATAGTCCTTTGCCATAATTGTATAACCTCCAATGCTTATTCCGCCACTCTGCGCGGGATAAGATCAAATATATTTATCCGCAGACATTTTAAGTCTGCCTTTTTTCGTAAATCCGTCAAACTCGCGAAGTATATATTTTCCGTATCCTCGCAAAGTCAACACACACGGAGTCTCAAGTGCGCGGTCACACCTCCACTCCGTTATATAATTGAGCTGACATAACTCTTTTTTTATCAGCTCCTGAGCCTTTTCACGGGAAAGTCCCGTCAGCGCGCTCACAACACAATCAAGTCTATTTGATGCTATCGTATCACTTATGCGCTTGAATTCCCTGTTAGGTGAAAAGTCATCCGTCACATCAAAACCCGCAACAGACACCGCGTCGTTCGATATTCTATCAAGTGAGCTTTTCAAAAATTCGCATATTTTATCCGAGCAGAATATCACCGCGCTGTAGCTATCAAGCAAAACAATATCTCCAAGCGCATCGCGCTCAAGTCCTAAGGACAGCACCGAACCCAGATAATCTCTGTGAGATAACTCTCTGTATCCGCTACCACTAATGACGAGTGAGCATATTGCTTCCCTACGCTCGTGGGCAAAATAGGTGTCAAGTTTTTGAGCCGCATCTCCATCAAAATCATCCGTATAGGACGGGAGCAAAAACAACCTCTGTCTTTCCGCCTGAGAATATCCACCAAAAAATGTTGCTCTGTGAGCGATCTTCTTCTCGGATAGTATAGTTGTTGCCATTGCTGCCTCCGACGGTGACAGAAAGCTTGAGACCGAAATCTCGCCGGACTGCGAACGTCTCTCAAAATCGGATATGCGGGCAATCAGCATATTGAATTCACTGTTTTGAGTCTGCATATCAGCACAATAAGTTTATAACAAGCTCTATCAAGGACAGAGACAATATTCCGCATATAAACGACACGTCAACGGGAGTGCCCTGAAACCAGTTAAGCTTATGGAAAAGCTTACGATACGGATATACTATGGGTTCAGTAAGAACGTAGAGAAATCTCATAAACTTCCCGCCTCCGTCCATAATAAACCAACTGAGAATTGCACGCAAAAACATTGCCAAGGAGAGAATTTCTAAGAAGCGTAGCACAAATACAACTAACACATATATAGGCTCCGGCAAAATAACACCTCCAAATCACTCTGTGATATTAGTCGCAAAGCTCTTCATCATTCTCCTCGTAAGGTTCGTCCTCGATGTCTGCCAAGGGAGTCTCAGGATCAACACCTGCGGGGAAAAGCGCTACGACCTTCTTGCCGTATCTCTTCATCTCACCGCCAAGTGCCTGAAGCGCACCCATTACATAATCAAACATACGCAAAAGCTGCTCTCTGTCAAGATCAGCTATGTTTATAACTACGACTCTGCCCGCCATAAGAGAATCAACCACGTCACCGCGGCACTCGCAATCCTCGGGAGCGTAAAGCACCTTATAAAGCACTTCCTCCTCGTCCTCAACGGGCGCTACTACCTTAACATCAGAATCCAATCCTCCGAACTCGTCACCATAAAGGTCATTCGCTTCAAAAGAGGAAGTGTCGCTACCTCCGATATTGCTATAGTAATCGTTATCGACATCTATGCCGAAATTCTCTGCGGGGGTTGCCTTGCTCTTGTCGTTCATCCAAAATTTTGCCATTTTAAAATCCTCCGTTTATTTGTGTGTGTTTTTTACTTTTATAATTTGCGGAACAGACTGCTTCCCACTCTCACGAGCGTGGAGCCCTCTGCCACGGCTTGCTCAAAGCTATCCGACATTCCCATTGAAAGTATTGGGGCATCTGTCCTTTTTAGTTTATTGTACCATATATCAAAGCAAAGCTCGCGTGTCTGCGAAAAGTACTTGTGATACATATCCTTGTCCTCGCACTTGGGCGCCATAGTCATAAATCCGCACAGCTTTATTCCCTCGTACTGCGAAATAATATTACAAAATTCTTCCACATCCTGTGGCTCAAGTCCACCCTTGCTCTCCTCTTGTCCCGAATTTATCTCAACAAGAACATCCATAACAAGTCCGTGCTTTTTCGCCTGACGGTCTATCTCTCGGGCAAGCCTTTCCGAGTCAAGCGAATGTATAAGGCACACCTTGTCTATTATGTACTTGACCTTGTTTGTTTGAAGCGAGCCTATAAAGTGAACCCTTAATCCCTCAAGCTCAAGCTTTTCCCAATGCTCAAGCAACTGCTGAACTCGGTTCTCTCCAATGTCATTTACGCCAAGCTGCGTGTGAAGATAATTTATCTCGTCGGCATTTGCATACTTTACCGCAGGCATAAGCAGAATTTCTCTATCATCTCTGCTACACATATGCGCCGCAGTATGTATTTTGTTTTTTATAAACTCAAGATTTTTATCGAGATAGGAATAGTCCAAATCTACACTTCCTTTCGCTAAAATCAATGCAAAAGCTTTCCGTCGTACAGATCTCTGCCCGACGTGATGATAAGCTCATTTTCCGCTAGATACGGCATGGGGTTTACGCTTCCCGTTTCGTTGTAGTCCGCCTCATAGGTGTTAACGATATAGTATCCGTCTCCCTTGCCGATAACGGTGATTCTTCTCTGCTCAACCATATTACCATTGAGTATATATACATAATTATTCTGCTCCACAGTATGTACTGCCTCCGCAGGAACTCTGTATCCCGTTGTAGAGTCAAGATCTATTTGCACGTTCTGCGCGCGGAGAAATTCAAAACCCTCAGGCATCTGCTTGCAAGAGAATTTTACAAAGCCACTGTTTCCCTTAGCATCTGAATAACAAGCGTCCTCAAACGTCAATATAAGCTTTGCGCCGTCGTTTGAAAGAAAGCTTGCCTCATACTGTGTTTTGGCATTTGCCGCATTGTTTGCAAACATATCGCAATACTCGTCTGACACGGGAAAACAAATATACCATATCGGACTGAACACTTGCTTACCTATCGCGCCTGCATACTCCTGCTTTTGTGAGGACATAAGTCCTGCCAATGACGCAGGGGTCAGATCGTCAAGTGCCGTGTAGTCGAACAAATTCTCATATCCGTCACACTCTGTATAGAAATAACAGCTTTCCTGCATTGTCACCTGAGTATTAAGCGTAAGGTTTTCTGAAATAAGCTTTTCTTTTTGCGCCTTGAGTGAGCTGAGTACACTCTGCGCCTCCTCTGTTCTTCCCGTGGCAATCATATAGGAATTCACTGCGTCAAGAAAAAGCTGAGCTTGCTTATCTGCCACGGAAAAGCTTCCGTTTTCCACCGCAGATAGCATAGCGTAATATGAATTATCAATTTCGCCGAATATCTGTGATGCCTGCGAGAGCCGCTTTGCCTCTGATATTCCACTCTCAAGCATCCTTATTCTCTGAGTCAGAGAACCAAGCTCGTCCTGCAAGGACTGAGCATCTCTACCCGAAGACACCGAATATATATCCGCTACCTGCTTGCCGACACCGACTCGCTCGCCGTTATCTACCAGAAAATCCGCGATTTTGCCATTTGAATAATATACCTTCTCGTCTCGGAATACGTATCCCTTAATAGTCAGGCTTTCAACATCGGTTATCCTTTGTGCACGCAGAGTAGATACCGAGCCGGAAATATTGCGCGATATCTGTACCGCCAGATAAAGCGACAAAACAACAACCAACGCCACAACAATCGTGTTTACCACGGTCTGCTTGAGCCTGATGTTTTTAAGCCAAGTCTTTATCCGCAACAGCATTTTTTTAAAATTTATCATTTAAACATCCTTTATCAAATGAGTTATGCCGTTTAATAGTTTATTATATCACATATTATTAATTATTAAAAGAGTTTTTTCGAAATATTTACAATATTTTCAAATGTTTTTAGCTCTCCGCCCTCGTCCATGTATATCTTTTGGGCATAAGGCTTTGAGTTGAACCAGGTAAGCTGTCGTTTTGCGTATTTTCGAGTTGCGGTCTTGAGCAGATCCACGCACTCACAAAGGCTTGCCTCCCCCTTGATGTACGGCAAAATTTCCTTGTACCCTATAGCCTGCGACGCGGTCCGCGATGCCTCGAAAACGCCGTCCTGAAAAAGCCGTTTTGTCTCCTCAACAAGCCCCTCGTTTATCATAATATCAACTCTGCGGTTGATACGATCGTACAAGAGCTCTCTGTCGTTATAAAAAGGGTATATTACCGTGTAGTCGTATTTGTCCATTATGCTTGAGTTCTCAATGTCTATCTCGCTCTTTTTTCTACCCGACATCATACATATCTCAATCGCTCTTATAACGCGCTTTACGTTATTTTTATGTATCGCGTCAGCACTTTCGGGGTCAAGCTTGCGCAGTCTGTCGTGAAGCGCGTCAACTCCCTGCTCACACGCAAAATCCTCAAGCTCGCGACGGAGATTTTCATCGCTGGACGCGTCGTCGGAGTTGCCGCCCTTGAGAAATCTGTCAAGATAAAGCCCCGTTCCGCCACAGAATATCGGCAGCTTTCCGCGCGAGGATATGTCCTCGACTGCTGCCGTCGCATCACGCACAAAATCCGCGCAGGAATACTCGTCTTTGGGAGAGCATCTATCCACAAGATGATGAGGGACTGCACAGAGCTCCTTCGCTGTCGGCTTTGCCGTTCCTATGTCCATACCTCTGTATATCTGCATAGAGTCGCATATTATTATCTCACCGTCAAGCTGTCTTGCAAGCTCAATAGCAAGGGCCGTTTTCCCGCTTGCGGTACAGCCTACAACCGCGCCTATTTTGATTTTTTTATCTCTCTCACCCACCTGCTTGCGTGCCTCCTTGACCCGATTTTTGTACGTATTATGGCGTATTCCAAAGAAAACACCCTACCAATTTACATTATAACATAAACACATATAAAAATCAATAAAATACAGACAAAAAAGTTTGGTGCGTTGCCGTGGCAACGCACCAAATATAAAGATCTTCTACTGAATAAACATAGCGTCTCCAAATGAGAAAAATCTGTATTTCTCATCAACCGCGCACTTATACGCCTCAAGGACTTTGTCTCTGTTATAAAACGCTGAAATAAGCATTATAAGAGTGGACTCTGGCAGGTGGAAATTCGTGATAAGCGCGTCAACCGCCTTGAATTTGTAGCCGGGGTAAATGAAAATTCCCGTATCTCCCGACATTGCGTGTACAATACCCTGCTCGTCTGTCACACTCTCAAGCGTACGGCTTGACGTTGTGCCAACACAGATAACTCTTCCGCCCTTGGCACGTCGCTCATTTATGATTTTCGCGCTCTCCTCGGACACAGAAAAATACTCGGTGTGCATTACGTGCGCGTCAATTCTGTCCTCCTTAACGGGACGGAACGTGCCAAGACCGACGTGAAGCATTACGGGGACTATGGCTATTCCCTTTGCTCTTATCTTGTCCATAAGCTCGGGCGTAAAATGCAGTCCTGCAGTGGGTGCTGCCGCCGAGCCCTCCTTATTTGCGTAAACAGTCTGATAACGCGAGTTGTCCGTCAATCTCTCCGTGATATAAGGCGGCAGGGGCATAAGACCGATAATATGCAAAATGTTGTATATATTCTCGTGCTTTTCGCGGTCGTAGTCAAACTTGATAATGCGGTTTCCCTCGTCGGTTATGTCTATGACCTCGCCGACAAGCTGACCGTCACCGAAAACCGAGCGCATACCGATTCTTGCGCGTTTTCCGGGCTTGACGAGACATTCCCATGTGTCAAGGTCGCGCTGACGGAGTAAGAGCAGCTCAAGCGCCGCGTCCTCTCTACCCTCGACGTGACCGTAAATTCGCGCGGGGATTACCTTGGAGTCGTTTATAACAAGTGTGTCTCTCTCGCAGAGATAGTCAATTATATCATAAAAATGCTTGTGCTCGATTGTTCCCTTTTCTCTGTCAAGCACCATAAGGCGACTTGTATCTCGCTTCTCCATCGGGTGCTGCGCAATAAGACACTCGGGCAGGTCGTAATAAAAATCCGAGCGAAGCAAGTCGGTTGGTGCTTTTTGATTTATTATAACGTTGTTCTCACTAGTCATCTGGGGAGATAATCCTTCCTTATAAAGTTTTTTGTTAAAATACAAAAAAAGTATTTGACAAATGCTCTCTTATGTGATATTATAAAATTGCATACAGAAAAAACTGTTTTGCATATACTTTTGGTAGAGGTGCGTATCACAACCGCCGTCGTTCAAGGTCGCCGTTGACCGTTTGAGAACTGCAGGTGAGGGTGAAACGCCGAGGTGTCGCCTTTTCGGTGAGGGCGACGTCGGTCACACGGTTCATAGCCGTGCGACTGTCATCTGACAATAGTCGATGGAGAGCTATCTGATTTGTTTTATTATATCACAAGGAGTGTTGTTTTGCAATACCCCCGAGAATAAAAACGCAATTTCAGCCGGCTCGTACCGGTTTTTTTATTGTAAAAATTTTATACATACGAAAGGATATTCGCTATGAGTAAATTCAAAAAGACAATTTTCACGGGCGCCGCAACGGCGATAGTCACTCCCTTCAAAAACGGCGAGGTGGATTACGACACATTCGGCTCACTTATAGATTTTCAGCTTGACGGCGGCATCGACGCACTTGTCGTTGCAGGAACAACAGGCGAGGCAAGCACACTTACCGACGACGAGCATATCGGAGTCATCAAATACGCAGTTGAAAGAGTAAACGGTCGCGTACCCGTCATCGCAGGCACAGGCTCTAACGACACCGCATACGGCATTGACCTCTCGCGCGAGGCTTGCGCTGTTGGAGCTGACGCATTGCTTGTCGTGACTCCCTACTACAACAAGGCAACTCCCAAGGGACTTATAAAGAATTTCACAGCGACTGCTGACGCTGTTGATAAGCCTATAATTCTCTACAACGTTCCCTCGCGCACGGGCTGCAATATTTCCCTACCCGTGTATAAAGAGCTTATGAAGCATGAAAATATAGTCGCTACAAAGGAAGCCTCGGGCAATCTCTCAGCAATCGCGCAGATAGCAGATGAATGCAGTAATTATATTGACATTTACTCGGGCAACGACGACCAGATAGTACCCATTCTTTCGCTTGGCGGTAAGGGTGTTATCTCAGTATTTTCCAACATTCTCCCCCGCGAGACTCACGAGCTTTGCCAGGCTTGGTTTGATGGAGACACACAAAAAGCTCTCCGCTTCCAGCTTGACTATCTCAAGCTTATGAACTCGCTCTTTATGGAGGTCAATCCCATCCCCGTCAAGACGGCTTGCGGCATGCTCGGACTATGCTCCGAGGAAATGAGACTTCCCCTGTGCGAGATGGAGGATGCAAACAAAGCACGTCTTGAAGCAACACTTAAGGAATACGGACTTCTCAAATAATAAAAAATCAAGGATAGGTATAAAAATGATAAAAATTCTTTTGTCGGGCTGCTTTGGCAGGATGGGTCACGCGGTGCTTGAGGCAACGCGCGGCAGTAATATGACCGTCATTTCTGGAACTGACATAAACGCGGGACAGAGCAATTTCCCCGTTTACGCAAAAATTTCGGATGCGGCAGAGCTGCCTGATGTAATAATCGACTTTTCGCACCACACCGCCCTGCCCGACATTATGGACTATGCGGTAAAGAACAACATACCCTGCGTTATCTGCACGACAGGTCACACGGACGAGGAATACGAGATAATGCGCAAAGCGTCCGAGAATGTTCCCGTGTTCTTTTCGCGCAATATGTCTCTTGGCGTAAACCTGCTTATCGCACTTTGCAAGAAGGCTTCGGCAGCACTCGGTATGGACTACGACGTGGAAATTATAGAAAAGCATCATCACAACAAGCTCGACGCGCCCAGCGGCACGGCTTTGATGATTGCCGACGCAATCTCCGACACGCGTGCGGAGAGCGAGTACATATATGACCGTTCGGGCGTTCGTAAAAAACGAGAGCCTCGCGAAATTGGTATTTCGGCAATTCGCGGAGGCAGTATTATCGGTGAGCACGAGGTGCTTTTCGCTGGCAAGGACGAGGTTTTGACCATTTCTCACTCTGCGTCCTCGCGTGAGCTTTTCGCTACAGGCGCACTTCGCGCGGCGGAGTTTATTATCGGTAAGCCCGCGGGAATGTATAATATGGACAATATGTTCGAGGGTATAATATGATACACAAAACAGGAGGGCTAAGCCCTCCTGTTTTTTTACCCCAACATCTCGTCGCGCAAAAAATTCATTATTTTTTTCTCCTCGCGGGAGACCTTGACCTGCGTCATACCCAGGGCAGACGCAACCTGCATCTGTGTCATATTTCTGTAATAGCGCAAAAGCACTATCTTGCGCCACACGGGAGGCATTTTCGCTATTGCCTGTGTCAGAGCTATTTTGTCGTTGAGTCTCTCAAACTCGTCCGCCTCGGCTCTGTCGGGAATTATCTCGCCAAAGGTCTGTGAATCCTCGCCATACGCGCATTCGGAGAGCGACGTCACGGGGCTTACCGCGTCAATTGCCATCGCCGCCTCCTCAACGCTTACTCCCGCAAGCGCTGCAAGCTCGCCAATTCCCGCATCTCTGCCCTCCTCGGTCATAATTCGTGTCTTTTCTCTCATTATGATGATGCCCACTCTCTTATAGCTGCGACTGACCTTGATAAGCCCGTCATCGCGCAGGTGTCGTCGTATCTCGCCCACGATAAGCGGGACTGCGTACGTTGAGAAAGCCGTACCTCTGTCCGACTCAAAGCTACGCACGGCTTTTATCATACCCATAATGCCTATCTGCATAAGGTCCTCAAATTCGCACCCTCGGTCCTTGAATTTGTGGGCAATACTTCGTACTAGTGGTATGTTTTCATTTACAAGTATCTCAAGAGCTGACTCGTCGCCTGAATTGGCGCGAATAACAAGCTCTCTGTTTCGCAAAAATCTCTCGTCTGACGTCAGCTCCCGATTTTTTTGCTCTCCATTCTGGGAATTCAATTCCATAAAAAACCTCGCAATTTGTTTTATGTATTCTCTCTGTCCACAAATTGCTTGTAAAGTGTGACTGTCGTGCCTGAGCCCACTTTTGACCGTACAAGGACTCTGTCGCAAAAGCTCTCCATCACGGTAAATCCCATTCCGCTGCGCTCGTCCTCTCTGTCTGTCGTAAACAGCGGCTGGCGCGCCTGCTTTACATCTGGAATTCCGCATCCTCGGTCGCGTATTTCGATCTTTACTGCTCTACCCTCAAGCAGACTGACTGTTATATATATTATGCCCGAGGTGTTTTTGTAGGCATGAACTATGCAGTTTGTCACCGCCTCGGAAACCGCGCACTTTATGTCTGCTATCTCAAGCGCCGCGGGGTCAAGCGAGGCGCAAAAAGCCGCAACTGCGGCTCTTGCCATTCCCTCATTTACAGAGATTGCAGGGAGCTTAACCTGCATTTTATTTATTACAGTACCCGAAAATTTTTTCTTCCTCATTTTGTAAGCTTCCTTTCCTTGACTATCATTTATTGTCCTGATTGTTCTGCGTACTATGCGAACTCGGCTTGTTCTGCGAGCGTTGCGAACTCTGTGAGTTCGCGCGTCTTCCCTTGACCTTGGGCGCGGACCGCACAGGCACAGCCCTTGTATGCTGTATCTTTATAACTCTTTCCATTCCCGCAAGCGACATTATTCTCTCGATAGCAGGATTAGGGTCGGAGACTATGACCTCGCCCCCGAGCTCATTCATCACGGAATATCTGCCCATAATAAGTCCAAGCCCCGATGAATCCATAAAATTCACCGCCGACATATCCATAATAAGTCCGCGTGGCTTTTTAGAGTATATCTCGTTGTCTATTGACGCGCGTATTGAGCTCGCGCTGTGGTGGTCTATCTCTCCGCGCAGCTTTATTTTCAAATAACAGCCCATATATTCGCTATCATATCCCGGCTTTCTGTCCTTTGCCGCACTCATTTTTTCTATGCTCTCCTCTCTTTATATGAGATATTTTTTGCTTTTATTCCATTCTACCATACCTCATTTGAGAAATTTGTCGCTATACGCTGTCGAATAAAATTTTTAGGTGCGTCTTTCACACACAAAAACACCTGCTGTGACAGCAGGTGTTTTAATAAAATTAAGGGGAGACAAAAGTCTCCCCTTACGTATTAGTGAAATTATTTTGCGATGATCTTCTGTGCTACGTTCATAGGAACGGTCTCGTATCCCGTCACCTCGTAGTCAAAGTATCCTCTGCCCTGAGTCATAGCGCGAAGAACTGTGGGATAGTCTGCAAGCTCTGCCTTGGGAACCATAGCGTGAACTACCGTATAACCCATTCTATCCTCTACTGCATCCATACCCATAACCGCGCCACGACGCTTGTTAAGATCGCCCATTACGTCACCAACGAGGGACTCGGGAACAGTCACGTCAAGGTTTCCAACAGGCTCGAGAAGCACGGGACCAGCCTGCTCAAGACACTTCTTGTATGCAAGAGAAGCCGCGGTCTTGAACGAAAGCTCGTCGGAGTCAACGTCGTGGTAGGAACCGTCGTGGAGGTCAGCCGCAAGTCTGGTCATAGGGTAGCCGTAAGCGCCCTTGAGCATTGCGTCCTGAAGTCCCTTTTCAACCGCGGGGTTGAAGTTCTTGGGAACTGCGCCGCCGACAACCGAAACTGTAAAGGTAAGTCCTTCTTCCTCGGAGGGAGAGAACTTGATCCAAACGTGACCGTACTGACCCGATCCACCGTTCTGCTTCTTATGCTTACCTTCAACGTCAACAGTCTTTGTTATCTTTTCTCTATAAGGAATTGCGGGAATATCGTATCTGATATTAACGCCGAAACGGTTCTTGAGGTTAGCCGCAAGAATAGTCAGATGCATATCGCCCATAGCATAGATAAGCTGCTGCTTTGTCTCGGGGTTGTTTTCGTATTTGAGAGTCATATCTTCCTCGGTCATACGAGCAATAGCCTGAGAGATCTTGCTCTCGTCCTTGGCTGTGAGAGGATACATAGCTCTGCAGTAGTACGGAGTTGAATACTTAACTGCGGTATAGGAAACACTTCCGGATACAGAAAGAGTATCGTTTGTGTTGGTGTCCGAAAGCTTGGATATCATACCAATATCGCCGCAAGCAAGCTCATCAACCTCAACCTGCTTATTACCCTTCATTATGTAAATGTGAGCAAGTCTTTCCTCTGCGCCGCTTCTGGAGTTTTTAAGAACTGCATCCTTCTTTATCGAGCCACTCATTACCTTGAAGAAGGACATCTTACCTACGAACGGGTCAGCGACAGTCTTGAATACGAAGAGCGAGGGCTCGCCGTCAACATTGATCTCAACGTCGCCGTCAGTAGTCTTTTCATTCTTCTTTGCGGTATGTCTGGGGAAGGAAGCAGCGATAGAATCCATCATTGCAACAACTCCCCAAAGTCTTGTAGCCGCGCCGCAGTAAACGGGGGTGATAGAGCCGTCGATAATGCCTTGGTGAAGACCGTCAACGCACTCCTCCTTTGTGAAAGGCTCGCCGTCAAAGAACTTCATCATAAGCTCCTCGCTGGTACCTGCAACTGCCTCCCAAAGAACATCCTTATATCTCTCGGCTGCCGCCTCAAGCTCGGGAGTAGTATCTGTGGGAATTCTCTTTCCGGAGTCATCGTATATGTAAGACTGCATGTCAAGCAGGTCTATCATTGTGATATCCTTACCGTTCTTACCTACGGGGATAAATACGGGGCAGAGGGATTTACCAAATTTTTCGCGAAGCTGATCAAAGGTTGCGTTAAAGTGAGCGTCGAGAAGGTCGCACTTGTTGATAAAGAACGCCTTGGGAACTCCTGCCTCGGTAGCCTTATCCCATGCAAGCTCTGTACCAACTTCCATACCTGCCTTACCGTCAACGCAGATAACTACGCTGTCCGCAACGCGAACGCCCTGCTTAACCTCGCCCTCAAAGTCGAGATAGCCGGGAGTGTCTATAATATTTATCTTAACATCCTTCCAGAAAACGTGAGCGAGAGACGCAGAAAGCGAGAACTTTCTTACCTGTTCCTCAGAATCGTAGTCGCATACCGTATTACCGTTGGGAACGCTTCCGAGTCTGTCAGTACCGCCTGAAGCAAAAAGCATAGCCTCGGCAAGAGAGGTCTTACCCGAGTCGCCATGACCCGCCAAAGCGATATTTCTGATCTGTTTTGTGTTGTAGGTTGCCATAGGAGTTTTCCTTTATCACGCAAAGCCGTGATTACCTTTCTATAATAAATAAATTTGAATACCTAAAATACAAACGGTATATATAAATTATACAGTATTTCGCTAAAAAAATCAACAATTTTTGTTGACTTTTTTTGATTGGATTTGTAGAACTTGTCCTCTTAATTTTGTATATTTCTAACAATTTAACACGCCAAAACCCTTTATTCGTATAAATTTTCCGAGATTGCGCATACTAAAAACAAAGCAAAGAAGTATTGCGTGAAAATTACCCTCTTTTAATTTTGGCAATTAAATTTTTCCACGCGCAAATTTTGCCCAAGCGGCAAAATTCATCAAAAATTATTTATGCCGCCATCGGCGGCGGAATGGAGAAAAAAATGGATCCTAAGAAAACCGAAAAAGAAAAAATGACCGAGGAGCAACGCAGACGAAGAATTGATATAGAAAGAGAGCTTGGAGTTCCCGACCCTCCCGTGCCCAACCGCGCGCGCACCGAGCTGTCAGCAAAGGACTATCAGATATCCGACTCACGCGCGCTGAACATTGACGAAAACGCGCTTCACGAGTACGCGGAAAGGTATAAAAATCATATGAGAGACTCTAGGCGACGCCCCGAAATAGAATAAAAAAAGTGTACGCGCAAGCGTACACTTTTTTTATAAATATCTGTATTTTTTTCTTTTTGCTATAAGGAAAATTGTCATCACTATAACTGCCATAAGCTCTGCCACGATAATAGACGCCCAGATGCCGTCCAGATCCCATATCAGCGGCAGAATTATTACCGCGGCGGTCTGGAAAATTAGCGTTCTCAAAAAGGATATTATCGCCGACGTAAGACCGTCGTTGAGCGCTGTAAAGAATGACGAGCCGAATATCGCAAAGCCCGCAAACAAGAAAGAAAACGAGAATATGCGGAAGCCTCGGAGCGTCATTTGGAGCAAATGCGGATTTCCTCCCACAAACAGCTTTGAGAGCGGCAAAGCTAAAAGC
>JAZOUO010000067.1:0-1310 GCA_045658225.1 Eubacteriales bacterium
CGCAAGGAGGGAGCTGCCTAAGGTAATACTGGTGACTGGGGTGAAGTCGTAACAAGGTAGCCGTATCGGAAGGTGCGGCTGGATCACCTCCTTTTAGGGTGAATCGTTTATAAACAACGTTTATAAACATTATTCCAAGTCGATACAGAAATTTATCGTTTCCTTCTTATTCGTTTTTAATATAAGAGTGCTCCGTCTTTTCGGAGCATTATTATTATAATCGGTAATTTGTTGATGCGAATTATTGATTACATGGGGGTATAGCTCAGCTGGTAGAGCACCTGCCCTGCAAGCAGGGGGTCATCGGTTCGATCCCGATTATCTCCACCAATATGGGCTCATAGCTCAGCTGGTTAGAGCACACGCCTGATAAGCGTGAGGTCGATGGTCCGAGTCCATTTGAGCCCACCAGGTTCTTATTGAGCTTAAAATTTATCTGTTGATAAATATAGTAGATTGACAACTGCATAGAAAGGATTAACCGACTCAAATGAGTAGGTTAAGACGAGAACAAAACAAAGTACAGAAGGCAAAAGAAACGAGAATATTCTGAAAAAGAATGGTTAATACGAGAAAGGTATAACAAAGAAGACAGAGTAAGAAAGCGTTTTGAATTTTTTTGTAAGAGAATAGGTTAAAAACTATTAGAGAAAGACGGATATAGAGATATATCGAAAGAATAAGCTACAAAGAGCATACAGGAGGATGCCTTGGTACATGGCGCCGAAGAAGGACGTGACAAGCTGCGAAAAGCTACGGGGAGCTGCAAATGAGCCTAGATCCGTAGATATCCGAATGAGGGAACTCATTGCAAGTAACGTTGCAATACACCGTAATGAATCAATAGTTACGAGTGGGGGAACCCGGGGAACTGAAACATCTAATTACCCGGAGGAAAAGAAAGTAAAAGAACGATTCCGAAAGTAGTGGCGAGCGAAATCGGAGGAGCCCAAATCATATATAGAAATATGTATGAGGTAAGGACCGCAACAAGCCAAGAATGCGTATAGAAGAACATACTTAGAAAAGTAGACCGAAGAGGGTAAAAGTCCCGTATTTAAAATACAAGTGAAGGCGAGCGGAATCCAGAGTACGTCGGGACACGAGGAATCTTGACGGAAGAAAGGAGGACCATCTCCAAAGGCTAAATACGACCATGTGACCGATAGAGTATAGTACCGTGAGGGAAAGGTGAAAAGAACCCCGGGAGGGGAGTGAAAAAGAACCTGAAACCGTATGCTTACAAGCAGACAGAGCGAAAGTGATGTCGTACTTTTTGTAGAACGGGCCGGCGAGTTACGATGTGATGC
>JAZOUO010000068.1:0-69230 GCA_045658225.1 Eubacteriales bacterium
ACCTCCGTAATCTCCTTGGTCCTCACCACCACCAGATAGGCGAGATATTCTTTGCGTGCCCCGCAAACTTCTATGACGAGGGCTCGGTATTCTCCGACTATCAGGGCGGTTTCTATACCGACAAGTATAGCTTCGTTGAAATCAGCATAATTTAATAAAATAAATAAAAAGCTCCACTACAGTGGAGCTTTTTGCTGTTGACACGGCAACTCTTTTGTGATATAATAACAACGTAGTGAAATTGGCATAAATTTGCCCTGTGGACTGCAATATTAAAGGAGAGGAGGACCGATATAATGGTAAGGGACAGATCAGCGAAAGCAATTATACGTTTTTTGACTGTCGTATGTGTTCTTTGTATTATTGCGATCTTCTTGTCTTTGGGTGGTGACGGTATGCACGAGTGTAGCGGCGAGGACTGCTTTATATGTTTGTTCGCTACGCTGAGAGAAAGTATTATCAACGGACTGTTTTTACTGGCGGTTATGCTTGGTATTTTTTCCGTGATTGCTTTGTTGCTTGGCGCATCAAGCGCAACAGAACAGACTTGTGCTTCTCGGTATACACCTGTTGGTCTTAAGGTAAAGCTTTCGAATTAAAAACTCCCAAAATGACGCCTATCATAGATAGGCTCTTTGGTCTTATGCAAACGAGGGGATTGTACGCTTTTTGCGGCGCAGTCTGCCCTGGAGAGAGTTTTTAATTTTCGAGGGCTTTTTTTGCTCTCTGGTAAAGGAGATTGTTATGATTTGTGTAAACGGCGTTTCAAAACGCTTTCAAAATGAGAGAGCCATAAATTACAAGGATATGGTGTTCGAGGACGGAAAGTCCTATATGCTCCTCGGCGCGTCTGGATGCGGAAAATCCACGCTTTTAAATATGATAGCGGGAATACTTTCTGCCGATAGCGGAGAGATACTTATTGACGGCGAGGATATGACCTGCAAGACACAAAAACAAAAGGACAAGTTCAGAATACAAAAAATAGGATACATATTTCAGGACTTCAAGCTTATCCCCGAGATGACGGTTATGGACAATATCAATATTTTGAGACTCGAAGGGGTAAATACGTCGGCGTCGGACGAGATACTTCGTCAGCTTGATATATACGACAAGAGATACAAAAAGGTAAAGCATCTGTCGGGTGGTGAAAAGCAGAGAGTTGCCATAGCTCGCGCGATAGTCAAAAAGCCTGAAATAATACTTGCTGACGAGCCCACGGGAAATCTCAATTTTGAGATAGGTGAGGCGGTCATATGTCAGCTTATTGAAATATCAAAGGGCAAGACTCTTATTGCGGTCACGCACGACGAGAGACTTGGCAAGTATTTCGACTGCATCATAGATATGAACACTATGATAGGGGGTAGAGATAATGCTTAAGTTTGCTTTGAAAAATATGGCGATAAAAAAGATACAGATAATACTTATCGTTATATCCATAGTGCTTTCCGCGGGCGTCGGTGTTTTGGCGTTTAACGTGTCCGAGCAGGTAAGCGACGGACTCACTAACAACGCGGGATACTATTCCGCAATAATCGGTCCGTCGGGAAGCTCGACTCAGCTTGCTATGAATACTATGTATTTCACTGATTCTCCCGTGGGAACTATTCCGTACTCGTTGGTGTCCGAGCTACAGCAGGACTCAAGAGTTTCACAAGTCATACCGTTTGCTATGGCAGATAATTATAACGGCTTTTCGGTAGTTGGCACGACCCCCGCATATCTTGATACCAAGACGGTGGCAGAGGGAAGAATGTTTGATACGACGGCTGCCTTTGAGGCGGTCGTAGGCGCAAAGGTTGCTGAGCTTTGTGACCTTGAGGCTGGAGACCTCATATACACGAGTCACTCGGTCGGCGGAGGCGACGTGCACGCAAAGCCGCTCACGGTCGTAGGTATACTTGAGGAAAGTCATTCGGGCTTTGATAAGGTGGTGTTTACACAACTCAAGACCATTTGGGAGGCTCACGACCACGATGAAGGCGAAGAACACGACGAGGCGGGCGTTGAAATTACGATGCTATCTACCGAGCAGTTGAACGACTCGCACGGTCACGAGGAATCAACGTCTCACGATAGCGAGGAAGGCAAGGAACAGGAGGAGGGTGATGACCATAGTGGTCACGAGCATACCTCCAATACGGTATGCGCCATACTTGTAAAGGCTGTAAATCCTACGTATGCTATGAGCATCGTCAACGAATATGATGGCCGCGTATATATGCACGGTGACGAAAGTTATTCGTTGCAGGCAATAGAGCCTATGGATACCATGAGAGGCGTGCTGGAGGACACGGACAATACCAAATATATAGTGTTTGTGCTTTGCGCTATAATACTCATAATGAACATTATCATTATTTCCATTATAACGCTTCTAAATATGTATAACTCCGCAAAGGAGATAGCGCTTATGAGACTTATCGGTATCAGTATGAAGCGGATTAATATGCTGTATCTGATACAGAACAGCATAATCGGATTTATATCCACGGCGTTTTCGTTTGGCGTGTCGAGGGTGTGTCTGTTGCTTATGAGTGACTACGTTGAGAGCATGGGGGCTGTGCTGAATATGGCAAAGGTATACCCTATGGAGTGGGTGATACTTATAGCCGTATTCCTTATAAGCGTAATACCCACGTTGATGTGCACTATGACGATGTCCAAAAAGGACGGATTAAGTAACTAAAAGAGGTTTTTATGAAAAAGCAAATTTTTATACGCATAGCAGTAATTGTTATCGCATTGATAGTGGTCTTGTCTGCCGTTTCCTGTGACGGAGGCAATGGCACGGGCGGAGGAACGCCTAACTCTTCCGACGGTGCGACAAAGCTCAGCTTCAAGTCTGCGGCAAGCTATGATTATCTCAAGGGCCTTGATGGGAAGACTGTAACTATCAACGGTTATCTTGCGACCAGCTCACCCATTGACGGTTCGTTTATATTCCTTATGAACCTGCCGCTTCAAAGCTGTCCGTTCTGCGTGCCGAATACGACGCAATTATCCAATACCATAGAGGTGTATCCTAAAGAAGGGAAGAGCTTTGAATATACGAATCAGGCGGTTCAGGTGGTTGGAACACTACAGGTAGCGCCTAACGAGGATCAGCCCTTTACGGATATGTATGGCTATCAGTTCGGATTTAAGATAGTTGACGCGACTTATACCATTCTTAAGGCTGAGGATCTGTCGGAGGATATGGCGCTCTGGCAGAAGATAGCCAATACGGAGGTCATAAACGATGTATATGCAATGTACGATTATCTGCACTTTCTTTGTGCTTGGAACACCTATTCGGTCAAGTCGTGGACAGATGCGGAAGGCAATGTACACACAGGGTACTACCTATGGGCAAGCGACGCTATAAGGTATATTACCAAGGACGGCACTCAATGGAATTACGGCTATAAAGAAGGATATTTTGATGATCTTATAGCCTCTGTCCGAGCGGTTGACGCGACTGCGTACGAGGATCTGGTGCAGAACATTGAGGACGCCAAGGCTTTGTCGGAGATTGCTCTTGCGGAGCTTATGAACGGCAATTATACTTATGAGAATAAGTACGTCGAGGAATTTGGCACGTACGACGATATATATACCATAAACAAGGGTGATGAGCTTATTGCCGAATGGAAAAACATTTATGCGGAATTTTCGGATTGGCTCGGTTCTTGGGAGCTTTAATTGAAATATCCCGTGTGCAAAAGCACACGGGATATTTTTACTTGAAGCGGTATTATTCCGCTGCTTCAAGCTCCTCGTATATTTCCATAAGGCGTTCTTCTATCTGGTTTTTGCGGGTGTCAAGCTCGGAGAGCTTTTTGTAGTCGGTAGCTGCTTCGCCCTGCATTTCTTTCTCTGTGAGGACTAATTCTTCTTCAAGGATTGTCATCTCTTTTTTGAGCTTTTCAAGCCTATTGGCTTTTTTTCGCGCCTCGGAGGCGTTTTGCTTTTGTCTGAGATACTGCTCCTTGCTTGCGCTGAGCTGCTCGGTATTTTCCGATACGCCCATATCGGATACAAGTCGCGCTTTTCTTGCCTCGGTGAACTCACGGAATTCTGTGTACGCCTGATTTTTACGTGTTATTTCGTAGTCAAACATATCACCGTCGCAGTATCCTTGGGGCTTGAGCTCAATAATTCTGCTTGCAAGCTTTTCAATAAAATATCTGTCGTGGGAGACTGCGATTATAGTACCGTCAAAATCCTCAAGCGCGGACTCAAGAGCCTCGCGTGAGTCAATGTCAAGGTGGTTTGTCGGCTCGTCGAGGATGAGTAGATTCATATGCGAGAGGATGAGCTTTGAGAGGGTAAGTCTTGCTCGCTCGCCTCCCGACAGCATACCAACGGTCTTATAGACGTCCTCGCCGAAGAAGTTGAACCACGCAAGAGTGGAGCGAATTTTCTGCTCGGTCTGGTTGGGGTATGCGCTCCAAAGCTCCTCAAGGACTGTGTTTTTGTCATTAAGATTCTGGTTTTCCTGGTCGTAGTAGCCAATCTCGACGTTGTAGCCGTATTCAATTTTGCCGCCCGTCTGCGAGAGCTTTGACATAAGCAGCTTTATAAGAGTGGACTTACCGCAGCCGTTAGGCCCTATAATGAGAAGCCTGTCGTTCTTCTTGACGAGAAAATTCAAGTCCTCAAACAGTTTTTTGTCGCCAAATCCCATGGAGAGAGATTTGACACTTACAACGTCATTGCCGCTTGCTAAAGACGAGGTAAATTTCATTCGTATTGCGCGCGGGGAATATTCAGGGGCGTCAAGTTTGTCCATTTTTTCAAGGAGCTTGAGGCGGGATTCTGCGGCTATGATGTTGCGCTCTCTGTTCCACGCTCGCTGCTGGGCGATATATGCCTCCTGACGCGCTATCTCCTTTTGCTGATTTTTATAATGCTTTTCGTATATCTCGCGGTCGATACGGCGCTGCTCCATACTCTTTGTGTAGTTTCCGTTATAAAGCTTTGCCTTGTGGTTTTCAACAGCGAGAGTTTTATTAGTCACGCGGTCAAGAAAATATCTGTCGTGCGAAATAACCATAACGCATTTTTTGTACTGCGAGAGAAAGTTTTCGAGCCACGCAAGCGTTTCGATGTCAAGGTGGTTTGTGGGCTCGTCGAGCATGAGTATATCGGGCTCGCGGCAGAGCTGGATTGCGAGAGCGAGACGTGTGCGCTGACCGCCCGACAAAAGCTTGACTGCTCGCTTCATATCGCTGTCTGAAAATCCTAATTTTGAAAGTATTGACGCACAACGTCCGCGAAATTCAAGCCCTCCGTCGCGTATAAACTTTTCATGCAGAGCCGTGTATTCCGACGTGTACGAGGAATGATTTTTATCCTCGGTGTTGCCCAGCAACACCTCAAGCTCCGAAAGTCTCTTTTCCACCGCCAAAAGTTCGGAAAAGGCAGAATACATATGCTCAAGCGCGCTGTCGTTGTCGCTATAGAGTCCGTCGTCATCTGAAAACGCTCCGTACTGCGACAAAACTCCTACACTTTTGCCTTTGGATATATATACCTCTCCGTTGTTTGGTGTATATTCGCCCGTTATGAGCTTGAACAGCGAGGTTTTTCCGCTTCCGTTGACGCCGATTATACCGAGCTTGTCGTTTTCCTCAAGAGAGAACGAGACCTTGTCCAGAATAATTCTGTCACCAAAAGAAAGACAGAGATTGTTGACACTTATAGCTAACATTAAGATAAGTCCTTTCTATTGACTTTTTTCTTAAAATAATGTATAATAAATACATATTGTGCAATGTATAGATATATTGTACACTAAATTCTGACTTTTTGCAAGTGCTTTTTGCACGGGAGGTTAATTTGAAAATAAGTGTTATAGGCGCGGGCAGATGGGGCTCGCTTATTACTTGGTATCTTTCAGCAAAGAAGGGGTTTGACGTCACGCTCTACGGTCCTGCGAGCGCACCCGATATACAGAGATTTCAGCGCGAGCGCAGAAATGATTTGCTTGAGCTTCCCGAGACTGTAAAAATTTCCACGGATATATCCTGCCTTTGCGGCGCGGACGTAATAGTTATCTCCATAAACTCGCAGGGGCTTGCGGGGCTTATGGAGGAAATAAAACCTCTTGGACTTAAAAACAAGACCTTCGTGCTTTGTATGAAGGGAATAGATATTGAAACGGGAAGGAGACTGTCCGAGGTGGTCACGGACGGAGTTGATACTTCCTGCGCGGTTGCCGTATGGATAGGTCCCGGACACGTTCAGGAGTTTTATGCGGGAGTGCCTAACTGTATGGTAATAGACAGCGAGAATAAAGAGGTTAAGAAATACCTTGTTGAGAATTTTTCCAGTAATCTTATACGTTTTTACTACGGTGACGACCTTATAGGAAATGAGATAGGCGCGGCGGCAAAGAACGTTATCGGAATTGCTGCGGGAATGCTTGACGGACTTGGACTTTCCTCTCTTAAGGGTGCATTGATGTCAAGAGGAGCTCGCGAGGTCTCCAGACTTATCGCAAAAATGGGAGGAAATGAGCTTTCGGCATACGGTCTCTGTCATCTTGGCGACTACGAAGCGACTGTATTCTCAAAGCACAGCCACAACAGAATGTACGGCGAGATGCTTGTTGTGGGCGAAAAATACGACAAGCTCGCGGAGGGATATTACACCGCAAAGGCTATAATGAAGCTTGCGGACAGATACGGAGTTGATATGCCTATATGTCATGCGGTATATACTGTACTTTATGATGGTATCGAGCCAAAGGCTGCGATACAAGATCTTTTCGAGAGAAGTCTTAAGCCCGAATTCTATAACTAAAATTAAAATCAGGCGGTTTTACCGCCTGATTTTTTATCAATATTTTTTCTTTTTCAATATAAAAGCACTTGAGACAAGCAGACAAATTAAAGTCATCACTGAGTTGATATACAAAAAAGAATTGCATCCTCTTGATGATGTATGCGGTTGAGTAGGAATTTCTCCGATATCCTCGGGAATATGAAGCTCGGAGGTGGTCGCGGCAGTCTGTATAGTCTGTCCCGTGCCCTTGATATATCCAGTTATCTTTTGTCCACCTATTACACACTCGATATAAAATATTCCGTTCTCATATACCTTGCTTGCAGAAAGCATTGAATACATTGGCAGAGTTGCCTTTGATATTTTTGAGTCTCCCGCAACTGCGGCGTCCTTGGTTTCAAACACCGCTATATCTACTCTTGACATATACGTGCCTGTTGTAAAGGTTTTGCCCGAGTAGTCTATTTTTTGCACGGACGTGTCAGTCTTATAAGGCATATCAGCATATCCCGTTATCTTAGTGTCCAGGATACTGTACGCTTTTATGTAAACTCCGTCGCCGTCGGTTTCAAGTCCATCTTGCACACGAGTGTTGCCCTCAATGGTGTATATCATATCGTTTTCTATATAAAGAACGATTCCTATATGGGACGCTGTTTTGAAGGGGTTGTCTGTAAAGAATATAAGATCTCCAGGGGAGGGAATATATTCGGGATCATAGGATTCCGAAAGCTTTTGGGAGTTTGTGCTTTGGTGGGCTATAGAGGTCTTAAAAAAACCTGCACCTTTGAGTGCGACACGCCATTTTTCGCATCCAAGCTCACGCCAGATGTATTTGGAATCATTTGGATGATCTCTGCACCAGTCCTTGAGAGTGTTGAGGTCATGACAGCCTGCCTGTAAAAGACAGAATGACACAAAAGCCGCGCACCAGTGGTATCCGTATCCCGAGCTGAAATCTCCAAAATTGTAGTTGTATTCCGAAAAATTTCCGTTGCCTGAGCTCAGTCCGCCAAGCTCGCCGAGCGAGTTGCCTTCTTTGTATCCAAGTTGAGAGAGCGCTATTGCTATAACGTCTGTAGGCTCATCACCTGTCAGCGGCGTGTCGGTAAGATACGTGTAATATTTGCTTTTTGCATAGGATTCAGACACGGGAGTGTTGCCGTCTGTACCCGCAACAACGTATTCTGCGGAGGATATTGCAATGCAAAAGCAGGGAACAACCAAGCAAACCGCCAAAATAAGCGCGGCGATTTTCAAAATATGCTTCACAATATACCTCCTTTACTGTTTTTTATAAATGAATATCAGTTTTCCCAGAGCTTAAGTACTGCGGACAGCACCGCCTCGGAAATTTCCTCAACGCTTCCTGCGGCGTTGATACATACTATGTTTTCACCCTTGTTTTTGAGTAGGTCTATCACGTTTATAAACGTCTTGCGCGTTTTGTCAAGATATTCGTAGGTTTCGAATATCTCCGTGCTTACGTGACGGGCGTTGATCCTCTCCAGACTCTGTGCAGGCTCAAGATCAAGGAATATGCACAGGTCGGGACGGCGGATGTCGGGATTTTCGAGGTTGAGCTCCATAACTCTCGGGAGTCCTATCTGCACGCCCTGATAAGCTAGAGACGAGTAATAATATCTGTCGCTTATGGGACAGATACCTGCCTCGAGCAGTGCGTTTATGCCGTCGTTTTCTCTTGTGTTATGGTGGGCTCTGTCGTTTGCGAACATCACGGCAAGCTGATCGTCCGTGACCTTAACTCTGCCCGAAAGCACCTCACGTATGGCGAGTCCCGACGGATATTTTGTGGGCTCGGCGGAGACGTGAGTTTTTATTCCGCGCTCTGCGAGATTTTTTGAGAGGAGCTGAATCTGTGTGGATTTGCCCGCGCCGTCAATACCCTCAAAGACTATAAATTTTGCAGTGTTTTTCATGTTTTTATCTTTCTATTTGTATTTGCTCTTATTTTTCAAGCCATACGGACGGAGAGAAAAGAAGGAGCATGGGGAAAAGCTCAAGTCTGCCGAAAAGCATATCAAATGAAAGCACCAGCTTCGACGCGTAGGAGAGTGAAGCGAAGTTGCTTGTAGGGCCTACGTCACCAAGACCAGGACCTATATTATTTATACATGCGGCAACTGCCGAGAACGTAGTCTCAATGCTTCTGCCGTCAAATATTGCTACTAAAAGGAACGAGCCGAAGAATATAAATGCGTATGTAATCATAAAGGCAAAAACGCCTCTTTGAGTGTCCTTGTCAACTGTCTTTCCTTCAAAGTGCACCGCCTTAACGCGGCGGGGATGTATCATATGACGCACTTCTGCCATAGTGCTCTTGAGGGCTATTACGAGTCGGCTTATCTTTATGCCGCCGCCCGTTGATCCCGCGCACGCGCCGATGAACATTATTATCAGAAGCACGGTCTTTGAGAGATTGCCCCACAGATTAAAGTCATCCGAGGCAAAGCCCGTGGTGGAGATTATGGTGGATACCTGGAAAACCGAGTGTCGCAGAGTGTCTGCAATATTTCCAAATCGCTCAAACGTATCAAAGGCGATGAATGCGGTAGCACCGACAACAACACCAACAAACCAGCGAAGCTCCTCGGAGAACAGAGCGGAAAGAGCCTTGCCCGTGATGATAAGGTAATAAAGGTTGAAATTGATCGCGAAAAGCAACATGAATACAGATAGCACCCAAATGCAGTATTCGGGATGAGCGACAGTGCCGCCAAACGAAACCATGCTGTCGGGCCAAATAGAGAAGCCTCCAGTGCCTGCGGTTGAGAAGGCCGTAGTCAGCGCCTCGTAAAGATCCATGCCACCGAAAAGCAGGAGAGCGGTACAGACAAGCGTCATTACAATATAAATGCCGTACATTATGCCTGCGGTCTTTTTAATTGTGGGAACAATTTTATCGACCTTCGGACCGGGCATTTCCGCACGCATGACGTGAACAAGACGCGAGGACTTCATATCCTGCTGAGGCATTACCGCTAGTACGAATACAAGCACTCCCATACCGCCTATCCAGTTTGTAAAGCTACGCCAGAAGAATACACCTCTCATTCCCATCATAGCAGATTCCGAGCTCAACTCAGGTGTCCAGAGCTTTGCGAATGCGTCTGCACCGAGCACGCTTGAGCCCGTCGTGGAAAATCCTGAAGCAGTCTCAAAGAACGCGTCGATATAATTAGGGATAAGCCCCGAAATTACAAAAGGAAGCGCACCGAAAAGAGACAGGACTATCCAGGACAATCCTACCGTTATGAAGCCCTCTTTGACTCCAAGGGTCTTGTCCGCGGGCTTGAATATTACCATCAGCGCGCCCAGAACAAGCAGGGCAGATATGGGAATGACGAAAGCCCAAATATTCAGAAATTCACCGTATATAAGCGATACAGTCAAAGGGAGCAGCATAAGCGCGCCCTCTGCAAGTAAGAGCTGACCGGTGATATACCGTATCATTTTGAAATTCATATTTTACCCTCACAAAAGAATATCTTCGAGCGTATACAAGCGATCCTTGGCGGTGACAACTACTACACTGTCTCCCACCTCAAGGGTCGTCTGTCCGTTGGGGTATAGGACGTCTCCGCCGCGTATGATTGCCGCGACAAGAAGATTTCTTTTGAGCTTCAAGTCCTTGAGCTGTATGCCCGTCTGACTGAAGTCGCCGCCGACGTCGAATTCCAATGCCTCGACCTTGTTATCCGCAAGCTTGTAGAGGGTTTTTATGGTGCTTTGAGATGCGTTGCTCTTGAGATTTGCAAGACCGCGGACGTATCTTATTACGTGGGTTGCGGTTATGTATTTAGGATTGATATCCGAGTCAATTCCCGCGGCTTCGGAAAGCTTTCCAAAGGACTGTGCAGTAACTCGGGCTATTACCTTGTCAACGCCGTGATTTTTTGCGAACATAGATATGATGATATTGTTCTTGTCATCAGATGTCATAGCTACGCAAGCATCGGCAGAGTCGATACCCTCCTCGACTAAAAGATCGGGGTCTGCGGCGTCTCCGCAGATTATCTCTGCCTTAGGGAAGAGGTCGGCGAGCTCGCGGCATACCTCTTCGTCACGCTCAATTATTGTCACACGGAAGCCGCCTGACGAGAGCATATTGGCGAGATATCTTGAAATACTGTTGCCGCCAATTATAAACACGCCCTTGATTTTTTTGACGAATATTCCAAGCTTTACAAAAAAGTCGGATATATCCTTACGGGATGCTGTCATTGAGATATAGTCTCCCTCGCGAATGATATAATCACCACCCGGGATGACTACCTCGTCGCCGTGTCTGACGGCGCAGATGAGGACGTTTGTGGAATATTTTGAACGAAGCTCCATAAGCTTTTGGCCTACAAGGGGATGGTCATCGTCGATATAAATGTCAAGTACCTCAACGCGTCCCTTGGCAAACTTATCAAGCTTCATAGCGACAGGGAAGCGGATGATTCTCGCCGCCTCGCGCGCCGCCTCGTATTCGGGGTTAACAATGAGGTCTATTCCAAGCTCCTCGCACATATAATTCCTTTGCTTTAAGTACTGAGGATTGCGGACTCTTGCTATTGCGTGAGCTGCACCGAGACGCTTTCCTATCATACAGCAGAGCAGGTTGAGCTCGTCCTCGGTAGCTACCGATATGATCACATCGCAATTCTGCACACCGGCCTCTCGCTGAATATCAACGGAAGCTCCGTTGCCTACCACCCCGAAAACGTCGTATTTATTAACTACTTCATCAATAAGGGAGGGATTTTCGTCAATTACTGTGACATTGTGCCCCTCTGCACATATGGAAGATATCAAGGTGTCGCCAACAACACCGTTTCCAATAACAACTATTTGCATAGTGCTCTCCGATTGTCTTGTGATTGTTTTTCATAACTGCAAAGAACTGCAACAAAAAACAGTTTCGCATTCTAATATATTATACCACAAACCCCAATTTATTGCAATAGATTTTACAATATTTAATATTATGCACAGTGATTTTATTACGCAAAAGACATTTATGTCTAAACAGAAAAAGAACGATCAGAATTGCCGTTCTTTTTAATAATCTCTAAAACAATTGGGGAGGAGCGTTGCTCCTCCCCAATTGAAGTATTATATTATTTGTACATGGGACCATAGGTCGCGCAAGCGCGGTAGTCCTGACCTTCCTTATCCATACCAAATGCATTCCAAGCAGCGGGACGGTAGATGTCGTCCTCGGGAACGTTGTGCATGCAAACGGGGATGCGGAGCATAGAGCACATAGTAATAAGGTCTGCGCCTATGTGACCGTAGGAAATAGCGCCGTGGTTAGCGCCCCAGTTCATCATAACCTCATAAGCGGTCTTGAAGGGAGAACCTTCCTTGCCGTCGCAACGAGGAGCGAACCAAGTGCAGGGCCATGTGGGGTTAGTTCTTTCCATAAGTGTATCCGAAACTTCGTCGGGAAGGTTTACAGTCCAACCCTCCGCGATCTGAAGAACGGGACCGAGACCCTTAACGAGATTCATACGAATCATAGTGCAGGGCATTTCTGCCTTGGTTGTGTAGTGGCTGGAGAATCCGCCGCCGCGGAAGTTATCCTGACCTGCTTCGCACCAAACGGTAGCTTCGGTCATCTTCTTGATATCCTCGTCGGTGACTTCCCACCATCTCTTCATGGTAGCGTTGCCGTTTTCATCGGTGCAAACGCCGGAAGCGTCAAGACAAGCAGCACCGGAGTTGAGAAGGTGAATAATACCGTTGGACTCGGCTGCCTTGCCTTCAAGCTTGTAGCCCGTGACTCTTTCGGTAGCCTCACCCGACCAATATGTACGAACGTCAGCAAATATCTGAGCTCTGTGTGTAAGCAATCTCATCATAAGCATGCTCATGCCGTTGAGAATGTCGTTCTCGGTTGCGAGAGTGTAAGGCTCACGAGCGCCCTCATAGTCAAACGTAGAGGAGAGAAGAGCCTCGGGGTAGTCACAGTTGGGCCAGTGGTCTGTCCACTGTCTCTGACCCTGGAAACCGCCTGCGATTGCGTTGTGTCCAACCTTTTCTTCCTCGAACTTGTCGGAAAGACGGGGGTTGCCTGCCATAAGGTCCTTGATTATACAGTACATCTTAACAGTGAACTCCCACTGCTTTTCCTTTTCTTCGGGAGTGAACTTGATGCGAACCTTCTCGCCGAGAAAATCAACCTCTTCGGGATTGTCATCTCTGCCTTCCTTGCAGTGTTCCTTAGTCCAAGCAAGAGCCTTCTGGTAGTCCTCTTCACAGTAGATTCCTTCTTCCATTCTACGAAGGATCTCAACCTCGTCAACGGACTCAACTCTCATGCCAAAGTATTCCTCAAGCATAGCCTGATCCATGATAGAGCCTGCAATACCCATGCACTGCGAGCCGATCTGGAGATAGGACTTGCCTCTCATTGTTGCAACAGCAACAGCTGCGCGACCGAAGCGGAGAAGCTTTTCTTTAACGTCCTCAGGCATCTGTGTGACCTGATCTCTATCCTGTACTTCATGTCCGTAGATACCGAATGCGGGGAGACCCTTCTGAGCATGACCCGCAAGCACTGCTGCAAGGTAAACTGCACCGGGACGCTCTGTGCCGTTAAAGCCCCAAACGCCCTTGATTGTGTGGGGATCCATATCCATTGTCTCGGAGCCGTAGCACCAGCAGGGAGTTACGGAGAGAGTGATGGAAACGCTTTCCTTCTTAAACTTATTAGCGCAAGCAGCGGCCTCGGGAACGCGACCTATACATGTGTCTGCCATAACTACACGAACGGGCTCGCCGTTGGAGTAGAAAAGATTTTCCTCAAAGAGCTTTTTAGCAGCTTCAGCCATAGCCCAAACGAGGGGCTCAAGGGATTCACGCATCATCTGGGGTCCGCGTCTGCCGTCAACTATAGGACGGATACCGATTACGGGATAATCGCCAACGTATCTGTTCTGTGCCATAATAATTCCTCCAATTTATATAGTCTTTATAGGTTTCGATTTTAGTGATTTTAAATTTAATTAATTTCAGAGTAGCCACTCTACTTCAAAGTCCCTCCCTGCCAAAACAGGGAGGGACTCTGATAATTTAATTATTCAGTTTTTACTGTATAATTGAGCTTAAATATTAGCCCATGTAGAAGATGTTCTTATCCTTCTGCTCGTCGATGTTCTCGGAAGTGTACCATACACCTGCGATACCAACGTCAGCAACGGATTCGCCAGCGATCTTCTTAGCTGCGAGCTCAACTGCTCTGTAGCCGATGTTGTAGGAGTCCTGTGCAACAGAACCAACGAGGAGAGCGTAGTTCTCGCCGTGATCCTTCATCCAGTTGTACTGGTTTGTACCTGCGTCGAAACCGCAGAAGAGGATGTCCTTGTAGTTAGCTGCGTTATCGGAGATCTCAGGGAATACTTCGTTAACAACGCCTTCGTTTGTCATGAAGATGGACTGTGCGCCCCATTCCTTAAGAGCTGTGAGACCGAGCTTGTATTCGCCGGAGTTGTTTGTCTTAACCTCTACCTTGATGTCGAGAGTGATGCCTGCATCCTTAGCGGCCTTTTCCATGCCCTCCTTGAATCCAGCGGCTCTATCGATACCTGTGGATGTGGAGTCGTGCTGAATGATACCTACCTTGTAGCCGTTAACTGCAAGGCCGTTATCCTTGAGGTACTTGAAGAAGTTTTCAGCAACTACGCCTGCAGCAGCCTTGTTGTCAGTAGCAACGCTACCGATAACGGGGTCCTTGCCGGATGTTACGTCTGCGTTGTTGTTGTAGAGACCGGAGTCGAATTCAACTACGGGAATACCCTTTTCGAATGCCTGGTTGAGCTCTTCGCCGAAGCCAAGACCGATTGTTGCGAGAACGATACCCTTTACGCTCGTATCGTTAAGAGCTGCCTGAACCATCTCTCTCTGTGTACCAACAAACTCTTCAGACTCTGCTGTAGGTCCGCGGAAGGTTACCTTGTAGCCGTAATCCTTACCAGCCTGCTCTGCGCCAGCCTTAACAGCCTGCCAGAAAGCGTGTGTTTCACCCTTTGCGATAACTGCGATTGTGCCATTGCCCTCTTCCTCTTTGGGCTGGCAAGCTACAAATGCACAGAGTGTGCATGTGAGAGCCAATACGATCGCGAGGATCTTTGTGAACTTTTTCATTGTGGATTCCTCCTGAAAATTAATAAATTATTTAATAAAAACCTTTCACTAGGTTTTGATTACTGATTTTTTGCCGTATGGCTTACTTTATGTTTTTGTATTCTGCCTTGAGGGCTGCGATCTCTGCAGGAATTGCTTCTGCGCGAGCGTCTGCCTCAGGGTTATTCTTTGCGGAAAGCGCGTAGTCTTGCTCAATCTTAAGCTCTGCAATTTTTTCCTTAATTTCTCGCTTCTGCTTTTGCGCGGAGGTTTCGATCTTGACTTTGTTAGCAGACTTCTTCTTGAGCACGTCGAGAAGAACTGCGCCTACAACGATAACACCTGTCACTGCGTATGTAATGAACGTAGCAGAGAGGTTGATGTCGAATGTCATAAGAGCGATGTTAAGACCCTGACGGATAACTACGAGAATGATAGAGCCGAAGATGGTACCCATTACGGATGCAGCACCACCTGTTGTGCTTGTACCGCCGATGTAAACGCCGGCAATTGCGTCAAGCTCCATACCGTTACCGGATGCGAGCGTGAGAGAGGGGTTGGCAGCTGTCCAGAAGAGAGCCGCGATACCTGCAAAGAGACCGCCGATTGCGTAAGCGATGATCTTGTACTTATCTACGTTGATACCCGAAAGACGAGCAGCTTCCTCGTTACTACCGATAGCGAGAATGTATCTACCGATCTTTGTCTTGAACATAACTACCATACAGATAGCTGTGAGGATCAATACCCAAACTACACCGATGGGGAAGCCATCGTAGCTGGTGAATATCTTCTGGAACCAGCCTGTTGTGGGGTACTTGATAGCAGATGTCTTTTCTGTTATGTACTGGGCTATTACCGAGGTCATACCACGGGAGAAGAGCATTGTACCGAGAGTTGCGATAAAGGGAGCAATCTTGCACTTTGCAATAAGTAAGCCGTTTATAACACCGAACAGGAGACCTGTGAGAAGGATGATCGGAATTGTAAGCCAAAGTGTACCTTCATCCTGAGAAACTCCTGTGGAGCAGATAGCGCCTGCCAAAACGGGAGCACCGATACAAACTGTACCGATAGAAAGGTCGATACCGCCTGTTGCGATTACGAATGTAACGCCGAGAGCGAGTATTGCATAGGGAACGAGAGACTTGCTCATAAGGAGCAGGTTGCTCTTGCTTGCGAAGTTGGGGTTGATAAGCGTGAACACAATGAAGAGTGCTATCGTAGCAAGTACGATAACGAGGTTCTGCTTACCCGTTGTCTTAAAATAGTTTACGGTACCTACGCCTGCCTGGCGCGCCTTACCTCTGAAGTTCAGCTTTGCGCCGAACGGTGTGTTATTGTTTTTCATAATATCAGTTTTCCTCCCGCATTGTGGCAAGTTTCATAATATTTTCCTGGTTAGCTTCGGAAATGTCAAGCTCTCCCGTCTTTCTGCCCTCGCACATTACGAGCACTCTGTCGCTCATACGGAGGATCTCAACAAGCTCGGAGGAGATCATAATAATGGATTTGCCCTGTTTTGAAAGCTCGTTCATAAGAGTGTAGATTTCACTCTTTGCGCCTACGTCGATGCCTCTTGTAGGTTCGTCGAAGATAAGTATCTCACTGTCTCTTATAAGCCATCTCGCGATAATAACCTTTTGCTGATTACCACCCGAAAGGTTCTTGAGAAGCTGGTCAATGGACGGTGTCTTTGTGCGAAGCTTTTCATTATATTCAATAGCCTCTTCCTTGAGCGCCTTATCATTTATAAGTCCGCCCTTTACATAACGGTCCATAGAGGAGATAGATGTATTTTCAGCTACGGATTTGAAAAGCATAAGTCCGTATCTCTTTCTATCCTCGGAAAGATAACCTATACCGTGCTTGATGGCATCCACGGGAGTTTTAATGTTGACCTTTTTGCCGTGAACGTAAATCTCACCGCTGTCGAAGGGGTCAGCTCCGAATATTGCTCTCGCAACCTCGGTTCTGCCTGCTCCCATAAGTCCAGAGAAACCAAGTATCTCGCCACGGCGGAGCTTGAAGCTTACGTCTCTGATGGTTCTGCCGCTGCAAAGATTTCTTACCTCAAGCACTACGTCGGCGTCGGGATCAACCTCGCTCTGTGTCTTGGGGTCCTCGTAAACTACACGGCCGATCATCATGTTTATGATCTCGTCCTTGGTCACCTCGTTTGTGACAACGGTGTTGACGTACTCGCCGTCGCGCATTACTGTTATTCGGTCGGAAATCATCTTAATCTCATCCATACGGTGAGAGATATAGATCATTCCTATACCCTTGCTCTTAAGATCCTTCATTATCTTAAAGAGCTCTTCTATCTCGGACTGTGTAAGAGCTGCGGTGGGCTCGTCTAGAATGAGGAGCTTACAGTCTCTTGAGATTGCCTTTGCAATTTCAACCATCTGTTGCTTACCAACCGTGAGCTTGCCGAGAGGCATTCTGGGATCGATATTGATTCCGATAAGCTTAAAGAGCTTCTCAGCTTCCTTAACCATTTCGTCATCGTTAATGAATATCTTTCCTGACATGGATTCTCTTCCAATAAAGATATTCTGGGCAACAGTAAGGTGATTCATCATGTTAAGCTCCTGATGTATCATGCTGATGCCTAAATTTTGAGATTCTCCTATATTTTTAACAGAATAAGGAGCACCGTTGTATGTAATGGTTCCTTCGTCCGCCTGATGAATGCCTGTGAGAACCTTCATCAAAGTGGATTTGCCAGCACCGTTTTCACCAACAAGCGCGTGGACTTCGCCAAATTCAAGATCGAGATGAACTCCCTTGAGTGCATGTACACCATGAAATCTCTTATGGATACCGTTCATTTCGAGCAAAAGATTTTGCGACATAAGAATACCCCCTTTCATTTTCTTTACCTCACCATTTATTATAACTCACTGACAGGCTTTTTCAATATCATAAACTGCAAAATAAATCACAAAAATAAACACAAAATTTTCAAAAAACTATTGAATTTTTTGTGCCAATGTGCTACAATATCATTGTAAAACAAGGCGTTTTGCATATTTTACGGAAAAAATTTTAATTGATATTAGAAAAAATTCATAAAAACTAAATTTTTCCAAAAAAACAATAATCGACAATTGATTATGTATTATATACAAAAAAGCAAATACAAATTTGGAGAAAACAAATGAAAGATCAATCTTTTAACGTTAGTTTTGACCCGAGAATGGTTGCATATACCAAGGTCGACGCCATAAAACTTGACACTAAGTGCCTATATGCAGGCAAGCTTGAGAGAATTAAAGAATGGAATGAGAAGACGCACAGTCATCCATTTTGTGAAATTATGTTTGTTATTTCGGGTGGCGGAACTATTACGGTTAATGGAATTGAATATGAGATTAAGAAGGGGGATATTATAGTTTATAACCCTGAGGTTCCACATTCCGAGTCAACAACAGGAAAGATCGGCATTGAACTTGCTTTTTTTGGAATTTCCAATTTCAAAATAGGAAATCTTCCTTCTGATTATATTTTGGATCCAAATGCATCTCCTATTATTCATACAGGGCAGTATGAGAAGGAATACGAGTTCTACTTTATGTCTCTTGTAAAGGAGGTTGCATCAGATAAACCGTATAACGAAATTTTTGCCAAATATCTTGCGCGACTCATTATGATAGGTATTTTGCGCCTTGCGAATATATCCGAGGCGAAATTTGTGACCAACGGTATTTTTACACGCATACACAACTACTTAAACAAGCACTTTACTGAAATCGAATCTATGGATGAAGTTTGTGAAAAGTTAAAAATAAGCAAATATTACCTCTCGCACGTGTTCAAAAAACATATGGGCAGGCCACCTATGCAGTACGTCACCGCAAAGCGCATAGCCTATGCGAAGAAGCTTTTGCAGGAGACCGATCTCAGCGCAACGGAGATAGGTGAGATGTGCGGATATAAGGACCACGTACTCTTTTTCAAGGCATTCAAGAAGCAAGAAGGAATGACTCCCATTACTTTTCGAAAACAGACCCAGAAGCCTGAGAAGACCTCCGATAATACATGATTATATTAAAATGAGAAAAGCGGCACGCTTAGCGTGCCGCTTCTGATTTAGTTTTTTGTTTGTTTTCTGGATCTTATAAGGAATATTGCAGATGACACCATGTTAAAGCACTCGCAAATAACTCCGGGATATGCGTGACAAACAACGTTGTACGCTATCCAGAATGGAGAAGTGCATACTATCTGGCAATAACGTATTTTCTTGGTTTCTCCACGCCACATAAAGTACGTGCTGCTCAAAAGACCTATAAGCACCAACGATACAAGGATAACCTGGAGCAAACTATGGTCAAGCGCGAGAGAGAAAGCATAGCATCCCACGCAAGCCGATTCCACCAGAATAAGCTTCCACAGCTTTTGGCTGTTATTCATAAACAGAACGCCTCGGATGAGAGTGCAAAGATTAAAGAAGGTTCCTGCCCACGCGCCCAAAAGCAGAAAATGGAGAACGTAGCAAAACGCTGCCGAGGACTGCATAAAAAAGAGCGTGCGGTTGTTCTTGAACTGGAAGGAGAGGACCATTACGACAAGTCCTATAACTCCGAAGCACTGAGCAATTATCTCGCGGGGTGTCATTGAGGCAAAAAACTCAACAACAGATGTAAGCAGCCCCATAAGCTATCAGATAACGCCCTTTTGGAGCATAATGTTTGCGTAAATTGCGCTTTCGCCGGTAGCGATGATGCAGTAGCACTTCTTTGCCTCATCGTAAAAATCGAATCTGTCGATGTTTCCGAGAGCCTCGCGTCCGCGGCTGTCGTGCCTGGAGATGATCTGGGCATAGGTGTCCCAAATGGGAGTCTGAACTCTGCCGACGTCTCTGTCCATAAGCTGCATAAGTATAGCGGGGGTTTCAACGTATGTATCGAGGGGGAAGACTGTGAGGATAGCGTCAAGAATTTCGGGCACACCGTGACCGTCCATTCTGATAACTATCGCATCCTTGCCCATGGATTCGGAGGGGAAATTGCCGTCTGCTATGCAGATACGGTCGCTGTGACCCATTTCGCACAAAACCTTAAGCAATTCGGGGGGTAAAATTTTCGGAATACCTTTAAGCATATAAGACCTCCAAAAGATTATTTTAGTTGTGTCTCAATTTTAACATATTTATATCCTCATGTCAATGTGATTTTTTGTAGCAAAAAACCGCAAAATTGACACAAGAGAACGCCGTTTTAAATCACAAAAACAAAAAATCCTTATCAGAATTAAGCATTTTGATAAGGATTTTATTTTTGTTTAATGCATCACAGCATATAGGTGTGACACGTCATTCCTGCTGCTTACCAAGGAATGCTGCCGCAGTCTGAACAAGCTTTTGTTCTGTCATATCGGGGATATGTGTGCGTGATTCCTCGCAGAGAGAGACGACGCAGCCTATAATATCGCCCTCTGAAATAATGGGCATAGCGCAGCTTATAAAATGCTCGCTTCTGTCGCGGAGAGGGGATATTTTTTCTGCACCGTCGCGGTAAACATACATACCACGCGACTCAATAATGTTCTCAAGCTCCTCGGATAGGGATTTGTCGGAATATTCCTTTTTGGATAGACCCGCGCAGGCTACGACGGAGTCTCTGTCGCAGACTATCACCGAGAGATTGCAGGTCTTGTGGAGAGTCTCACAATACTGCGAGGCAAACGAGGTCAGCTCGCCAATGGGAGAATATTTTTTGAAAATGACCTCGCCGTCGCGGTCTGTAAATATTTCAAGAGGGTCGCCCTCGCGGATACGCATTGTTCTTCTTATTTCTTTAGGGATGACGACACGGCCGAGGTCGTCAATACGCCTTACTATTCCTGTTGCTTTCATATATCTTTAAGCCTTTCTGTGCTGTTTTTAACAAAATTTTTGCTCCGTTGGAATTTTGTCCGTCATTATTATTTGTGTTTTTTGGAACGATTATACTTGTTTTTTTAGGAAAAATATGGGTGTTAACTCTTAAAAAATCTTAAGAATTGTCCTCGCACTTGCAATTTTTTTGCGGATATGCTATAATTAAGTCGACACAAATATATGTGATAGGAGAAAACCAATGAAAAAAGCAGGTAAAATAATAGCTATAATAGTAGCGGCAATACTTTTGCTGGTTTTTGTTGTGATCAGCGCGTTTTCGATATTTGACAGAATTAAATACCGTTCTTTCTACAAAAACGCAGACAAAGCTTTCGCTATAGGTGGCTTGTGGGAGGGCGCTGTTCAACAGGGATTTGACTATTCCGATGAGCTTGGACTTTACATATATTCTGCATATATGAAGGACCACTCCACGTCGAGAATATATATTGCCGACAATGACGGAAACACAAGATTTGTTGAGCTTAAAAACGTAGACGGCTCGTGTCACACGGGACATGTTGGCGGACTTTCCTTTGGCGGAGATTATATTTACGTCACCGCGTCGTCCGACAATAAGATAATGATGTTCAAGACAAACGACGTGCTTGATGATGACGGTGTTGCCACCGCATGCGAAGATTTTGAGGTCTGTGTTTCGTCTGCGTACGTTTACGTAAGAGACAACACTCTCTACACGGGAGAATTTTATATTGCCGAGGACTATGAAACTCCCGAGGACCACAGATTTACCACTCCTGCGGGTGATCAGAATACCGCAATAATGGGAGTTTACACGCTTGGTGCTGACGGCAAGCCCGTATCCGCTGATCCTGATTACATTATGTCTACTCGTGGACAGGTGCAGGGAATGGCGTTTGACTCACAGGGCAGACTTATTCTATCAACCTCTTGGGGACTTAATCCCAGTGGAATATACGTTTACGACCTTGACAAAGTAGCAAACGGTACTGTGACGCTCAACGGTAAGCAAGTTGCTGTAAAGTACGTTGACAGTTCTTGCCTTGACGCAACTATAGTTGCGCCTCCTATGGCAGAGGAGCTTGTTTATAAGAACGGTAAGCTTTTTATAATGAACGAGTCCGCGTCCATGAAGTATATCTTTGGTAAGCTGACAAGCGGAAATCACGTCTGGGCGTATGATTACAACGCGCAGATTGGCGACTAATAGCGGCAATAAATAAAAATCGCTCTGCAACTGCAGAGCGATTTTTATTTATTGCTCGTCCTTGGGGGGAGTTGTGAGCTTTATGATGACGGACTGGATAAGCTTGATTATAAGAATGATTATGATGATAACCACAAATATTGCAAGCATACCCTTCCAGAGTACGTTAAGCGAAACCTTTATTGTTTCCCAATTCATAGGACTAAGGCTGTCAAACATTCCGCCGAGGACATTAAAGTATATCATGTTAAGAAAATTCATATTAAGTCCTCCTTTATTAGCGTGCTATAAATCCGATGATGAGACCGCCAACTACCGCGGATGCTATCTGACCTGATACGTTAGCTCCTGCCGCGTGCATAAGCAGGTGATTGCAGGGGTCTTCCTTGATACCCATCTTTTCAACTACTCTCGACGCCATGGGGAATGCGGAAATACCTGCCGCGCCTACCATGGGGTTTATCTTTTCTTTTGAGAAGAGATTCATTATCTTTGCGCACATAATCCCGCCAAACGTGTCGAATACGAACGCGAACAGACCAAGAACCATAATAATGAGAGTCTCAACTCTCATAAATGCTTCGGCTTTCATCTGGAAAGAGATCGTAAGACCGAGAAGGAGAGTTATAATGTTGGAGAAAGATGTCTGCGCCGTGTCGGAAAGCGATCCGAGGACGGTACATTCACGCAAGAGATTACCGAACATAAGCATACCGACCAGCGACAGTGAGCCGGGGGCGATAAGTCCCGCAACTATGGAAACTGCGATGGGGAATATGATCTTTAAGACCTTGGGAACCTGCTTTGCGTTGTAGTGCATTCTTATTAGACGTTCCTTTTTTGTGGTGCAAGCCTTGATAACTACGGGCTGCACTATGGGCACAAGCGCCATATACGAGTACGCCACCACCATAATAGGTCCGACGTAGTTTGACATAAGCCTCTGTGCAACCATGATGGACGTAGGTCCGTCAGCCGCGCCTATAATTGCGATAGACGCCGCATCGTTTACGGGGAAGCCTATCATTGCCGCGAGTATCATTGTGACAAATATACCGAGCTGTGCAGCGCCGCCAAGTATAAAGAGTTTGGGGTTGGCAAGCAGTGGGCCAAAGTCGATCATTGCACCGATACCTATAAACAGAAGCAAAGGCATAGCCTCTCCTGCCTCAATTCCGACCTTGAAGAGCTGGGCGATAATTCCCTCGCCCTCGACTGCAACCGCCGAGAAGGGAAGATTGACAAGTATTGCACCAAAGCCCATGGGGAGCAGAAGCGCGGGTTCCATATCCTTTTTGATTGCGAGGAATATCAGTACGGTGCCGATTATCCACATAGCTACCATTTTCCAGGTGAGCGCGCCAAAGCCTTCGGTCAGAAAGCTTAATTCATTAAGAAAGTCCATTTCTACCTCCGCAAGTAAAAATTCGGGTATGCGCTAAGTCATACCCGAATGAAAGCATAGTTTTCTCATAATATAACCTGGCATACGTATATTATGAGTCTCGCAATTTAATACAAGCCAAGCTCTTATGAGCCGGTGATTGTTGACTTGCAACGCAATGCGCCTGCTACTCCCTCATTTTTTATTCAAATTATTTTAACACGGCAACGGGATTTTGTCAACCAAAAATGATAAAATTATTCGCCGTCGGGCGCGATGTATTCCGTAATGTCAATAGCCGAGAGCTTTTGCTGGTTAAATTTGCCCTTTGTGCGCTCGAAATACTGGATATTGTTGCGGAGCATAAACACAAACTGATTATTAGGGGTTCTGCCCTCAGCCTCGGATATATAGATGAGCTTGCGGAGCAAATCCTCGGAGAGACGTACTGTTATTTCGGGTTGTTTTTTCATAATTTCCAGTCCTTTTTCTGTGGTATTTCGGCGCGTCTTGCCGCCGAGTGATTAAGTCTTTTTATGTGAGCAAAGGCCTCGGGCGTGGTCTCAAAATACACTGCGCACTGATCCTCGCCCTCGGAAAAAATACCGTAGTAGATGTTGTCAGAATCAAGTGAGGAAATGAAAATATAGTCCTTGTGCAGAGTTTTGCCCTCCATTCTCTCAGACGCCTCGGGCGTGAAAAGACCCACTTCGTAAAAGGACTTTATATCAAGCTCGAGAGAGATTTTTCTGCGGGACTTTGCCACTATCTTGGTTATTGTGAGTCTGTTGTCCAAAATGACACTTTCAAACTCTATATGCGTAAATCTCCAAGTGAAAAATATAAGAAGTATCTCTACTCCTACGACTGCTATCAACGCAGGTATGAGCAGCATTGAGCCGTAGAATAGATTTACCGACAGTATGATTGCGGCGATGGGAAAAAGTATATATGCCATAATGAAAAGCATCTTTTTTGTCAGCAGTTCCCCTGTGGCTTTCTGCTTGACTATATATTCGTAGCTTCCGTTTGCCATACGCCCTCCGTTAAGATAAATATCTATAAGCGCCACGCAAGAAGCTGGCGACTGTAAACATTATAACACACAAAATGTCTTTTTTCAATCTTGTGCGGCAAAAAATATAAAAAAATAAATAAAAACGGACAAAACCGTCTTGATATTTCACCATGTGTGTAGTATAATTATGATAAGCCGCAGATGCGGCGAATAAATGATTATGCGAGGACACAAAATGAAAGCAGTAATTACCGTGACGGGAAAGGATTCCGTTGGAATAATCGCAAAGGTCTCCACAGAATGCGCAAAGGTCGGAGCAAATATTCTTGATATTTCGCAGAGCGTTCTCTCGGACTATTTTGCTATGATAATGCTTGCGGATATACAGTCGCTCATGCTTCCTTTTTCCGAGTTTGTTGACAAAATGGGAGAGCTTGGACACGCAATGGGACTTGAGATCCACGTAATGCACGAGGATATTTTCAACACGATGCATCACATCTGAAAGACGGGCTGAACAATGGTAAATACTAAAGACATACTTGAAACTATAAATATGATACGCGAGGAAAACCTCGATATCCGTACCATTACTATGGGTATCTCGCTTTATGACTGCGTGAGCGAGGACGAGGATAGACTTTGCGAAAAAATTTACGATAAGATAACAACCAAAGCTGAAAAGCTTGTAGCTACGGGTTGCGGAATTGAAAAGGAATACGGCATTCCGATAGTTAATAAAAGAGTGTCCGTGACACCCGTGTCTCTCGTGGGTGGAGCTATCTCTCCCGAGGGATATATAAAGGTGGCAAAGACTCTTGACAGAGCTGCAAAGACTCTTGGAATAAACTTCATCGGCGGTTTTTCTGCGCTTGTGCAGAAGGGTATGACACAGGGTGCAAAGAATATGATATCCGTAATTCCCGAGGCGCTTGCAGAAACGGACTTTGTTTGCTCGTCCGTAAACGTCGCATCTACCAAGGCGGGAGTCAATATGGATGCAATACGCCTCATGGGTCAGACAGTGAAGCGTGCGGCATATCTCACACGCGACAAGGACTCGATAGGCTGCGCAAAGCTCGTGGTGTTTGCGAATGTCCCCGAGGATAATCCGTTTATGGCGGGAGCTTTCCACGGGGTCGGAGAGGACGAATGTGTAATAAACGTAGGCGTTTCGGGCCCGGGCGTTGTAAGCTCTGCTATACAGAGAGCAGGGGACTGTGACCTGTCCGAGCTTGCGGATATAATCAAAAAGACTGCATTTAAGATAACCAGAGTTGGTCAGCTTGTGGCAAGCGAAGCGTCAAGACGTCTTGACGTGCCATTTGGAATTGTTGACTTGTCTCTCGCGCCCACGCCCGCGATAGGCGACAGCGTGGCACACATACTTGAAAATATGGGACTTGAGTCTTGCGGATGTCACGGCACTACTGCTGCACTTGCTATGCTTAACGACGCTGTTAAGAAGGGCGGAGTTATGGCATCAAGCCACGTTGGAGGACTTTCGGGTGCGTTTATCCCCGTGTCCGAGGACGCAGGAATGATTGCGGCTGTGGAGCGAGGCGCGCTGACGCTTGAAAAGCTTGAGGCAATGACGGCGGTATGCTCGGTTGGGCTTGATATGATAGCTATTCCGGGTGACACAGACGAAAACGTTATCTGCGGAATTATTGCCGATGAGATAGCGATAGGAGTTGTTAACACAAAGACAACCGCGGTGCGTGTTATTCCTGCCTACGGCAAGGGAGTTGGCGACTGTATAGACTACGGCGGACTGCTCGGTCGTGCGCCCATTATGGACATAAACAAATATTCCCCTGCTAAGTTTATAGGCAGAGGAGGAAGAATCCCCGCGCCTATACATAGTCTGAAGAATTAAAATGGAGGAAAATAATATGAATGATATGATAGTTGAAAAAATTGATGAAATGAAGGACCATGCATACGATGCATTGTTCGCAGAAAAGACGGAGCTTGAAAGAAAAAGAAATTTCTGGAGGGGGCTCTTTATCGTGACAGCGTGTATTCTTGGTGCGATTACCATAGGATTTATTGTTTATACATTGCTCAAAAAGAAATTCAATAACAGACTTATGGCAAATCTCAAGGCGCATTTTTCCAGAGAGGTTGACGACCTTGACTTTATCGACCTTGCAAGCGATGACGTCTCGGTAGATATGGTTGATTGATGATACAGGATCTTCACAGTCACACGTATTATTCCTTTTGCAGTGGCGACAGACCCGAGGATATGGTCGAGGGAGCTATCTCTGGCGGCATTGAGCTGCTTGGTATTTGCGACCACAATCACGGAATAGGAAACGCAAGATATGACGTTTTTTGCTATGAGGGCGACTTGGGGCAGAATTATTACAGGACGCTAGTGCGTTATTTTGACCATATGAATCTTATTAAGGAAAAATATGCAGACAAAATAAACATTCTGCGCGGAATAGAGGTCTGTACGCATACTCATCTCAAGAGGACGGCACTCCCCGCGGATGCGGATATTTCGTTTTTTGACTATTGCTTGATTGAAACTCTTGACGCGGAGGAAAATTTTACCGTCACGCGCGGAGATTTGTTTTCCTACGCCGAAAGATGCGGCTGCGGTGCGGTGGGTATTGCCCATACGGATATGTTCAGCTTTATTGAGCGCAAAGGAGAGAAGCCATACGACTATTTCAAAAGAATGGCGGAGCAGGGTATATTCTGGGAGATGAATGTGAGCTACGATAGCGTACATAACTATCGTGAGCATCCCTATATGCTCAAGTTTTTTGAGGACAAGGAGCAGCAGGCGATAGTTAGAGAGTCGGGAGTGAGGCTCAGCGTGGGCTTTGACGGTCACAGAATAGCCGAATATCGCCCCGACAGAGTAAAAGAATACTGCAAAAAAATAAATGAGCTTGGAATAAAGCTCGCGTTTGAATAATAAAAAGCACGGAAATTTCCGTGCTTTTTATTTGATTATTCCTCAATAACCTCAACATTTTCGATTAAGACGGGAGTTCTGGGAACGTCCTCGTACCAGCCCCAGGAGCCTGTCTTGACGCCTGCGATCATATCAACTATTTCAATGCCCTCAATTACTTTGCCAAAGCCCGCGTATGCGCCGTCAAGGTGAGGTGCGTCCATGTGCATAATAAAGAACTGTGAGGACGCGGAGTTAGGCGCAGACGTGCGCGCCATAGAAAGCACACCGCGTGTGTGGCGGAGATTGTTGGACATAAATCCGTTGGAGATAAACTCGCCCTTTATGGACTGTGCTCTCTTTTCCTGGAATTCGGGAGTAAAGCCGCCGCCCTGTATCATAAAGCCTTTGATGACGCGGTGGAATATAAGTCCGTTAAAGAAGCCCTCCTTTGCGAGTCCTACGAAGTTTTTAACCGTTTCGGGCGCCTTGTCGGGATAAAGCTCGGCAGTGATTGTGCCGAAGTCTGCTACTGTAATTTTAACCTTTGTACTCATTTTTTAGTATCCTTTCAATTATTGTCTATATTATTCAGAGAGTAAGCCTTGCAAAAAAGCTCGTCAATACGCTCATATCTTTCGCAAAAATACAGGTATCCGAAAAGTACCTCCATGCCCGTTGCGGCTCTATATTCCGCCGCGCTTGAGCTCTTGGGTACGTTGCCGACCGACATGTTTCTGCCGCGCTTGAATACCGACTCCTCATCGGGTTCGAGTAATGGAAGAATATTCTGCATTGCTTGCGCCTGCGCGCTTGCCTTTACGAATTTCTGTGACTCTCGGTTAAGGCTTCCTGAATGGGAAAACCCTTTATCTATAAGGAGTTTTCTGACCTTGAGTTCTATTACCGAGTCACCGAGATATGCCAGAGCCTCGGTGGATAATTCTCTTACGTTCTGCGCCACGATCAAGCCTCCTCGGAGGATCTGTTATCCTCAAGCGCACGGTCGAGTTCCTTTTCAAACACGGACAACTCATCCTCAATACTTGCGTCGGTCAGAGGGTGAGCCGCGTTCTTTGTCTTTGTGCTGTTGTCCTGTTTGGTGGATTTTTCTGCCTTCTTTTGAGCCTTGGCATCACGCTTGCCCTCTTTTTTGACTGCCTTGACACCCTTTTTGATCTCTCTCTCGCTTTCCTTTGTCGCCGCCTCGCTGCCCTCACTGTGCTGGGGGGCTATTGCCTCAAGCATAGCGTGGGCTATGGAGTTGTAATAGTCTGCCATAGCCACGACACCGAGTATGGCGGAGAAATAATCCATATCATTTTCAATGTCAAAGCTGTTGAGCTCTATCATTTCCTTGACTGCCTCGGGGCAGGTGACCTTAGACTTGCGGCGCATCTCGATGTACTTGTCGTACGTCTGCATCAGCGCCTTGCTGTCTGCATTCTCAATAGAGTAGAAGACATCCATCGCGCCCTTTATCTCGGAAATTGAGTAGGTGTTTTTGAGAGAGTTGATCATAAGCATCTGTATTATCTGCTCTTTGCTATATTTCTTTCCGGTTATTGGAGATATAAGTCCAGCCTTGGAATAGTTATTTACCATAGTCTTTGTGAGTGTTCGATTGTAAAATCTCTCTGCGCCCTCGTGGGACTTGTCCGAAATAAGATGTACTATCTGATCGAGGTAAAGCGATATGGGTGGAATGTCGTCGCAGCATATCTCGGCGTCATTAACCGCATCTGAAAGTATGTTATCAAGCTCTTTGTAGTCCATAAAACAATACCGCCTATAATTTTACGTGGTACATAATACCACTTTACCTTATATTATACCACATTTTTGAGAGTTTTTCAAGTGTGTTTTGAGTAATTTGATTTATTTTTTGTCCTTTTGAGGATAAGTTGAAAAAATCTCTTGATTTTTTCTGTCAACCGTTGTATAATAATGATATTAAAATGATTTCAAAGGAATTTTATTATGAAAAGAACTCTTATCAAAGAAGTTTATGCCGACAAGGAAGCGTTCGGCGGCAAAGAAATAACTGTTGGCGGATGGGTGAGAAACCTCCGTGACAGTAAGGCTTTTGGATTTATAGATCTCAACGACGGCTCTTATTTCAAGAGTGTTCAGGTCGTTTTTGAAAGAGATATAGTTGATAACTACGACGAGATAGCTTCGCAGAACGTGGGTGCGGCACTTGTCGTCACGGGTGTTCTTACGCTTACACCCGAGGCAAAGCAGCCCTTTGAGCTTAAGGCTACAAAGGTAGAGGTAGAGGGCAGTAGCACTCCTGATTATCCTCTCCAGCCCAAGCGTCACTCGGTTGAGTTTTTGCGCGAGCAGGCGTATCTGCGCCCCAGAACAAATCTTTTCTCGGCTGTTTTCAGAGTCAGAAGCGAGGTTGCTTACGCAATTCACTCCTTCTTTAACCAGAGGGGATTTGTTTACGTTCATACTCCCATTATCACAGGCTCGGATGCAGAGGGCGCGGGCGAGATGTTCAGAGTGACTACTCTTGATCTCGACAATCTTCCCAAGACCGAGGACGGTAAGGTGGATTTCTCGCAGGATTTCTTCGGCAAGTCTGCCAACCTCACGGTTTCGGGTCAGCTTGAGGGTGAGACCTACGCTATGGCATTTGGAAACATATACACCTTTGGACCCACGTTCAGAGCAGAGAACTCCAACACCGCGCGTCACGCGGCAGAGTTCTGGATGATAGAGCCCGAAATCGCGTTTGCGGATCTCAACGACGATATGGAGCTTGCGTGGGATATGATAAAGCATATCATCAATCACGTTATGGACAACTGCAAGGCAGAGCTTGAATTTTTCAACAGCTTTGTTGATAAGGGTCTTTTGGCGCGTCTTACCGCTTTGCGCGACGCGGACTACGCAAAGGTGACCTACACCGAGGCTATTGAGATACTTGAAAAGTCCAAGGCAGACTTCAAGTTCCCTGTATATTGGGGTGTTGACCTCCAGACCGAGCACGAAAGATATCTCACGGAGCAGGTATATAAGAAGCCTATATTCCTTACGGACTATCCCAAGGAGATCAAGGCGTTCTATATGAGACTGAACGACGACAACAAGACTGTTGCGGCTATGGACCTTCTCGTTCCCGGTGTCGGCGAGATAATCGGCGGCTCGCAGAGAGAGGAGAGACTTGAGGTGCTTCTCCAGAGAATGCAGGAGTGCGGTCTTAAGGAGGAGGACTACTGGTGGTACGTAAACCTCCGCAAGTATGGCGGCACAAAGCACGCAGGATTTGGACTTGGATTTGAGCGTATTATTATGTACCTCACGGGCGTATCTAACATCCGCGACGTCATTCCTTATCCCAGAACGGTAGGAAACGCAGAATATTGATATTTAAAAGGCAGTCGCCAAGCGACTGCCTTGTTTTTATTCATCGTCCGAGAACTCGTCGTAATCACCGCCCGACAAAATTTTGAGGGCATAATTTATCTGCGAGCCGTTATAGCCGAGTCTTGCAAGCGCACCGTATGCGTGGGAAAATTCCTCACGAGCCAACTGCTTTTTGCCGAATTTCTTTTTTGCTATGTGAAGACAACGCTCCTCGAAGTCGTAAAAGAGCAAAAAATCTCGTACGTTCTCTATCGCCTGCGAACCAAATCCCTTTTGACGAAGTCTTGCGATAATCCGTCGCTCGCCCCAGTACTTATCGAGACAAAGCTCTGCCTCGCGTGTTGCAAAGGAGGTTTCGTCAATAAGACCCATATCGCATATCATATTAACGGCAACGTGAGCCGCCTCTGCCGAAAATCCCTTCTGGCGAAGCTTAAAAATGAGGTTGTTGACGGAGCAGGCGGAATATCCAAGCAATCGGCACCCCTTGAAATATGCGCAGGATATTTCGGAATATTCCTTGATTTTCTCTATCATCTCCTCGTTTGCAAATCCGCGCGAGAGCTGAAGCTCGCTTACGTATTTGCAGAGCATAGGATACTGTGTCTTGCGTATTTTTCCGTTTTCGTCAGGGCATTTAACTATTACATATATACAGTTTTCTGAAGAGAGAAGGTCAATTTCGACACGTGGGGATATGATATTACTCATCGTCTCCCTCAAGAACTCTTATATCGAAGTCGTCATCGTCGGAGTCAACCTCAAACTCCTCCTCGATGATGTCTGAGCTATCCTTGAGTGCGCGGATCTTGGACTCGATGGAGGATGCGATCTCGGGATTTTCCTCAAGGAATCTCTTTACGTTTTCCTTGCCCTGACCGATCTTTTCACCGTTGTAGGAGAACCACGATCCACTCTTCTGGATAATGTCTAGCATAATTGCAAAGTCAAGCACCTCGCTCATGCGGGAGATACCCTTGCCGTAGAGAATATCAAACTCTGCAACCTTGAAGGGAGGAGCTACTTTGTTCTTTACTATCTTGCATTTAACGCGGTTGCCGTAAATGTCAGCGCCGTTTTTGAGCTGCTCGGTCTTTCTTATGTCAATACGCACAGACGCGTAAAACTTGAGCGCGCGTCCACCTGTGGTGGTCTCGGGGTTTCCGTAAATAACGCCGACCTTCTCACGAAGCTGATTGATGAACACGACTACGCAGTTGCTCTTGGAGATAACTGCTGCAAGCTTACGCATAGCCTGAGACATAAGTCTTGCCTGAACGCCGACGGTGGGTGCGCCCATATCGCCGTCAATCTCTGTTCTGGGAACGAGTGCAGCAACAGAGTCAACTACAACCACGTCAATAGCGCCAGAGCGAACCAAGGACTCGGTGATAGAGAGCGCATCCTCTCCGCAGTCGGGCTGGGAAACCAACAGATTATTTATATCAACGCCAAGCGCCTTTGCGTAAACTGGGTCAAGAGCGTGCTCCGCGTCAATAAACGCAGCCTCGCCGCCAGCCTTCTGTACCTCTGCTATAATATGAAGCGCAACGGTGGTTTTACCTGAGGACTCAGGACCAAATATCTCAATAATTCTTCCGCGAGGAACACCGCCGATTCCGAGTGCCATATCAAGTGACAGAGATCCTGTGGATACTGCCTGAACCTCCATTCTGGAGTTCTCACCGAGACGCATAATAGACCCTGCACCGTACTCTCTCTCTATCTGGGAGATCATTGTGCTGAGTGCTTTTTTCTTGTCTTCCTTATTCTGTACGTCAACTACCTTTGCGGGAGCTTTCTTTGACTGTGCCATAGCTTATCTCACTTTCTAATTAAAAATTACGTATTTTTTTAGATTCTTGTCGAACCCATTTTCCTCTTGTGGCATTATTATACACTAAACAAAAGAATTTGTCAATAGGTTTTTAAAAATATTTTTCTCAAATTGGAAAATTTCTTTTTTATGAAAACTTTAAAAACGAGACGAATAACTCTAAAATTCCGATTTTGGAAATCGAGACTTTTTGCACAAAAAGTTGTAAAATGCTTTATTTTATTGTCTTGCACATGCTAAAAATATATATTTACAAACAGGCAAAACTGTGTTATAATTGTTTTAATATCCACAATTTTCGGAGGAATAAACATGAACGCACAAGAGGCAATACAGAGCTTTTACGCGCTTCAGTCAAAGCTGAGCGCATACAATCACGCAATGTCACTGATATATTACGATGGCGCAACTACAGCACCAAAGGGAACGGCACAGAACAGAGCGCACGCGCTCTCGATACTCAGCGAGGAGACGTACAAAATGTCAACCTGCGAGGAGACCGTATCTATGCTTGAATTCCTTGATGAACACAAGGGAGAGCTTAGCCAAAAGGACGCTCGCGCAGTCTATCTTGCGCTCAAGGACATAAAGGAAATGAAGCTTATTCCGATGGAGGAATACATAGCATATCAGGAGCTTATGGTTGAGGCAGATGACGTTTGGCACAGAGCCAAGGAGACAAGTGACTTCGAACTTTTCCGTCCTGTGCTTGAAAGAATATTTGAGACAAATGTACGCTTTGCTAAATATTGCGCACCTGAAAAGCACCCCTACAATTACTGTCTTGACAAGTTTGAGCGCGGCCTTACCATGGACAAATGTGACGAATTTTTCGCAACTCTTAAGGCGAAAATAGTTCCGCTTATAAAGAAAATATCTCAGAAGCCTCAGGTCAGTGACGCCTGCATCAAGGGCGACTTTGACGAGATAGCGCAGGAGAAGTTCTCTTATGCACTTATGGAGGCTATCGGCATAGACCTTGAGCATTGCGGTCTTGGTACGACGGAGCACCCATTCACGACCAGCATAGGCTCGCATCACGACGTGAGAATAACCACTAATTACGACCGAGAAAATCTCTCGTACTCCATGTTCAGCGTTATCCACGAGGGCGGACACGCACTTTACGATATGAACTCGGCAGACGAGCTTGCATATACATTCCTTGATGGCGGAGTGTCAATGGGCATCCACGAGAGCCAGAGCCGTTTTTATGAAAATCTGCTTGGTAGAAGCCGCGAGTTTATAAATTACATATTCCCAAAAATGCAGGAGTGCTTTGCTCAGCTGGCGGATTACACTGCCGAGGATATGTACCGTGCGGTCAACCTTGTCACCCCCTCGCTTATTCGTACCGAGGCGGACGAGGTGACTTATTGCCTGCACGTAATGATACGCTACGAGCTTGAAAAGAGAGTTGTGGGCGGCGAGCTTGCAGTCAAGGATCTTCCTGTAGAGTGGAACAGACTTTACAAGGAGTATCTTGGAGTTGACGTGCCCGACGATAAACACGGAGTGCTTCAGGACAGTCACTGGTCGGGTGGCGGAATAGGATATTTCCCGTCTTATGCGCTTGGAAGTGCTTACGGCGCGCATTTGCTCCACAAGATGAGGCAGACTGTGGACGTGGAAAAATGTTTGTCCGAGGGCAACTTTGCGCCTATAAATGAGTGGAACAGAGAAAATATCTGGAAGCACGGTTGCACAAAGGATCCGAACGTCCTTTTGCGCGAAGCACTCGGGGAGGAGTTTGACCCCGCGTATTACACGGATTATCTTGAAAGAAAATATTCCGAAATTTACGGTCTTGAATGATAATTTCAAAAAACTCACAAACATTTTCGTAACGCAAGGAATAATTTTATATAAAGCGATACTCAAAAAAAGCAAACTTTCTCTTGAAATAAAGGGAAGTTTGTGCTATAATCTATTTATTATTCCGCTTGCCGAATTCAGCTGGCAGGTGAATTTTCTAACACGAGGTATTTTATTATGGAGAAAATGAAAGTCGGTGTCGTTGGTGCGACGGGTATGGTCGGACAGCGTTTTCTCACGCTTCTTGACGGACACCCTTATTTTGAGGTAGTGGCTCTTGCGGCATCAAAGAACAGCGCGGGCAAGACATACGAGGAGGCTCTCGGCGGTCGCTGGAAGCTTCAGACTCCTATGCCCGAGCAGTATAAGGATATGGTAGTTATTGATGCAGAGAATGTAGAACAGATGAAGCAGTGCGCATTTGTTTTCTGCGCGGTAAATATGAAAAAGGACGAGATCAAGGCTCTCGAGGAAAAATATGCAAAGGCGGAGATTCCCGTAGTTTCTAACAACTCGGCTCACCGCTGGACTCCCGACGTGCCTATGGTAATTCCGGAGATCAACCCCGAGCATCTTGATGTCATTGCGTCCCAGAGAAAGAGACTTGGCACACAGAGAGGCTTTATCGCGGTTAAGCCTAACTGTTCTATACAGTCCTATGTTCCTGCGCTCACACCCTTGCGCAAGTACGGAATCAAAGAGGTAGTAGCTACAACATATCAGGCAATCTCGGGCGCGGGTAAGACCTTTAACGAGTGGCCCGAAATGATAGACAACGTTATTCCTTACATAGGCGGCGAGGAAGAGAAGTCTGAGCAGGAGCCTCTTCGCGTTTGGGGTAAGGTGGAGAACGGCGAGATAGTCAAGGCTGAGGCTCCTCTTATCACCACTCAGTGTATCCGCGTGCCCGTGACAGACGGTCATACGGCGGCAGTATTCGTAAGATTTGAGAACAAGCCCACAAAGGAGCAGATTCTTGAGGATTGGAAGAATTTTGAGGGCGAGCCTCAGACTCTCGGACTTCCTCACGCTCCCGCGCAGTTCGTGACCTACTTTGAAGAAGATAATCGTCCTCAGGCACATCTTGACCGCGATATTTACGGCGGAATGGGTGTGACAGTCGGAAGACTTCGCGAGGATTCGCTTTTTGACTACAAGTTCGTAGGACTTTCTCACAACACTCTCAGAGGTGCGGCTGGCGGAGCTGTTCTTATAGCCGAGCTTCTTTATAAGAAGGGATATTTTGATTGATGTTAGCGCGTGCCGCTAAATACAAGATTGAAAAAGAGACGGTGCAAACCGTCTCTTTTTATTGGCTTTTAACTAAACAATCGATTGTAAAATAAATCAAAAATTTCACAAAACGGCATTTTTTAGTGGAAAACACGTTGGATTTTGTGATATTCTCAAAACGATTTTGTTTTACCTTGTGCTTATCCGCGGAAAATCAATTTTCAAACTCCAAAATCATCTCCAAATTTGCGGTAAAAACACGTTGAAAACACCCAATTTTTTTGATTTTTTTGATGGCAGAAAAACCTTTACGGAAAAAGGGAAGAGGGTAGTTTGATTGGCATACTTTTGACCCATTTGTGCATTTCATACATTTTAATGTAGAAATTTTTGTCATTTAAGTAGAAACTTTGATTTTCCTATTGCAAGTTTGACAAAACTGTGGTAGAATTAGCACAAGTGAAGGCATAGTTTAGTGAATGCTTTAACGAAATTAAAATATTTTTTCAGAAAGGAAAGAGAGAAAAATGAAAAAGTTTTTAGCTCTTATGGCTCTTCTCCTTTGTTTCATGGTGCTTTTCGTAGCATGTGATAACAATGATGAGCCCAACCCTACAGAGAAGCCCACAGAGCCCGTAGTGGTTCCTGCAGGCTGTGAACATGCGTATGACAACGCTTGCGATGCAGACTGTAACCTCTGTGGAGAAAAGAGAGCGACCGCAGCTCACGTAGAGGAGACTGTTGCAGCAGTTGCTCCCACGTGTACAAAAGCAGGTCTTACCGAGGGTAAGGTTTGTACAGTTTGCGGCGTTGTCACAAAGGCGCAGGCAGTAGATCCCGCAACAGGACACACGGAAGTAGCAGTTCCCGGTGTTGCAGCAACATGTACAAAATCCGGTCTTACAGATGGTACAGCTTGTAGTGTTTGTAAGGCAGTTGTAAAAGCCCAGGAAGTTATTTTCGCAACCGGACACAACGTAGAAGTCGTTGAAGGTAAAGCAGCTACATGTACACAAGACGGTCTTACAAGCGGTAAGCAGTGCTCCGTTTGCGAAGAGTGGGTTCAGGAACAGGCTGTTATTGCCAAAACCGGACACAAGGAAGTAAAAAATCAGTCTGTTGCAGCCACTTGTACAAAGCCCGGTTATGTTGGCGCAACAGTATGTGGCATATGCGGAGAGGTTCTTGAAGGACAGGAAACCGAAAAGGCACTCGGTCACAACGTGGTTGACATTCCCGCAGTTCCCTCTACTTGTACAGAGCAGGGTTCTGCTGACGGAAAAATGTGCTCCAGATGTGAAGTTGTCATTATAGAGCCCGTACTTCAGAAGCTTGCAAACCACACCGCAAAGAAGGTAGCAGGTTATGCTCCCACATGTACAACCGCAGGTCTTGAAGACGGTTCTGTATGTAAGGATTGCGGCAAGGTAATCAAGGCTCAGAAGATTATTCCCGCAACTCACGGTGAATTGGTTGATCTTGCAGCAAAGGATCCCACATGTACTGAAGTTGGTTATACAGCAGGATCCAAGTGCTCTGACTGCGGCGCGATAGTAGTAGCGCAGACAGTATTGCCCAATGTCCATACATATACATATGAGTGTGACACACACTGTGCGCTCTGTGATGCACAGAGATGGGATGAGCCTCATCATGTAATGGGTACAACCAAGAAGGGTGTTGTTGGATGTGTATACGAGTGTGGTGCGACATACTTGGACAATACATTGGTTCCCGCAACCTTCGCATCCGGAGAAGACCTCTATAATAGAGTACTCCGCAGTGGCGACGGCTTGTCATCCGCAATCAAGAATGGCGCTCTCAGCTACAACGAAGAGGGATATATCACCGTTTCCGGTCAGGATGGAAATGCTGACCCTGGTATGGATCACGTTATTGCTGTACCCTTTGGTCCCGCATGGGATGGTGAGGGTCAGTCTGTCACACAGCGTTATCTCGTATTGAGATACAGAACATATACAAGAAATGCAGAGCTTCGCTTTGTCACATGGAACAAACCTACCATGGTTGTTAAGAACATGGGTACAGAAGGCGAATGGAAGACAGTGATTGTTGACCTTGGAGACAGTGCTGATGCAGGTGAAAGAATTGATATCCGTTGTAATATAAACGGTAATGCTACTGATTTCTCGCATATCGCATCCTTTGCAGCTCTTGAAGATGCAAACCTTTATGCAAATTACCTCGGAGAGATAGTTGACGGCGAGTGTCCTCATGCTGAGTATATCCTTATTCAGGGAAGAGTGGGCACGATGGTTGTATGTTCTTACTGCTATGAGGCTGCAACTCCTACAACTTCTCACGAAGGCGCAGTAATACATAATGCTATAGATCCCACATGTCCCGACTTTGCTCTTGTCACCGACAACAACAACCAGGGTGTCACAGTGACAGGTCTTGGAACAGGTCTTGATGGTGCTTCCGCTAACTTCGTTCTTACAAGCGACGTTAACTTCGGCAAGTACATGGTTGTAGTTTACAAGATTGATACCGGATCTGCATTCCTTGGAATAGGTGCAAACGGTAGTATTGCAAGCTACGCTGAGGTTGCTCCCGAGGCGAACAAGTGGGCTGTATGCAGCTACGGCGCAACAGGTGTTGATGCTGCAACAGAGCTCGAGATCATCTGCAACTATGCAGGACTTTCCAGCTCCGTAAGCATCCAGGCAATTTACACATTCGAATCCGAAGCAGCAGCTAACGCATATGCAGAATTGCTTAAAACAAATTGTTTCCATGATGTGACTGCAGTTAATGATTTGGGTCAGACTGTATGTGATGCTTGTGGTGCAATTCAGGGTGCAACATCCGCATGGCCCCTCGACCTTGAGAGTGGCTCCGTATTAACTCCCGAGTTCGTAGTTGGTGAAAACTGGTGGGATCCCGGCATTGCAGAATACAACTATTTCTACTATGCTGAGTTTGATCACAAACTTGTTATTGACTATGACGGCGAAAATATTTCTATCATTGTCAATGGAATTACTCAGTGGGGTGAAGAAGGCTATGCTTCTATCGCGGACATTAAGGCAGGCGACAAGGTTGAAGTAAAGGTTGAAAGACTTCTTGATGAAAATTGGAATCCTCTGACAGATTCTTGCTTCTTTATGGTTGATAAGGCGGCTCCCGGTTCAGAAAACAATCCCTTCGAGCTTGTTCCCGGTGATGTGAAAACTCCCGAGTTCGTACTTGGTACATCCATGGCAGATTCCGGTGTAGAGGAATACTACTATAAGTGGGTTGCTCCCGATGACGGTAAGCTCATCCTTTCTGAACTTGAAAATATCTATTGGGTAAAGAACGGCGAGTGGGGCGAAGGCTACACCGTTGAAGTTCTCAAGGGCGACGTAGTAGAAATCACCGTACGCATTGGAATGGATGAAAACTGGAACAGACTCACAGATCCCGTCACCTTCTCCGCTGAATTTGATGTTGTTCACAGATTCGGATTGAATGAAGATGGCTCTATCGGCTGTAATAAGGGCTGCCATGAAACATATACTCCTGTAACTTACACATCCGGTTCTAATATTTACTGGAGAGCAACTGAGCTCCAGACAACAGTTTCCGGTGTGACATATACACGGATGCCTTGTGTTGATAATGGCGATTACGTGACAATAACCGGTGCCGGAAACGATCCCGCTGCAGCGCTTAATGCGTCGGGTATCTTCTCGGTAGCACAGGGCGGCGCTTATGAGGGCGGTACTCCTGTAATCCAGCGTTACCTTGTAATGAGAGTTAGAACAAATGCAGCATTTAACCTTATGTACATAGTCACCTACAACAGTGCAGCACAGCAGGCTTGGTGTAATCCTGTGGATATAGGTGCTGCGAGCCAGGGCGAATGGGCAACTATAGTTATCGACCTTTTCGGCGATGCTTCCGTTGGCTTCAGAGTTGATATTGCACTCAACATTGGAGCTGCAGCAGACACGCAGACAGATATTTCGCACATGGCATCCTTCACAACCATGGAAGATGCAATTGCTTACTCCAACCAGCTCGGTTCTGTGGTAGATGGCGAGTGTCCTCACAACGGATACACAACAACAGTTACAAAGCCCGCAACATGTAAGGAAGAAGGAGAGCAGATTATCCACTGTGATTCCTGTGATTTAACAGTTACACTTCCCATTCCTGCTGGCGGACACGGTACTCTTACCACTGATGAGACAGGATCTGCTGTATGCCAGGCTTGCGGAGCAAAGTCCACACCTAAGACATTCCAGGCTTACGATGCACTCTTTGATGCTGTAACTGCAGGTGATGCGGTTGATGCAGGCGCTGAAGGCGTGACAATTACCGGTGTTGGAACAGGATTCGTATTTGGTCCTAACGATACCACAAGAGTTCAGATTAAGTCTGAAACAGGATACGGTAAGTATGTTGTAGTTGTATACAAGTCCAACTACACAGATGCAGGTGGAGCTTCTTATCTTGCAATTGGTAAGAATGATAACTCCGGCTTCCTCAACTATGCAAGCGGTATCGTTCCTTCCGAAGGATATAGAGCATACCTTTACGAGCCTGAGACAGGCGCAACAGGTGAAGGCGCAGAAGAGATTAACCTTCTCTTCCACTTCGGTGGCAATGCAAACTCCGTTACTAATATCCTTGGTGTTATCACATTTAATACTCTTGAGGATGCTCAGCTCTACACTCTCTACTTGAACAGAGCATTTGGCGTAGCTTGATAGTACATAATATTTAAAAGCGAACGAATGAATCACTTTACCCCCACCCCATATGCGGTGGGGGGTTTGTTATTTGGTATATAAAATAGCAAAGAGTGGCTATTATATAATAAGGAAGCTTTTTGTATAAATCCGAGCTCTGACGGAATATATCCATAACAAAGTTTCCCCTTGACACTAGTTGTTATGTCGTGTTATAATGAAATTACAAGCTACAATAATATTACAAAAATATATACAACAATATGGAAAAGGGGAAGAAATATGGCAAAGACCACTATCGGAATTTTATACGACTTTGATAAAACTCTCTGCACGACGGATATGCAGGAATATGATTTTATAAAAAATCTTGGAATGGACTCAAACGACTTCTGGGGCGAAGCGGCAAAGCTCACCCGCGAGCGCGAGGTTGAAAAAATACTTGCGTATATGATGATAATGATCCGCGAGTGCAAAAAGCGAGGAATTCCGCTTACGGAAGAGTACCTCAAGAGCTGCGGTGAGAACGTCGTGCTGTACAAGGGTGTGCTTTCGTGGTTTGACCGCATCAATGACTACGGCGAGTCGCTCGGCGTAAACATCGAGCATTATATCATTTCCTCGGGTACGTATGAGATAATTCAGGGAACTCCTATCGCAAAATATTTCAAGAGAATTTACGCGTGCAGATATATGTACGACGAAAACGGTGAGGCAGTCTGGCCCGCCTTGGCGATTAACTACACCCTTAAAACTCAGTATATTTACAGAATTTCCAAGGGTATTCTTGACGTGACGGACGACTACAACCTCAACAGACTTCAGGACGATAGCCTGCGCCGTATCGCGTACCGCAATATGATATATATTGGAGACGGAATGACCGACATTCCTTGTATGAAGATGGTAAAGCAGAAGGGTGGAAAGTCTATTGCGCTGTATGCCTCGGGCAAGAGTGAGACGGTAAAGCCTCTTGTTGACGACGACCGTATCAACTATGTCTGCGTAGCGGATTATTCCCAGAACTCAACGCTTGATAAGATCGTCAAGCTTATGATAGAAAATATGGCAACTCTTGAAAAGCTCAGAGCAAAGGAAGAAATGCAGCTCTCGCAGTATAGACGAGCCAACGAAAAGGATAATTAAAGCTAAAAAAAGGAGCTTCAATTTGAAGCTCCTTTTTGGTTGTTTAATAAAGCTTATATTTCAATCGGAGATTATCAGCTATCATTGCGATAAACTCGCTATTGGTGGGCTTGCCTCGGTTGTTTTGGATGGTATAGCCAAAATAAGAATTGAGCGTATCCACGTCGCCTCTGTCCCACGCTACCTCAATAGCGTGACGGATAGCACGCTCGACGCGGCTTGTGGTTGTGGAATACTTCTTTGCAACGGAAGGGTAGAGAACCTTGGTCACGGAATTGATGATGTCGGAGTCATTTATGGTAAGGAGGATCGCAGTGCGGAGATACTGATAGCCCTTGATGTGCGCGGGAATGCCTATCTGATGGATTATTCGCGTGACCTGCGCCTCAATGTCGGGCGTTTCTTCTGCTGCGGGCTTTGCGGTGTAAAACTCGGGTGAGCCCGAGTTCTTTCTCTTTTTGAGCAGATTTTCTATGTGCTGAATGAGATTTGAAGTATTGACGGGCTTGATAAGGCAGACGTCAGCTCCTGCCTCAAGCGACTGAACGAAAATATTTTGGTTGGAGATGGGCGAGGTCATAATTATGATAGGTGCGCGCTCTCGGCTTGATTTGATACTGCGCACAAGGGAAAGTCCGTCGAGCTTTGAGAGCCATATATCCGCGATAAGCACGTCGGGGTGCGTGCGGTTTATGAGTGCGAGCGCGTCCTCTCCGTTTGTTGCCTCGTCTATGTATCTGCATCCAGCGTGCGAGAGAGCCTCCCTCAAAATGTGACGCTGAGAATTATTTTCGTCGGCTATGAGTATTTTTGTTGTGTATTCCACTTTGTTGTATCCTCCTGTAATAAGTTTTTATTGTTTACAGTAATATATTACCATAAATTGGGAGATTTTGCAATATAATTTACAAAAATTTCCAATTGTAAGATTAAACAAAGTTTTTCACTAAAAAATGTAAAAAATATCCAATTTATAAAATGTAGACATTTTGCGACAAAAAAGCCTTCCATACAATGGAAGGCTTTTTAACATTCCTTAAGATATTTTACCTCATCATCAGTCAGCTTGCGCCACTTGCCGACGGGGAGTGTGCCGAGGGTTATGTTGCCTATGGCGACACGTGTAAGCTTTTGAATTTTTACGCCGTGAGTCTCGCACATCCTGCGTATCTGACGGTTTCTGCCCTCGTAAAGCTCAAACTCTGCAACCGTTGTTTTGTTGCTTTGCGCGAGGGTTTTGACGGTCACGGGAGCAGTTTCTCTGCCGTCGATAACTATGGGCGTGCCAAGAGATGCGACCTCTTGCTCGGACAAAACACCGCCGAGTGTGACGTGATAAATTTTCGGTATAGAGTGACGGGGGTGTGTGAGCTTGTTTGCGAGCTCGCCGTCGTTTGTGAGGAGCAAGAGTCCGTCCGAGTCCATATCAAGTCTGCCTATGGGGTAGAGACGAATACTTTTACCCGCGCTATCCTTGACGTCGCGACAAAGGTCGGTGACGTCCGCGCGACCCTTTTCGTCCGACGAGGTCGTCACGATTCCTCGCGGCTTGTTGAGCATTATACATATCTTCTCACCACTTGGCAGAGTGATACGCTTGCCCTTATATTCAACAACGTCGACCTCGGGGTCTATTTTTTGCCCAAGGGTAGCGATAACGCCGTTTACCTTGACGTTGCCTTTTTCTATTTCCGCCTCGGCGGCACGTCGGGACATTACGCCGCAGTCGGTAAAAAATTTTGATATTCTTATACTTTCCATTATCCTGTTCAGTCGAATAGCGAGGCTATCCGTTCAAAAAAGTTAGTTTTGTATTTTGTTTGCTTGACGCTGTTCTGTGCACACATAGGCGAGCTTGCGATAATCTCTCCGTCAAGGTAAAATATAAGCGAGCCAAGCTCCTCGCCCTGACTGACGCCATTATAATAAAAGTGCGGAAGCTCTATGACGTACTCAATTTCTCCGTGCTCGCGCGGCAAGATCAGCGAGAGGGTATCCTTGTTTGCTACCGTGACGGACTCACTCTCGCAGTTTACAAGCGGCAGGGCATGAGAAAATTCGCCCATTTGGCAAAGCGTGACCGACTCGTAGAGAGACGACGCGTAATCAAGAAGCTTTGTGTGGTCGCTCCAATCGGATGGGGCGTTCAGGGTGACGCAGATATATTCCACGCCGTCAATTTCCGCCGCACTGACAAGACATCTGCCACTTTTCTTGGTAAAGCCTGTCTTGACGCCTATTGCACCCTCGTAGCTTTTAAGCAGCTTGTTGTGGTTGATAAGGACACGCGTGCCCTCGGTCTTATTTAGCGGAATGGTGGTTTTATATGTAGAGACGATCTTGCGAAAGCTCTCATTTTTCATTGCCTCGCACGTGATTATTGCCAGCTCCTTGGCAGTTGTATAGTGATTTTCTCCGTCAAGTCCGTGCGGATTTTCAAAGCTGGTGTTTTGAAGTCCAAGCTCGGCTGCCTTTTTGTTCATCAGCTTTGAGAAGCCTTCTATGCTGCCGCCCACCTCGATAGCAATAGCCGCCGCGGCGTCGTTTGCAGACTCCAGAAGCATTGCGTACAAAAGGTTTTCCATAGTCAGCTCCTCGCCTGCGTACAGATATATAGACGAGCCCTCAACTCCTACCGCCAAGGGAGATACCTTTACCGTTTTTTGCACATCGCACCTCTCAAGCGCAACAAGCGCCGTCATGATCTTGGTGGTGGATGCCATAGGCATAGGCTTGTCACAATTTTTCGACCAAAGAGCCTCGCCGCTGGACGATTCAATCACTATCGCGCTCTGCGCAGATATATCACTCTGTGCGGGAATGTCCGCACCCTGCACAAGAGGCAGAGAATAGGTTGGAGAAAGGGGTTGTATGTCCTGCGAAAAAGCGCAGGAGACGAGAAACAAACACAACAGAGCCGTCATCAAAATAACGGCTTTTTTGAAATTATTTTTAAAAATTTTACGCACGACAAACCCTCCGAGCAAAAGAAATACCTTATAAAAGTATATTTGCCCGAAAGGTTTTTTATGTCATTAGAGATTACTCACCTTGAGACTCGTCCTCGTCTTTAGCAAAGAGTGCCTTGATCTTTGCGATGATCTCGGGGGAACGGTCGATAAGCTCAGAGAGCTGCTCGATGGGATCGGTGGGGTTCTTGAGACCGACGTTTACCATCTCTGCCTTGCCGTCGGGAGCAATGCAAAGGAATCCAACAGGCTGAATGGATATACCAGTGCCGCCGCCTGCGCCGAAGTTCTGGGGCTTCGCGGACGCGTCTTTGCTGTTGAAGTCAAGACCACCCGTAGCATAACCGACACAAACCTTGGAGATCGGGATTATGGTAGTGCCCGATGCGGTCTGAATGGGAGAGCCGATGACTGTATCGGCGTCGATGATGTTCTTTACCTGCGACAGTGTAGCCGCGATTACTTCCTGGAGCTTGTTTTCTGATGCCATAACAAAAGTCCTTTCGTTTATATAAATAATAAATTATTTTCAGCTTTTTTTGGTCTGTGGCTTGCCCTTTGACGTGGAGTTGCCATTGGAACTTGATTTGCTCTTTGTCACTGTGGTCGTAGTCTGCTGGGGTTGAATGTTGAGCCATTCGGTTATTGCTCGGACTATGACCTTGATAAGCACGCAAAGAATACCGAAAAGGTTCATAGAGAAGGACACTTTTATATCCATGTCTATTTTTTCGGAGAGATAGTCGGGCTCAATGCATATGTCGGCATTTTTTTTGCCGTGTATGTGCGAGTTCCTGTCAAGAATCGCTATCAGTGAGTCACACGCGGCGTATATGGTGTACCAACGCAGAGCCACTTGAGCCGCGTCGGGACCGCCGACCTTTATTTTTATGCGTGAGGTTTTTATGTGAAGATGTGAGAAAAACGTGGAGAAAAACAGTTCGAGAATGCCTGTGGCAGAGGTTATCATATCCGTCACAGCGGGACGACTCTCTCTTTTTTTCTTTCTGAGTGCTTTGCGCTCGGCACGTGAAAGCTTTGCATCTGCCGCGCGTTTTGCCTTTTTCTTTGCTTGTTTTTCAGCTCTCTTGGCGGCTTTTTTGGCTTCAAGCTTTTTTCGCTTTGCCTCTCGCCGCGCTATTTTTTTAGGCGTGTAGTCGGACAACTTATATTTCTTTTCCTTTTTGGGAAGGACATTTATTCTGAATCCAAACGCCCAAATATTTAATTTTAGCTGGTCTGAAAGCTCAATATTTATAAAAATGCGTACTGAAAAGAGCAATATGAGTATTGCAAGAATAATTAAAAATGCAATTATATATATCACTCCTCTCGTAAAATTCTTAATATTTATTCAGTATCTTCTGCCTTTTCTGCGTTGTTCTCGATAGTCACGGTCGGTATCATCATACCAACCTCGCCGACAAGTCCGATGTTTGCGCCCTCGGTTTCACTTTCCACAGGGGCGGTGAACTCGCACTGTGGAAGCTCGTCAAGAGAGTTCAGTCCGAATACGCGCAAGAATTTTTCGGTCGTTGCGTAAAGCATAGGACGTCCCGGCGCGTCAAGTCTGCCGCAGCAGGCAATAAGGTTTTTGTCTATAAGTGAGGTCATTGCGTAGGACGAGTCAACTCCGCGCACGGAGTCAACGTAGGAACGTGTGACGGGCTGATTGTATGCAACCACTGCCAATGCCTCCATAGTGGAGTTTGAGAGGTTTCCGCCACGCTTTATGCCAAGCGCCTCGCGTATGTAGGGCATATATTCTTCCTTTGTGGAGAACTGGCAGGAGTCGGGGTACATAAGAAGCAGTATTCCACGGGTGGAGTTGTCGCTGTTGTACTCCTGCGACATAGCCTCGACTATTTTTTTGACGTCGGGGATAGAGAGTCCAAGCACCTCGGAAAGTCTTTCATACGCAACGGGATGTCCCGCAGCGTAGAGAATTGCCTCAATAGCGCCCGATATATTTGTTAAAGTCATATTTTCTTGACTCATACCTTGACCTCGCTTTCACTGAAGATGTCAATTTGTTTGTTATCCGCGGGGGGGGCAACCCCAAATTCGCCTTTCACGTCGGAGGGGGGATTTTCATTTATCATAAATTTCGCTTCATCGCCCATAAGCGAGGAGATTCCACTGTCGTCGCCCGCAATAAGTATCTTTCGGGTCTTGATAAGCTCAAGAACACCAAGGAAGATTGCTATCATATCGTTGAGAGAAACCGAATCCTCGAGAAGCTCACGGAGAGAGGTCTCCTTTTTTCTTGACATGTGGCTGAGAATTCCCACTATCTTGACCTCAACGGGAACTATTGGCTTACTTATCATAGGCGTGAAGGTCTCGCGGTCGGGCATAGGACGGTTTTCGTTGTAGGTTATTATACGTCTGACTGCCAAAAGCAGACTTTCGGTCTCCTGATCCGCGACAAAAGACTTATCTATTGATATTTCGTCGGTGTCCTTTTCAAGTCTGCCAGAGAAGCGAGCGTATTGCGGAAGCAGTTTTTTTGCGGCTTCCTTGGCTTGCTGATACTTGATAAGCATCTCAGCCAAGGCGGCTCTGGGGTCTTCTTCGTCCTCCTCGACCTTGGGGAGCAGCAGCTTACTCTTTATGAGCATAAGCTCGCTCGCCATAACGATAAACTCCGAGGCAAGCTCCATATCGAGCGCCTGCGCCTGCGCAATATACTCCATATACTGCTCGCAAATGAGATTTATCGGAATGTCCTCAATGCTGACTTTATTCTTTTGTATTAGGCTTAACAATAGGTCAAGCGGGCCCTCGAATTTTTCGAGGCGGTAGCTTAAAGCGTCCATTGGGACCTCCAGTGGTGATTAGATTCAGAGTAAAAGCTTGAAAAACAGAAGTTCAAAGGGGTATGCGACAAACGCCATTATTTTCTCCGCGATAAACGATGTCAGATAAACGCCGAAAACTCGCGATAGAATAATACTGATAACAAGAATTATTATAAAAGAGTATCTTTCATACTGCATAAGCTTGAAATACCACTTTGCAGGGAGGAATGCGGTGACGAATCTTGAGCCGTCAAACGGTGGCACGGGTATAAGATTAAACACCATAAATATAAAATTATACATTGCCGAAAGATTGAAGAACGAGTATATTATATAAAACAGGTTTGAGGCAAACTCTGTTATTTCAGTCCCCATCATTACCTTTGTGGCTATGAAAGCCGTGAGAGTGGAAAGGAACGTGCTTATAATACCTAAAATAAGATTTGCAAGCGGACCTGCGATGCCCGTGATAGCCATTCCTTTTTTAGGGTTGTCAAAGTTTCGCGCGTTTATCGGCACAGGCTTTGCCCAACCAAATCCGAATACTATCATACAAAGTGTTCCAATAAGATCAAGATGCTTTGTGGGATTTATAGTCATACGTCCGAGGTTGAACGCAGTTCTGTCTCCCATTTTATATGCCGCGTATGCGTGCGCCGCCTCGTGACAGGATAGAGCAAAAAGCACTATCGGTACGGTTAACAGTATCTGAATTATCGCTATTTTTATATCTCCTGAGGAGAGAATAGAATAAAGCATTATTATTCTCCTTGTATTTTATGAGGGATTCTCAAAATTACAGGTCGTTTCTTACAATGTCCTCGTAGCTCTCGCGCCTGACTGCAACTCTTGCCACGCCGTCACGGACAAGTATCACGGGAGGACGGGGAATTCTGTTGTAGTTTGACGCCATAGAGTAGTTATACGCGCCTGTGACGAGAACTGCGAGAATATCGCCGCGAGATGCACGCTGAATTTCCATATCCTCGCCGATAAGGTCGCCTGACTCACAGCACCGACCCGCAATAGTCGCCTTAAAATCACGGGGCATATCTGCGCGGTTTGCGATAAGAGCAGTATATTTTGACTGATAAAGCGCGTATCTGGGATTGTCGGGCATGCCGCCGTCTATGGATATGTAATTCTTGAAATTGGGGATCTCTTTTACCGAGCCGACAGTGTAAAGAGTGATTCCTGCCGCCGCGACGAGCGAGCGTCCCGGCTCAAGACGTACCTGCGGCATCTCAATATCATTTTCCTTGCAGTAGCTCTTGACTACGTTTGCAATATCGGAAATAGCCTCTGCATAGTTTATTTCGGGGTCTTCGTCTGTGTATCTGACGCCAAGACCGCCGCCGAGATTGAGCTCTTTTATGGTAAGATCACATTCGCTTTTTATCTTTGCGATGAATTTTATCATAATATCAGCCGCGTCAGAGAATGGCTGAATATCAAATATCTGCGAGCCTATGTGGCAGTGAAGTCCGCACAGCTCAACTCCTGCCATAGCGATAGCCGCCTTGACTATGCTCATAGCCTGACCTGTTTCTATCGCGCTTCCGAACTTTGAGTCCACGCTTCCCGTATTTATTGCCTTGTGGGTGTGAGGGTCGATGCCGGGGGTAATGCGGAGAAGTATTTTTTGTGTTATTCCGCGACGGACAGCCGCCGTGCTTACCGCGCAGAGCTCGTCAAAATTGTCAACGACAAATCTGCCGACACCCATATCCATAGCGTCGGATATGTCGCGGTCGGTCTTGTTGTTTCCGTGAAAATAAATTTTTTCTGCGGGGAAGCCTGCCGCACGCGCGGTGTAAAGCTCGCCGCCCGAGACGCAGTCTATTCCAAGTCCTTCCTCTGCCGCGATTTTATAAATCTCCTTAAAGCAAAGAGATTTTGACGCGAAAAGAGGGAGCGCGCCGACACCGAAATTTGCCTCGGCGGCAGTAAGATATGTTCTCATATTTTCACGAATGACGTTTTCATCTATTATATAGGCGGGCGTGCCGAACTCGCGCGCAAGCTCTACGGTATCAAGACCGTCTATGGTGAGATGTCCTTTATCATTTGTTGATAAGTGGGGGTAAAGTATCATAATAAATTCCTTTTGTAGATTAACTCTTTAGAGTTTAACTCCCGTAAGCTTTGATATTTCAGACCAAAGCTCTGATTTGCCCTCGCCCTTGAGAGAGGAGAAGGGGATTATGGGAGTGCCCTCACGGATGAGAGGGTCGTTTGAAATAACGTCGAGATTATTTGCTCGCTCGGTCTTGTTGAGCTTGTCGACCTTTGTTATCACGAGTATATAGGGAATATCCGATGCGTTCATCCAGTCTATCATCATAGCGTCGTCGTCGGTAATTCCGACACGGCTGTCAACAAGCTGAACTACGCCGCGAATAAGGTCGGCGTTTTTATTCTTGGTAAAATAACCGTCGGTGAGGGTGGACCATTTATCCTTTTCCGCGCGGTTTATCTGCGCGAAGCCGTATCCGGGCAGGTCGACGAGAAAGAGCTTTTTGTCCACCTCGTAAAAATTTACGGTAATGGTCTTACCGGGAGTGGAGGACACTCTTGCCAGAGATTTTCTGCCGAGAATTGTGTTTATGAGCGAGCTTTTTCCCACGTTTGAGCGACCCGAGAGCGCGATCTGCGGAATAGGGTCGGTGGGAAATTGACTAGCAAAGCCCGCGGTCATTTTAAGATTGGTGTTTTGAATATTAAGTCCCATTATGAGGCTCCTGTTAGTTTTTAGAGTTTGCGTGTATCTCGCCCGAGCGAGTTATCGCTGTGGGAATGTTGTAGCTTACAGACTGTTCCTTGCGCTCAACCGTGATTTGAGTTTTGTCGCACACAAGCGCGTGCGCGAGTACGTCGGACGCAGTCTTGCAGGGGATAAATGTTATATTTTCAAGCACAAGACTGTCAAGCTTGTCGAGATCCTTGAGGTTATCCTTGGGGATAAGCACGGTGTTGACACCTGCCGCATATGCCGCCATAGTCTTCTCACGAAGTCCGCCGATTGCCAGCACGTTGCCGCGCAGAGTTATCTCGCCCGTCATAGCTACGTCACGTCTTATGGGTATGCCCGACAGTGCGCTTACAAGGGCGGTGAGCATTGTCACGCCTGCGCTGGGACCGTCCTTCGGGGTCGCTCCCTCGGGAACGTGAATGTGTATGTCCTTTTTGGAATAAAAATCCGTGGGGATATTGTAGCTCGACGCTATCTGACGCGTATATGTAAGAGCCGCCTTTGCGGATTCCTTCATAACGTCGCCAAGGCTTCCTGTAAGCTCCAGCTTGCCTGTACCGTCGGTGACTGCGACCTCAATTTTGAGTAGATCGCCACCCGACTGTGTGTAAGCAAGTCCGTTTACTGTGCCTATCTCATCACAGTCGGATATTTTCTCGGGCAAAAATTTCTCTGCGCCGAGCAGTAATTCAAGATTTTTGAGGTTGACGGTCATGCTCTTGCACTTGCCGTCGATTATGGAGAGTGCCGCGCGTCTGAAGAGTCTTGCAAGCTCGCGTTCAAGGTTTCTCACGCCGGACTCGCGCGTGTACGCATCAATTATTTTCGAGAGTGCCTCGTCACTTATCTTGACTGTTCTCTTATTAAGTCCGTGACGCTTGAGCTGGCGGGGGATGAGATGATTTTTCGCAATACTCATCTTCTCGCTCTTTGTGTAGGTGTGAAGCTCGATGATCTCCATTCTGTCGATAAGCGGACGCGCTACGGTCTCAAGCGTGTTTGCCGTTGCGATAAATATGCAGTCGGACAGATCGAAGGGAAGCTCAACGAAATGGTCGCGGAAGAATTTGTTCTGCTCGGGGTCAAGAGCCTCAAGCAGAGCGCTTGCGGGGTCGCCCCTACCGTCGCTTGCCATTTTGTCTATTTCGTCAAGCAGGATAAGGGGATTTTTGCTTTCCGCAGAGATAAGTGCGTTGATTATACGTCCGGGCATAGCGCCGACGTAGGTTTTTCTGTGTCCGCGGATATCCGCCTCGTCACGCACGCCGCCCAATGACACGCGCACGTATTTGCGGTTCATAGCGCGAGCTAAAGACGACGCAATAGACGTCTTGCCCACTCCGGGAGGGCCGTAGAGACAGATTATCTGACCCTTAAGCTCGGGGTTGAGCTGCTTTACTGCAAGGTATTCGAGAAGTCTCTCCTTTACGTCGGAAAGTCCCTCGTGCTCGGAATCAAGAATTTTTCTCGCCTCCGAGACGTCCGCGCGGTCGTCTGTTTTCTTGTTCCAAGGAAGCTCAAGACAGGTGTCGAGATAGCCCGTAAGCACGGTGGACTCGGCAGAGCCGAAGGGGGTCTTTGCAAGCTTTTCGTTTTCCTTGAGAAGCTTTTTGCGCACCTCGTCGGAGAGATCAAGCGCCATGATTCTGTCGTAATACTCGTCTGTGTCCGAGCCGCCGTCACCAAGCTCCTCCTGAATCGCCTTCATTTCCTCGCGCAGATAATATTCCTTTTGACCCTTGGCGATACGCTCGCGGGTCTTTTTCTGAATGTCCGCCTCGTATCCGAGTATCTTGTGCTCGTGGATAAGTATTTCAATAAGGGTTTCTATTCTTGAATATGGCTCGAAAATTGCAAGTATGTCCAGCTTGTCCTCGATCTTTTCGAGTATGTGGGACGCGATAAAATCTGCAAGCTGCGCGGGATTTTTAATGCTCTTTATGGTGGACATCATATCCCCCGTGGGCATAGACGGGATAAGCTTTGCGATACGCTCAACGGCGTGTATCATTTCTCTTGCATACGCTTCGCCGCGAAGTCCGCCGTTGTCGGCGAGGACTACCGTCTTTGAGATAACGTCTGCGATATTGTATCCGCCGACCTTGCGGTAAGATACGAGAGATGCTCGGGAAAGTCCCTCTGCAATAATTCTTGTGCCGCCGTCCGACGCTTTTATCAGCTGCTTTATCTTTGCTACCGTTCCTACGCTGAAAAGCACCTCGGAGTCAATAGACTCGGTATCGGTCAGGGGATTTAAAGGTACGAGGATAATGTATCCTGTACCTGCCGCGGCTGTGTGAGCCGCATCGGGCGAGCCAAAGCTGTCTTTTTTAAGCTCGCAGTTTATAATTTCACCGGGGAAGGCTACAGTGTCCCTCAAAGCTATCAAGGGCAGAGTAAGTCTTTCGGCTTTCTCGTAGATTTCTGACATATATATAAATTCCTCTCGTTGCTTTGGTTTTGTGATTTTGCAAACACTTCTACAATTATAATATTATATCACAAGCCGCGGCGGATTTCCATAGTTTTTCAAGAATATTTACAATTTTATATAATACTTTATATAATATTTAATGAGTTTCCTCGCGTTTTTGATGAACAACCGAAAAAAGAGCATAAAAAAAGCACAACCGGTTCGTTTCCTCTCGTGCTTTGATATCATTAGATTGATATTTCGGAAGGGAACTGCCTGCTGTGCATAATTTGGCGGTCCAACCCTATTGGATTCGACCGCGTATTCATTATACAACAAATTTCCAGATTTGTAAATTATCAAAGTTGACGATTTTTTATCAAATATTTCGTCGTTTTGAATACAGAGTAGAAAATTTTACATAAATGTCGTAGTGGTTTTTGTGCAATCTTTTGTCGTACTATGTCGAAAGAAAAAAGAATAAAAATTTTTTTGAAAAAGCTCTTGACAAAGAGGGAGTGTTGTGCTATAATCTACTCCGTAATAAAGAGAAGTCCCGCTTCCACCGGACCGCAACGGCGAGTCCTGGTTAATATTTTTCCTTCTATATAAAGGGGGAAACTGTGCGCGTCGGGATTTCTGTATTCCCGGCGTTTTTTCGTCGGTAAAAGGGTTCGCAAATATTATAAAATAAATCAGCTTGACATATCAAGCCGCATCATACCGAGCGTGGTATGAGTAATTAAATGGAGGTGTTACCCATAGCAGCAAACAAAGAAAAAGATACTCTTGTCAATGAAGATATTGACTTTCCGCAGGTAAGAGTAATCGGTTCGGACGGAGAGCAGCTCGGAATAATGAGCTCTGAGCAGGCACTCAAGATAGCATACGAAAAGGACCTTGACCTTGTAGCGATGTCCGCGCAGGCAAATCCCCCCGTATGTAAGATAATGGATTTCGGAAAGTACCGCTTTGAGCGTGAAAAGCGCGAGAAGGAAGCAAAGAAAAAGCAGCAGACGGTCGAGCTTAAGGAAATTCAGCTTTCGCCCAGAATCGATACGCACGACTTTGAAACTAAGGCAAAGCAGGCAGTAAAGTTTTTGTCCTCTGGCAACAAGGTGCGCGTTGTTATGAGATTTAAGGGAAGAGAAATGAGCCATATGGCAATAGGTCGTGAGATAATCGACAGATTTGCAGAATTCTGCTCCGAGGTAGGCAACGTAGATAAAAAGCCCTCGGTTGACGGCAGAATAATGAGCATGGTCATCTCGCCCATCACACAGAAAAAATAATATTTGTAAATAAAAATTCAAAGGAGTATATAACAATGGGAAAAATCAAGACACATAAGGCTTCTGCCAAGAGATTTTCCGTTACGGGAACAGGCAAGGTAAAGATGAATCACTGTCATCACCGTCACAATCTCGGACTTAAGAGCCAGAAGAGAAAGAGACATCTTCGTACGGGCGCTATCATGAGCGAATCCATGGCTCCCACAATCAAGATCCTCATCCAGAAGTAATTTCTCGCGGTCGATACCGCAACACAGTCCGAGAGGACATAACTACAAAAAAACATCAGAGCCTTGTCATACGGCAACGGCACATAGAAGGAGTAAGAAAATGGCAAGAATTAAGGGCGCGCTTATGACGCGTAAGAGAAGAAAGAAGATGCTTAAGGCTGCAAAGGGTTATTGGGGTGCAAAGTCCAAGCACTTCAAGATGGCTAAGCAGGCTGTAATGAAGAGTGGCAACTACGCATTTGTAGGCCGTAAGCTTAAGAAGAGAGATATGAGAAGATTGTGGATCACAAGAATTTCCGCACAGGCAAAGGCTTGCGGAATGAACTATTCCACATTCATGAACGGACTCAAGAAGGCAGGCATCACTCTCAACAGAAAGATGCTCGCTGAGCTTGCAGTTAACGACAAGGCAGCTTTCGCAGCGCTCGTTGAGCAGGCAAAGGCAGCTCTCTAATCATTGAATAAAAACCCGGTCAAGCCGGGTTTTTGTCATATATATAGGCAGTTTGAAATCATAAAAAAAGGGTGTTTTTTATGGAATTTTTTGAAGAAATTATCACGTCGGGACAAAACAAATACGTTTCCGAGGCGAGAATGCTAGATGACAAAAAGCGTCGGGACAGCTCTCGTCTTTTCCGCTTTGACGGAGTAAAATTGCTTTGCGAGGCAATTTTGCGCGGTGTTGAGCTTCAATATTTGCTGGTATCTGACGAAAAATACGAGAGTGTTTTTGAGAAGACTATGCAGACTTATAATCTTCGCAAAGAGGATATTTCTTGCAAAATTATACCTGTAAAGCAGTCGGTATTCGAGAAAATTTCGTCAGAAAAATCTCCCGAAGGCGTAATATGTGTGGCAAAATATATTGACAAATTTCATAAATTTGTTAAAATAAATAATGAAGGAAAAAAATTTTCCGAGGAGCTTGCGACGGATAGCGAGAGGGTGCTTTTGCTTGAATCCGTCAGAGACCCGCAGAATATTGGCGCAATAATCAGAAGCGCCGCAGCGATGGGTGCGGGCAGACTAATTATGAGCGCGGATTGCGCGGATATTTATAATTCCAAAACCGTGCGCGCCTCTATGGGAACTCTGTTCGGAATGAAAATAGACAGAGTTGACAGTATCCCCGCGGCTATAATGAGTCTTCAGGCGAACGGACGTAGAGTTTTCGCTGCCGCGCTTGACGAGAAGGCTCAAAGGCTTGGGCAGGTAAGTGTTAATTCGACCGACTGCATACTTATAGGCAACGAGGGACACGGACTCACGCCCGAGGCGATACGAGCAAGTGACGCGACACTTTACATTCCTATGCAAAATGGTGTTGAGTCATTGAACGCAGCGGTTGCGGCATCGGTGCTTTTATGGGAGTTTTTCGGCAGAACCTGAGAAGTATAACTTTTTGATTTAACGAGAGGAGAGGCATTATGAGCGAGATAAAGTGGATATGGTTATCTGACAGATGCGGAGTGGGAAACGAGGATATTCTCACGCTCATTTCACGCATTGGCAATATAGATGACATATACAAGGCTGATTTTGACGTTTATATTTCTCTCGGAATAAACGAAAGAACTGCGGAAAAGCTTTGCAACAAGGATCTTGACGACTCTTATCAGATAATGAGCTGGTGTCAGAAGAACAACGTAGGAGTTTTGGTTTTTGACAACGAGAAATTTCCCATTTCTCTGCGATCTCTCAAGAATCCTCCCGTGGTGCTGTACTATGTTGGCAAGCTTCCAAACTTCAACAGCGAGCTTTTTATATCTGTTGTCGGAACTCGCAAAATGAGCGAATATGGAATGAAGTCGGCGTATAAAATAGCTTATGAGATTGCGGCGTCGGGTGCGATAACCGTCAGTGGAATGGCGCTTGGTATTGACGGAGTTGCGGCTTGCGCGTCTATTGCGGCGGGCGGCAGAACTGTCGCTGTGCTTGGAAGCGGAATAGATGTTATATACCCCAAGGAGCACACGAGACTTTACGAGTTGATAGCTGAGCGAGGAACTGTGATGACCGAGTATCCGCCCTCAACTAGACCCTACGGATACAATTTTCCTATGAGAAACAGAATAATCAGTGGGCTTGGTTCGGGCACTCTTGTTGTAGATGCACCCGAGGGAAGCGGTGCGCTGATAACTGCAAAGAACGCGATAATTCAGGGCAAGGATGTGTACGCCGTGCCTGGAAATATCGGAGAGGAGAACACGTCGGGTACCAACGGGCTGATACGTGACGGAGCTACGGCGGTGATGTGTGGCAGAGACGTTGTGAAGAATTACGCGTTTTTGTACAGACACACGTTGGATATGCACGCTCTCGCAAAAGCGGAGAGCAGGTCTGACTTTGATCCATCAGAACTTTTGAAAGCTAAAATAAGTATGCGAGTTTCCGCGCCTGTGGCACGGAGCATACCTAATGAAAAGCTCGAAAAAAGAGAAAAAAGTATGGAAAATGGCGAGTATAATAGCTTTGAGAGCTTCAAGGAGAAAATATCAAAGCAGAAGAAAGCTCCCCGAAAGAGCGCAAATAAAAAGATTGATGAGCCCGAAGGTGCAAGTCAGTCTAAAAATACGAATATGGGAGATAACTCCCAAAAAATAATTGAATCCCTGAGTCAGCGTCAGAGAGATATATTTGACGAAATGCCTATGGATAAGCCCGTGACGGTGGACTACTTCACAAAGTCCGGATACACTATGGGAGAGGTAATGTCTGCTTTGACGATACTTGAGATAAAGGGACTGGTATCCTCGCTTCCTGGGGCGTTGTATATCAGAAAATAAGCTTGAAAATAATGAAAGGAATCACATATAGATGGCAAATTTGGTAATAGTGGAGTCACCCTCAAAGGCAAGTACAATAAAAGGGTATCTCGGCTCAAACTACAAGGTAATCGCATCAAAGGGACATGTAAGAGATCTTCCCAAGTCCACGCTGGGCGTTGACATTGAGAACAACTTTGATACGCACTACATCAATATCAGAGGCAAAGGAGATCTTATAAAGGAGATAAAGAAGGAAGCCAAGGCGGCGAACAAAGTATTTCTTGCAACCGACCCTGACCGCGAAGGAGAAGCGATCTCGTGGCATCTTGCAACAGCTCTCGGAATTCCCGTTGAGAAGACGCTGAGAGTCACGTTTAACGAGATTACAAAGACGGCGGTAAAGGCGGCTATAAAGTCCCCAAGACAGATAGATATGAGTCTTGTTGACGCTCAGCAGGCAAGAAGAATACTTGACAGAATAATGGGATATAAGATATCTCCTATTCTTTGGAAGGCTGTTAAAAGTGGTCTTTCTGCAGGACGTGTTCAGTCTGTTGCGACACGAATAATCGTTGAAAGAGAAGAAGAAATAAAGAACTTTGTTCCGGAGGAATACTGGACTATTGATGCAACTCTGCTCTCCAGCGATGGCAAGCCCTTTGCTGTAAGATTTTACGGTGACAAGTCAGGCAAGATAGTGCCCGCATCAGAGACTGAGGCTATGAAGATAGTAAATGCCGTTGAGGGCAAGAAATTTACCGTTGAGTCTATCAAGCGCTCCTCGCGCCGCAAGCTCCCCGCGCCCCCCTTTACCACATCGACACTTCAACAGGAGGCGTCAAGACACCTCGGATTCCAGTCTCAGCGTATTATGCGCGTAGCGCAGGAGCTTTACGAGGGTATAAATCTTGGAGCAGAGAATGGTGGTATGCAGGGTCTTATAACCTATATGCGTACCGACTCGCTCAGAGTTTCCGCAGAGGCTCAGGATGCGGCAAGAGAGTTTATTCTTGAGAGATACGGTGAGGAATACAACACCGAGACACCCAGAGTATATAAGGCAAAATCAGGCGCACAGGACGCTCACGAGGCGATCCGTCCTGTAAAGGTAGCGCTTGAGCCTGCAAAGATAAAGAGCTATCTTACAAGCGATCAGTATAAGATCTACAAGCTTATATGGGAAAGATTTATCGCAAGCCAGATGGAAAGTGCGACACTTGCAACTCTGACCGTGGACTTTGAAAATTCGGGATATATCTTCCGTACAGGCGGATACACCGTGACCTTCCCCGGCTATATGGCGCTTTACGTTGAGTCCGAGGACGAGACGCACAAGGACGAGCACGACAATCAGAAGGATATAAAGCTCCCCGATCTTCACGAAAACGAAAAGCTCGATTCCGAGTCGATAGATCCCACAAAGCATTTTACCGAAGCCCCCCCGAGATATAACGAGGCATCGCTCATCAAGTTCCTTGAGGAGAAGGGAATTGGAAGACCGAGTACCTATACCCCCATTATCACGACCATAGTTTCGAGAAACTACGTAAAGCGTGACGGCAAGGCGCTTGTTCCCACACCTCTTGGTGAAATCACTACAAAGATAATGAGAGATCATTTCGCTTACGTCGTTGACTACAAGTTCACGGCGGATATGGAAACTGACCTTGACCGCATAGAAAAATCCGAGTGTCCTATGCAGGACGTTCTCTGTGACTTCTGGAAGGATTTTGAGGTGACACTCAAAAAGGCAGAGGAGAGCCTTGCTGACGCGAGCATTGAGGTTCCCGTTGAGGAGACCGACATCATCTGCGACAAGTGCGGCGCAAAGATGGTAGTAAAGAACGGTAGATTCGGCAAGTTTGCAGCTTGCCCCAACTACCCTCAGTGCAGAAACACAAAGCCTCTCGTGAAGGTGACTGAAGAGCCCGAGGAGCTTGAGGAGAACGAGGAAAAGGTTGAAAAGAGCGCGCAGAAAAAGACTGTAGTTGCAGATTTCAAGTGTGAAAAGTGTGGTTCTGATATGGTTCTTCGCACAGGTAGATACGGAAGCTTCTACGCTTGTGTCAACTATCCCACGTGTAAGACTACAAAGCCCAGAACTAAGGATATCGGTGTCAACTGTCCCAAGTGCAATTCCAAGGTCGTACAGAAATACGGCAAGAATAAGAGCGTTTTCTATAGCTGTGAAAGATATCCCGAGTGTGATTTCTCGTCCTGGGATATGCCCACGGATGAAAAATGCCCCGACTGCGGAAATGTTCTTTTCAGAAAGAAGGGCAAGGCGCTGCTTGTTTGCAACAAGCAGGGCTGCGGATTTACAAAGACTGCTACTGATAACATTCCCGACGAAAACTTTTAAGGTTAAAAATGGATAAGATAATAAACATATACGGCGCAGGACTTGCAGGCTGCGAGGCGGCTTGGCAGGTGGCAGAGCGGGGAGTAAAGGTGAAGCTTTACGAGATGAAGCCTCAAAAATACACTCCCGCACACCACTCCGAGAATTTTGCCGAGCTTGTATGCTCAAATTCTTTGCGTTCTGACAGAGTGACTAATGCGGTAGGACTTCTCAAGGAAGAGCTTTTGCGTATGGACTCGCTCATAATGGAGGCGGCGTATGCAACAAGAGTTCCCGCAGGCTCGGCGCTTGCGGTGGACAGAGACCTGTTCTCGCAGTATATTACGGATAAGATAAAAAATCATCCCAATATTGAAGTAATAGAGCAAGAAGTAAGCGGAGTTGAGGACGGAGTAGTGACCATTATCGCTACCGGTCCTCTCACCAGCGAGCCTATGGCGGAGTATATACAGAATACTTTGGGCTGCAAGGGACTTCATTTCTTTGACGCTGCAGCACCCATAGTGGACGCGTCCAGTTTGAATATGGATATAGTGTATGCCGCTTCCCGCTACGATAAGGGCGACGCGGACTATCTCAACTGTCCTATGAACCGTGAGCAGTATGATGCGTTCTACAATGCGCTAATAACCGCCAAGGAAGCCGAGCTCAAGGAATTTGACCGCGAGTCTCAAAAGGATTTGAAGGTATTTGAGGGTTGTATGCCCGTTGAGGTAATGGCTAAAAGAGGATATGACACTCTTCGTTACGGACCGCTCAAGCCCGTAGGACTTGTGGACAAGCGCACGGGTGAGGACTCGTATGCCGTCGTTCAGCTTCGTCGCGAAAATGCGGAGGGAACTATGTATAACCTCGTGGGATTTCAGACTCATCTGACATTCCCGGAGCAAAAGAGAGTTTTCGGTATGATTCCCGGACTTGAGAACGCGGAATTTCTGCGCTACGGAATAATGCACAGAAACACTTATCTTGACTCTCCCGGTATGCTTGCGGCAGATTATTCAATGATAAGCAATCCCGACGTATTCTTTGCGGGACAGATGACTGGAGTTGAGGGTTATATTGAGTCGGCCGGCTCGGGCTTTGTTGCGGGAGTTAACGCCGCCAGACGAGTTCTCGGCGAGGAGAGCGTGATATTCCCCGCGACCATGATGATAGGTGCGATGGCGAGATATATAAGTACGGGAAACATGAGCGGAAATTTCGTTCCTATGAATGCGAACTTTGGCATTATCGAGCCGCTTGGCAGAAAAATAAAGGGAGGCAAGGTCGCAAAATACGAGGTCGTGGCAGCGAGAGCGCTTGACACGCTTCCCGAATACGCGCAGAAAATAGGCGCGCAGAATTATAAAAAGTATATTCCCGAGCAAGACGGGGATAAAGAATAAAAGCCACATTTGGCGGAAAGGCAAGGCAATATATGAGTGTTAGTCCGTTTGGCAAGGATAGACTTGAGGGAACAACAGGACATGATTTTGGAGACAAGATGCTTTTGCAGAAGGCCCTGACTCATTCCTCATACTCAAACGAGTCCGGCGCTCGCAACCATCATCTGCTCTGTAATGAGAGACTTGAGTTTTTAGGCGACAGCGTGCTGTCGGTAATTACAAGTAAATATTTGTATGAGACCTTTCCCGATTCTCCCGAGGGTGAGCTTACGAGAATGAGGGCCGAGCTTGTATGCGAGAGGGCGCTTTCGTCCTATGCGCAGAAAATCCAGCTTGGTCAGTACATATTACTCGGCATCGGCGAAGAAAAGAATAACGGCAGAGAGAGAAAGTCCATTCTCGCGGACGCCTTTGAGGCGCTTATCGCGGCGATTTATCTGGATTCGGGCGAGGACGGCTTCGATAACGTAAGAAAGTTCCTTTTGCCCTTTATTCAGGACGAGATAAAGAGTCTCGGCAAGACAGGCTTTTCGGCTGATCCCAAAACTGCGCTTCAGCAGTTCGTTCAGCAGGCGGAGGGAGATTTCCTTGAATACGTTATCGTTGCGCAGAGCGGTCCCGATCACATGAAGGAATTTTTTGTTGAGGCAAGACTTAATTCTAACGTGATTGGCAGAGGAAAGGGACGCTCCAAGCGAGAGGCGGAGCAAGCCGCCGCGCGTGAGGCGTTGGCTCTTTTCAACGTAGAATAATTATGCTGAGCAAAAGAAAAAATCACAGAAATATTCCCATATTCATACCCCACCTTGGATGTCCGAATATGTGCGTGTTTTGCAATCAACGCTCAATATCGGGAAAGACCTGTTTTGATCGCGAAAGTGTCAGGCTCGAGATAGAAATCGCCTTGTCCACTATACCGCGCGACTGCGAGGTAGAGATCGCGTATTTCGGCGGCTCGTTTACGGGAATTGACCGTGAGCTGATGATATATTTACTTGATACAGCGCAATCCTTTGTAAATCGTGACGATGGCTATGCACGCGTGACAGGCATAAGAATGTCCACCCGCCCCGACTATATAAGTCAGGAGATACTTGATATTCTGTCGCGTTATACGGTGAGCGCCATAGAGCTTGGGCTTCAGAGTATGGACGACGGTGTGCTTGCTCTCTCGAAAAGAGGGCACAATGCGGCGCAGGCGGAGACTGCGTGCAAAATGATAGTAGAACGCGGATATCAGCTTGTCGGACAGATGATGATAGGTCTGCCGGGGTCAACACTTGAGAGTGAGATATATACCGCAGAGAAAATATGTTCTCTTGGAGCTGTGGGCGCGAGAATTTATCCCACGGTGGTGTTTTACGACACCGAGCTTGCGCAGATGGCAGAGCGCGGAGAGTACGGTATGCTTGAGCTTGAGAATGCTATATGTCGCTCGGCAAGAGTGCTTGAGATTTTTGAGGAGCACGGAGTGGACTGTATAAGAATAGGTCTTTGCGCGTCGGAAAATCTTTCGAACGAGTCCTGCGTTATGGGCGGAGCAAATCACCCCGCACTCGGCGAGCTTGTGCTTGGTGAGTATTTACTCTCAAAAATGTGTGGACTTATAGATAGCTTTGGTGCAGAGACGAGCGGACGTATTGCTCTGTTCTGTGTGCCGCGAGGAAAAGTCTCGGCGTGTATAGGACAAAAGGGCAAAAACAGAGAAAAGCTCAAACAAATATATAAATTTAAGCAGATAATTATAAAAGAGGGCGACGTGGAAACTGTCACTCTCGAAGGTATAGACTAAAGACTCGGACATCGAGAAAGGAAGGGCAATAGATGTATCTTAAATCAATAGAACTTCAAGGATTTAAGTCGTTTCCCGATAAAACAAAGCTTGTATTTGACTCGCAGGGCGAGGATATGTCCTCGGGCGTTACGGTCATAGTTGGCCCTAACGGAAGCGGAAAGTCGAATATAGCTGACGCTATGCGTTGGGTTTTGGGTGAAATATCCTCAAAAACTCTGCGTTCAACAAAAATGGAGGACGTGATTTTCGGCGGTGCGGACAGCCGCAGACCTATGGGCTTTGCCGAGGTCTCTGTCACGTTTGACAACACTGACGAAAACAATAGACTTGATTGCCCCTACGACGAGGTGACCGTCACAAGACGTTATTTCCGCGCGGGGGAGAGTGAATATTATATCAACCGCCGTCCTGTAAGACTCCGCGACATATACGAGCTGTTTATGAACACGGGTATTGGCCGTGATGGATATTCCATTATCGGTCAGGGACGAATTGCCGAGATGGTGTCACGTAAGAGCGACGAGCGCCGCGGAATCTTCGAGGACGCGTCGGGTATTGCAAAGTACAGACACAAGAAAAACGAGGCGGAGAGAAAGCTTGCGCAGACCGAGGACAATATGACGCGTGTGAATGACGTCTTTGTCGAGGTCGAGTCACAGGTAGGCCCTCTTGAGCGCGAGGCAGGCAAGGCGAAGCGCGCAATAGAGCTTATGGATGCAAAGAAAAAGGTGGACGTCAGCCTTTGGCTGTTTGATACCGAAAAGCTCCGCACGGACATAAGTGTAGCCGAGGATGCACTTCGTCATTCGTCGTTCGACTTGAAGAACGCCGAGGACTCAATGCAGTCTCTTGATGCGCGCTCCGCAAAGCTTTTTGATGCGTCGCAGAGCGGTAAGATCGCATCATCACAGGTTCTCTCCGAAATACGCGACGTCACAAACAGAATACACACGCTTGACAGTGAATTCAGAGTCAGCGAGAGCAATATTGCGCACGCGGGCGAGCTTATGCAGAATGCAGAGCAGTCGCGTGAGTCCTTCAAAAAGACACTTGCCGACGAAAAAGTAAAGGCAGAGGCTCAAAAGGGCAGAATATCCGAGCTTGAGGGCTCACTTGATGACTGGAATACAAAGCTTGAAGCCGCAGATGACAGTATCTTTGAGCAGAAGTGCAAAATTGCCCAGCTTGATAAAGATATAGACACCGCATTCGCGGACAGCAAGGCAGCAGAGGAGGTTGCAACCGATATCAAGGTCAGAATCTCTGTGCTTGAAAATGCCCGATCCAGCGGAAGCGACAGAAATGCAAGTATTCTAGTAGATATTGAGGGATACGAGCAGATACACACCCGTCTTGAGAGAGATAGAGGAGCGGCAGAAAAGACTGTTGCGGATTACGATAAGGCAATAGCAGAGACTGACAGTGAGGTTGCCACAGAAGACCAAAAGCTCACCGCTGCAAATAACACTTATGGCGAGATTTACGAGCAGATAAACGGCAAGAAGCTCAGACGCGACTCCGCGCTCCAGAGAGTGTCCACCATAAAGGCTATGGAGGAGCAGTTTGAGGGATATGCAAATAGTGTTCGCTACGTAATGAACGGATACTCCGAGGGTAAGATTACCGATATGCGCGGAAATATCTGCGGTAAGATTTACGGACCTCTTTCAAAGGTCATTTCGGTAGAGTCCAAGTTTATCACGGCGATTGAGGTTGCACTTGGCGCAAATCTCCAGAATATCGTGGTTGAGGATGAGGACACCGCAAAGGCGGCTATGTATTACCTCAAGCGCGGTCAGGCGGGACGTGCAACATTCTTCCCCTTGACGTCTATGAGAGCATCAAGCGAGACCCCCGAGATGAGAGATGCAAAGGGCTTTATCGGATATATCGACACAGCAGACAATCTTTGCCGTAGGGACGCGAAATTTGACAACGTAATATCCTCTCTGCTCGGCAGAACTCTTGTGTTTGACAACATTGATAACGCAACCGCTATGGCGAAGGCTCTGCGATACAAGGTCAGAGTTGTCACACTTGACGGTCAGCAGATAAACGCGGGCGGCTCGTTCACGGGCGGCTCGGTAAAGCAGGGAAGCGGGGCGCTTTCCCGCGCGGACGAGATGAAGAATCTTACCGCAGAGGCAGAAAAGCTTGCGGGTGAGATAAAGTCACTTGAGTCAAAGCTCTCCGAGATAAGAAAGAATATTGAGGAATATACCGAGCGCATTACCGAGCTTCAGGATAAGAAAGAAATCCTCGTTATGCTCAAGAATTCGGAAAACTCAAAGCTTGAGCAGATAAATGCAAAGTTTGACGCAAACAAGTCCCTCCTCGACAAAATGAGAGAGGACTACAATCAGATAGTCAGAATGAGCGAAAGATACGAGGAGGACATCGCAGCGCTTAAGCAAGAGGAAAAGGCGCAAAGCGAAAAGGTAGCAGAAATTCTTGCCGCACGAGAAAAGAAGCATCAGGATAAGGTTGATGCCGAGGACGAGGCAGCCGAGCTTGAAAAGGCAAAGACTCATATAATCATCAAGATAAGCGAGATACAAAAGGACATAGAGACCGCGCAGGCGCTTCTCTCGGTATCCGAGGAAAGAATCAGAGTGTGTATGGAGGACGTAAGCTCTGCTGAGGGCAGAATTGAGGCTTACAAGCTTCAGATAGAAAACACGACAATCGCTCAGGCAGAAAACCGCAAGGATCACGCAGAGTGCGAGAAGCTTCTTTCCGACCTTAACGAAAGAAAGGCACAGCTTGATGAGGGCAATCTTGAGTTTGAGAAAAAGCTTAACGAGATAAATACTCTTATCCGCGAGAAGATGTCCGAAAAGGAGCTTATATTCAGAGCTCACACGCAAAATGAATCAAAGCTTTCGTCCCTGCGTGAGAATTACGACAAGCTTGCGGGCAAGCTCTGGGAGGACTACGAGCTTACGCGTAATGACGCGGTAGCGCTCGGATACCCCGAGGTGACTCCCGAGAACCGCGCCGAGTACGTAAGGACTCAGACCGAGTGCCGCAACAAGCTCCGTGCGATAGGACACGTTGACCTTGACGCTGTGAATAAGTACAAGGAAGTCAAGGAAAGATACGACTATATGTCCGCGCAGATAAAGGATCTTGAAAAGGCGAGAGCCGAGCTCAATGGCATTATCAGTCAGCTCGAGGGTGAGATGAAGGTCGCGTTTACAGAGTCCTTTAATAAGATAAACGAAAACTTTGGTCAGACCTTCTCCGAGCTTTTCGGTGGCGGATCGGCAGAGCTTTGCCTTACCGACCCCGAAAACGTGCTTGAATCGGGCATCGAGATAAAGGCGGCACCTCCCGGCAAGATAATCAAGAATCTTATGCAGCTTTCGGGCGGTGAGCAGGCGTTTATCGGTGTTGCGTTGTTCTTTGCGATACTCAAGGTCAACCCCACGCCGTTCTGTATTCTTGACGAGATAGAAGCGGCGCTTGACGAGGTAAACGTTGAAAGACTTGCGCAGTACATAAAGAGATATTCCGACGGCACACAGTTCATAATGATAACCCACAGACGTGGAACTATGGCGGCGGCTACAAGACTTTACGGAGTGACAATGCCCGAGCACGGTATTTCCAAGGTGCTCACGCTTGACGTAAAGGATATTGAAAAGAAGAAGGAGAACGAGTGGAATGGCCTTTTTGAATAAGCTTTTTGGCAAAAATAGGGTTGAGGACGAGGGTATAGCATCCGAGGCAGAGACAGCAAAGTCCGAAGAGATAATTCAAGACGAGAGTGCAGAGGACATTGTAGAGCAGGTAAGCGAAGCCGAGGAGGAGGTATCCTTCTGGAAAAAGCTCAAAAGCGGACTTTCAAAGACCAAAAACGCGCTTTTCGGACAGATAGACGAGCTTCTCAAAAACTTCGTTCGAGTTGACGAGGACTTGCTTGAGGAGCTTGAGGAGCTGCTTATTATGGCAGACGTGGGAGTTAATTCCACAGAATATATAATCGACGAGCTTCGTGAGCGCATCAAGGACGGCAGACTAAAGGAAAAAGAACAGGTAATGTCCTCTATTCAGGAGATTATTGAGGAGATGATAGGCGAGGGTCAGCCACTGAAGCTTGACACCACCCCCTCGGTAATTCTCGTTATCGGTGTAAACGGAGCGGGAAAGACCACGTCTATCGGAAAAATTTCCAAGAGACTTAAGGCGTCTGGCAAAAAAGTCGTTGTTGCGGCGGCAGACACGTTCCGTGCGGCGGCTATCGACCAGCTTGCAGTATGGTGTGACCGCGCGGGCGTTGATATGGTAAGACAGAACGAGGGAAGCGACCCCGCGGCAGTGGTTTTTGACGCAATTAGCTACGCAAAGAAAAAGCAGGCTGACGTTCTTATCGTTGACACTGCTGGCAGACTTCATAACAAGACAAACCTTATGAACGAGCTTGCAAAAATTAACCGCGTAATTGACCGCGAGCTTCCCGAGGCGAGCAGAGAAAACCTCTTGGTGCTTGACGCGACCACGGGACAGAACGCAATTTTGCAGGCAAAGGAATTTTCCAAGGCGGCAAATATTACGGGAATTACCCTCAACAAGCTCGACGGCACGGCAAAGGGCGGTATCGTTATTTCCATAAAGCAGGAGCTTGGCATACCTGTTAAGTTCATAGGCGTCGGCGAGAAGATAGACGATATGAGAGAATTTGACGCTCACGATTTCGTGACGGCGCTATTTGAATGATAGGATGCGGGGCACTTTTTGGTAAAAAGTTCCCCGCGCCCCTCAAAAACTTCCTTGAAAAATGGCTTGGAGAAGCCATAAAGCTTGTAATTACAGGATAAAAATGAAAATAGTATTAGCATCAAGAAATAAAAAGAAAAAAGCGGAGCTTCAGGTATTGCTCTCGCAGTATATTGAGGGTATCGAGATACTTTCTCTTGACGACGTAGGGATATACGGAGAGATAGAAGAGGACGGCGAGACCTTTGTGGAAAATGCGCTTATCAAGGCGCGCGTTGCGGCATCGTCGGGATATATCGGCGTTGGCGACGACTCGGGACTTGAGGTTGATGCGCTTGGTGGCGCGCCGGGAGTTTACTCGGCAAGATACGCCGGTGAGCACGGTGACGACGAGGCGAATAATCAGCTGCTTCTGGAAAATCTCAATGGAGTTGAGGACAAAACTGCACGTTTTGTCTGCACTATCGCGTGTGTTTTCCCTGAGAGCGACGGGCGCGAGGATATAATCGTGCGCGGCGAGGTTGAGGGTCAGATAATTGACGAGTATCGCGGTGAGGGCGGCTTTGGATATGACCCCATATTCTACTACCCCCCGTTTGATAAGACGCTCGCCGAAATAACATCAGAGGAGAAAAATCAGATAAGCCACAGAGGCAAGGCTATAAGAGCCTTAGCGGAAAGGCTTGTGAAAAACAATTAACGGAGAAAAAATATGTTGACATCAAAACAGAGAGCGTATCTCAAGGGTCTTGCATCAAACGAGAGCGCTATAATTCAGGTCGGCAAGGGCGGAATTACGGAGAATCTTATAAAGACCGTGTCCGACGCTCTTGAGGCAAGAGAGCTTATAAAAATAACCGTTCTTGAAACGGCAGGAGAAACACCCCGCGACATTCAGAATAAGCTTTGCGAGGCTACGGGGGCAGACGGCGTGCTCGTTGTGGGCAGAAAGATAGTTATCTACCGCGAGTCGCAGGACAATAAGCAGATAGTATTGCCCAAAAAGTAATTTTACTGTGAAATTCTTTAAGAAAGCTGGAAGACTATGAGAATAGGAATTTACGGCGGCACGTTCTCGCCCGTACATATAGGGCACGTGCAGGCGGCGAAAGCCTTTATGGAGCAGATGTGGCTTGACATATTGTTTGTCATTCCTACGGGCGTGACGCCCCACAAGGAAATGAGTGACGGTGCGACAAGTACCGACAGACTGAATATGTGCAAGCTTGCTTTTGCGGGTATGGACGGCGTTATAGTCAGCGACATTGAGATACTCAGACAGGGAAAGAGCTATACAGTGGATACGCTGAAAACATTTTCAGTCAATTCCGAGGACAGACTCTTTCTGCTCTGCGGAACGGATATGATGCTTACGCTTGACAAGTGGAAGGATGCTGACGAGATATTCAGACTTTGCTATCCCGTGTATATACGTCGCGAAAAGGATAGCTCGCTTGACTCAAAAATCATTTCAAAAATAGCAGAATACAAGCAAAAATACGGCAAAAACGTGGTCAAGCTCACGGTCGAGCCTATTGAAATTTCCTCAAATCAGATAAGAGATATGATTAAAAACGGAGATGATGCATCGGCATATCTTCCGCGCGGTGTTTACGAATATATCAAAAAAGAGGGGTTGTATTTATGATTTACAGAGAAATATCCGACAGTGAAATAGAGGTGCTCAGAGGTAAAGTCTCATCGGAAATGTCCGAGAAGAGATATTTACATACTCTTGCGGTAGAGGATATGGCAAGAAGACTATCTGAACTGTATTGTCCCGAGAAAAAGAGCAAATTGCGTGCGGCGGCGTTGCTCCACGATATGACGAAGGAGCTCTCATACGAGGAGCACATAGCAATTTTCAAGGAGCACGGCGAAAGTCTGCTCCCCGAGGATTTGCGAGCACCCAAGACCTTTCACGCGCGTTCAGCGGCGATACTTATATCTATGATTTATCCCGAATTTTCGGATATTGAGATAATAAATGCGGTAAGATATCATACAACAGGCTGCGCGAGTATGACGCTTTTTGAAAAGATAATCTATCTTGCGGATTATATTGATGAGACTCGCAAGTACGACGAGTGTGTCAAGCTCCGCAATATGTTCTGGGATGCCCAACCGCAGAAAATGGAAATGGCAGAGAGACTTGAGCATCTTGATAACGTTTTGCTTGAGGCTCTGAATATGAGCATTGACTCATTGATAGACGACGGAAAAATAATAAGCTGTGACACGGTTGCCGCAAGAAACAGCTTGATTTTGAATAAAAAATAAGGACAGGTAAATAAAATGAGTGAATTTATGAATACTACACCCGAGGTAAA